>CANDMI010000081.1 GCA_947385775.1 uncultured Eubacterium sp. | reverse complement strand
GGTGTGAGAGGTCGGGAATTTCTCATTCAGAGAAATTTCCTCCTACTCGATTGTGAATTTTAAAAGCGGCTTGGCAAATTCAGCAACAGTCCAGAATCTTAGAGCGTATTCAAAAAAAGTTCACAGAATTATTAGCGCTCACACTTGACGAGCGCTAATAATTGTGCTATATTGTGTCCAGAACAAAAAAACTTTGCCACAAAACCCCGTAGGGGGACTGATCTGATCAAAGGAGGGAAAGTTATGAACATACAAAAATTTACGCAAAAATCCATTGAAGCGGTCAATGATTGCGAAAAGCTGGCTTATGAATATGGAAACCAGGAAATCGAGCAGGAGCATCTTTTGGTGGCGCTGCTGCGCCAGGAGGATGGGCTGATCTTAAAGCTGATCGAAAAGATGGAAATCCAAAAGGAGCATTTTGTAGACAACGCGCTGCGTCATTTACAGGAACGGGTCAAGGTGTCCGGCGGGCAGATCTTTATCGGACAGCATTTAAATCAGGCGTTGATCAGCGCGGAGGACGAAGCAAAGCAGATGGGCGATGAATATGTGTCTGTGGAGCATCTGTTTTTGAGCCTGTTAAAATATCCAAACAAAGCGTTAAAAGAAATTTTTAAGGAATACGGGATTACAAGGGAGCGGTTTTTGCAGGCGTTATCTACCGTGCGCGGCAACCAGCGCGTCACGTCCGACAATCCAGAGGCTACGTACGATACGCTGGAAAAATATGGGCATGATATGGTGGCGCGGGCAAAAGAGCAAAAATCCGATCCGGTCATTGGGCGGGATGGGGAGATCCGAAACGTGGTAAGGATACTTTCCCGCAAAACGAAAAATAACCCGGTATTGATCGGGGAGCCTGGCGTGGGAAAAACAGCCGTCATCGAAGGACTGGCGCAAAGGATCGTGCGCGGCGACGTTCCGGAAGGGCTTAAGGATAAAAAATTATTTGCGCTGGATATGGGCGCGCTCGTTGCAGGGGCGAAATACCGCGGCGAGTTTGAGGAAAGGTTAAAGGCTGTCCTTGACGAAGTGCGAAAAAGCGAGGGGCAGATCATCCTGTTTATCGATGAGCTGCATACGATCGTTGGCGCTGGAAAGACAGATGGCGCGTTAGACGCCGGAAATATGCTAAAGCCGATGCTTGCCAGAGGGGAGCTTCATTGTATCGGCGCGACTACGCTGGATGAATACCGCGAATATATCGAAAAAGACGCCGCTTTAGAACGGCGGTTCCAGCCGGTTATGGTGGATGAGCCTACCGTGGAGGAAACGGTTTCGATTTTAAGGGGATTAAAAGAGCGTTACGAGGTTTTCCACGGGGTAAAGATCACAGACGGCGCGCTCGTATCGGCGGCGGTTTTGTCCAACCGGTATATTTCAGACCGTTTTTTGCCGGATAAGGCCATCGACCTGGTGGATGAAGCTTGCGCTTTGATCAAAACCGAACTGGACTCCATGCCAGCGGAGATGGATGAGCTAAACCGCAAGATCATGCAGATGCAGATTGAGGAGACGGCTCTGAAAAAAGAGACAGACCGCTTGAGCATGGACCGCTTAGGCAACCTTCAAAAGGAGCTTGCGGAGTTAAACAGCCAGTTCCAGACAATGAAAGCACAGTGGGACAATGAAAAAACGTCAATGGAAAAAGTGCATCGCCTGCGTGAGGATTTGGAAAATGTGAAAAAGGAAATTGCGCAGGCCAAACAGGAATATGACCTGAACAAGGCGGCGGAATTGCAGTATGGCAAGCTGCCGCAGATCCAAAAGCAGCTGGAAATCGAAGAGGGAAGGGTAAAAAGCGAGGAATTTTCCCTGATGCATGAAAACGTCAGCGAGGAAGAGATCGCGAGGATCATTTCACGCTGGACGGGGATACCGGTTGCGAAATTAACGGAAAGCGAGCGCAGCAAAACTTTGCATTTAGACGATGAGCTGCATAAAAGGGTAGTCGGGCAGGATGAAGGGGTGACGAAGGTGACAGAAGCCATTATCCGTTCCAAGGCCGGAATCAAAGACCCGTCCAAGCCGATCGGCTCCTTCTTATTTTTAGGGCCTACCGGGGTTGGCAAGACGGAGCTTGCAAAAGCGCTTGCCCAAAGCCTGTTTGATGATGAAAACAATATGGTGCGCCTGGATATGAGCGAATATATGGAAAAATATTCCGTCTCCCGCCTGATCGGAGCTCCTCCAGGATATGTAGGCTATGAGGAAGGCGGCCAGCTGACCGAGGCAGTCCGCAGGAAACCGTATTCGGTCGTATTATTCGACGAGGTGGAAAAAGCGCACCCGGATGTGTTTAATGTGCTTTTGCAGGTATTGGATGACGGTCGTATTACGGATTCACAGGGGCGCACCGTGGATTTTAAAAACACCATTTTGATCATGACCTCCAACATAGGCTCCGCAAGCCTGCTGGATGGGATTGACGCAAACGGCGATATCTGTCCGGAATGCGAAAAAGCCGTAATGGATGAGCTGCGCGCAAGCTTTCGCCCGGAATTTTTAAATCGCCTGGACGAGATCATCTTATTTAAGCCATTAACCAAAGAACACATTAGCGACATTATCCATCTGTTGATGGCGGATTTGAATAAAAGGCTGTCAGACCGTGAGCTTTGCGTTGCATTGACTCCTAAGGCGGAGCAGTTTATCGTAGAAAATGGCTACGACCCGGTTTACGGAGCAAGGCCACTAAAGCGGTATCTGCAAAAAACGGTAGAGACGCTTGCGGCAAAGGCGATCCTTGCAGGCAAGGCGCAAAGCGGGGACACGATAAAAATAGAGCTTGCGGGGAACAGGCTGGAAGTACAGTAGGATTAAGCGCGGGATACGGGGATATTTTATTACCGTATAAAAGTGATCGTATGCAAAGTAAACCCGTAAGCCCGCGCAAGCCTTAATGCCTGATCGTTATGCTTTCCCCATCATCCGGGATTAATAAATTGCCGGAAAAACAGGTTTTACCTTCCTCCAGATACAGGCGTTTGCGTTCTTCTATGTGGCTGTCTTCCGTGTGCATCAGCAGGAGGTTTTTCACATGCAGCTTTTCAGCCAGGCTGCATGCATCCTTAACCGTGCTGTGATGCTTTTCGTACGGTTTAAACAGTTCCCGTTCCGAATACAGGCAAAAGGCTTCATGCAGTAAGTATTGCGCATTCCTGGCCTTTTGGTAAAACGCCTCGTTTAATGGCTCATCGCCGCAAAAAAAGACTCCTTCCTGCCTGATCTGAAAACCATACTGTAAAAGCTTTGTAGATCGGATGTCAAAAAAGGAGACCTCCCTGCCCAATATAGTATGGGAATTACCATCCTCTAAGAATCTCCATTGCATCTTGTCATCGAATAAGCGTGTGATTTTTTCCATCAAAACAATTTTGCAGATCGTCTTTAAATTTTCCGCCACCTCTTTATTTGCATAGATGTTTAGCGTTCCCTGGTATTTTCCGCGGTTTATAAGCTGCCCGATCATTCGGATGATCCATACTGCGCCCAGGATGTGGTCAGAATGCGCGTGAGTAATGAATAAATCGTGAATTTGCGTTAATGGAATTTCCTGATCCTGTAAAATACGCAAAATCTGGTTGCCGCCTCCAGCATCCACCAAAAAGCACTGGTTTTCTTCCCTTAACGCGAAACAGGTATTATAGCATTTTGTCACCGCAGCGTTTCCAGTCCCCAGCATCGTAAGGCGTAATTTATTATCTGTCATCGTATCATACCTCCAAATGAAAAATGAATCAATGTAGCATTAAACGGTTGTAAAAATTTGAAGCTATGCTTTTTTGAAAAATTTTTCTGCATCCTGTGTGGAAAGTTTGTATTTTGCGATGATCGCGGTTTTAATATCCCTGTCATTGCACCCCATATCCCTAAGCAGATCTACCGCACCTTGGATGCCTTGTTCAATGCCTTGTTCAATGCCTTGTTCGATGCCCTGTTGAAAGCCCTGGTTTCGCGCTTCTTGCTGTAATATGAGTATCCGGGGTTCTACGATTGGTTTTATGATTTCTAATAATTCTTCGCTCATACGCTCATCTCCTATTATTTGCTTCATGATCTGAATGTTTGCTTCGAATGCGACTTTTAAAACCGCTTCTGCGGATTCTGTTTCTTGATTTTCTGACAGCTGTTGAAAATGCGCCATAAGTGTCAAAAGATCTCGTTTTTCCAGTTCATTGGATAATGCGCGAAGCCAGGTGTGCTGTCCGTGCTCTAATTCTTTGGTGACAATGATCTGGGTGGGGAATATAACATCACCGGATATGTAATAAATCCCAGCATATGGCGTGGTTATCAGATATCCATTGTTTTTAAAATAATGGAACAATCCGTTTGGCCTTGCATAGCGGATCATTGTGATGGTGATTTCTTCTTTCTTTACGGCATCCACTGTTTTTCCATAGGATTTATAAAGGCAGCCATAACCTAATGTTTTAAAATATGTATCCACATTCAACTTAGACATGGGGCTTTTATATTCTAATATGTTGTGTTTTCGAAAGATTTTGCCGATCTCATTTTCAACGGGCTGGCGTGGAAATTTTTTTAAGATCATAAGGTCGATCTCCAGCGGTTTTACATTGAGGTTATATTCTTTTTCAAAAATAAGGCCATTACGGTTTTGGGTCAGTTCTAAATCCATTGCGGCAATAAAAGCCGGATGCCATTGGATTTGTTTTTTATCCATTCGCGGTTCTCCTTATTTGTAGTATAACATATATTTTGGTTGTGGAAAAGTCAGAATTTTATTTACATTTTAAAAGATAGTAAAAAGCGATAATGCATTTGGGTTATGGACCAGAATGTAATAAAAATAGACCGCTGGATGATACATACGGTCTATCTTTCTATTACACATTTTTCAAGGATTTTTGGACTTATACTTCTACGAGAACAACTACAAAACATCGCCTAAAAGCACCCTGAAAACGCATAATTAATACCCACAATTAAGAATCTATCGAATAATTAATATAATATGCAAATTTGGAAACAATAGAAATATTACAAGTAAGTACAAGTAAGGTATAAGTATAACAAGGCTACTGATTTAGTACAACTAACCGACACTTTTCCTCATAAAATAATACCTCCTTGTTTGTTGTGTTTGTAAATCTGCTATTTAAGCATTCATGCGCATACCTTATTGGATTCACTATAGTTATCGGTTAGAAAAACAAATAATTAACACTTTTTTCTAATTTTATGAATCTTTATTTTTCTTCCGAATCCTTATAAAATAGCTGATTTCGCTATTTATACCTTATGCAAAATTACAAACTCAAATACCTCCATGTAATAGGATGTTAATTATAATGTTGCAAATATTTCATGCGCACTTTGCTTATATTATAGATATCGGCGACTTATCAAAAAACTTTAGATCTTTTTTATAGTTATTCGTAAGTTCTGCTTTGTACGCCGACTCCATATCTTATATAAATATATTGCTACTTTGTATATGTTTTGTCAAGAACTTTTTTCATGAATTTTTTTCGTTTCTCAAACGGTTTTTTATCGAAAATTTCGTATGAAAAACGGGGATTGAATGATGTGTGTTTTTTGTTTTATTTTCATTTTAGCGACTGTTTAGCGACTATCGTAGATTCTACTTTTGCGTTTCCGCCAGCATCCCTTCTAATATATCAGCGGTTTCCTGCTCGCTTTCTTCATAAGAATGAATGTAATATTTCATAGTTGTCGCCATATCCGAATGGCCCAGCTTTTTGGAGATTGTTTTTGTATCGACCTTGTTTGAACGCACCAATAAAGAAGCGTTGGTGTGGCGCAGATCGTGCAGGGACAGGATCGGGAGTTCATCCCCCTTGGATGCGTGCCGGTTGTACTCCTCTATGAATTTGTGGAATTTGTTATACGGGGTATTGACATGCATAATGCTGCCGTCGGATTGGATAAACAGCCAGCTTTTTCCATTCCAGCGGCTTCCCAGTCTTTTTTTATAAGAGTCCTGTTCCCTTTGGTATTCCTCCAACAGGTTCATGACCGAATGCGGAACGGTGACGAACCGGACGGAATCTTTTGTTTTTGGGGATTTGATGATGATTTCTCCTTTCACATAATATGCGGTTTGCGTAATATGGATTTTGCTGTGCTCAAAATCAATGTTTTTCCATTCCAGCGCAAGGATCTCCCCTCTGCGCAGCCCGCCAAAAATCGCGATCTGGAAAAACACTTGAAATTGCAGTTGCAATACATAGGCGTTTTCGTCGCAAAAGGATGAAAAGCTTTGCCCAGGCAATGGCTGGGGTTTTAGCTGTTGACAGCAGTCGTCGACGTATTTTAAAAAGCGTTTCGCCTGGTCTGCGGTAAAGCATTTTATTTTTTCCATGTTTTGTTCCGACTGTTTTGGAAGCCTGGCTTTCCGGCATGGGTTGCTGTCGATCAATTCCCAATGCTCCGCAGAGGATAGGATAGAGGAAAGTATGATCCGAAACCTGCAAATGCTTCCATAGGAATACCCGCCTGGCTTTCCATCCCGCCTGGCGTTGTCCTGCGTAAGCGATATATAAAATTTTTCGATGTGGTACGGCCTTATTTTGCTAAGCTTCATCTGGCCAAGGGAAGGGAGGATGATTTTCTCGATCGTATCCATATAGGCGGTATAGGTTGTTTTTTCTAATTGGTTGATCGCAAAAGCCTCCACCCATTCTTGCACAAATTTTTCCAGCGTTATTTTTTCGCCTCGAATGCAGTTTCCATTTTTCACTTTTTCTTCAAATTCATATACGAATTTTTCCAATGCCTTTTTTTGCTGCTTTTTTGTCATGCAAGGATCTGGCACAAAGGTCGTAGTTGCCCGGATTTTCTTTCGATTGCAGTCATATCCGTTTGACACCTCTATTTTGTAGCTGATACCTTTTTTGTTATGAATCTCTCTTACATACGCCATTTTATTTTCCTCCTCATTTGTAAATTAATTTCTCCTGCTTTATTTTATTACATTTTTCATAGTTTGGAAAAACTAATTACTTTTAGAATTTTTATAAAAATAGTCGCTAAATAGTCGCTTTTTTGTGGATAAATTTGTATGGGGCTTATGTTTCTTAAGGTTTGGGAGCCGATTTTTTAAATTGGTTTATCTTATGAGAAAGAAATTCTTGCAAGGCGTTTTAACGCTAGGTATGGCCGCTGCGATTTGCTTTGGGGCTTCAGCGGTTCGGGCGGATGCTGCGGTTGACATGAATAAAATTAAGGTTGACGGCGCTAAACAGACGATGACTATATCAGGTCTTACTACAACTGATAGTGAGTTCTTAGTAGGTTTTGCAACAAAAGGGCAAAAAAGCGGAAAGACAGTGTTTAAGGTTGCTTCTTGGGATGTTTATACGCCTGTGAGTAACACAGTTACAGTGGATCTGTCAAATTTAAATTCTACAAAAGATAATTATGTGGAATTAAAGTATCAAAATGGCGATATCGCTATTGTCAAAATACCGGCGGCGGCAAAGAAATGCATTGCAACATACGATCCGATCAGTGATACGCTGGAAGTTAAAGCGGGAGCCAGCAAAGCTGCGGCAACTGCGGCTGCCAAATTTGAATATCGAACAGCCGTTGGCTCTTGGTCTTCTGCGCAAGACCTTGCTTCTGGAAAAAAAGCCGACGTAGGGTTTGAGTTATATCAGCCGCAAGGGGCCACCTTATATGTCAGAGTTCCAGGCACATATACGGATGGCGGTGATGCAATAGCCAAAAATGACGAGTTGAAAGATGTATACGAAGCGGACAATTTAACGGATAAAATAGCAGAAACATATCAGTCCGTTTCTCTTCCTACAAAAGAGGCGAAGCTGAAAATAGCGAAACAGGCAAAGAGTCCTAAAGTAGCGGTCAACTACGCAAAAGGTGAGGTTACCATTCCTGCTAAAACGGAATATCGCGTATATGGAAGCGCCGCCACCAGCAAATTTATACAAGACGGTGAAAGTGTGAAGTATGTTTCGAATGGTTCTAAAGCCAGCAAGAAAGTTTCTGATTTATTGAAAGATGGGAGCACAACTTATGAAAAGGGCTTTATTGAAGTGCGCACAGCTGCCAATACCACGAAGAAAAAAGCGGCTTCTAAGTGGGCGCATATTGATATGATTGCCCCAGCTAAAATTATAGATGCAGAATTGGCAGCTATCGCAGAGACGCCGGCCAAAGAGACGGCTGGCTTCGTCAATAGTATAAATGATAAAGGCACTACTGTAGAGGACAAAGCCGCAACAACTGGAAATGTCGTGACAAAAGCTGATGGCGGAACGCTAAAATATGGTGGGCATGGCATTAAATATGCCCAAATTACCAATGGTAAGACCGATGCCACTAAAGAAGTTTTTGTAACTGCAAAATACGGGACTGTTGATGCAAAAAAAGAGTGCGGTCAGGTAATCTTAGAGAACAAGGGCGAAAAAACTTACCAGGTTGTAGTTAAAGAATCAAAAACCGCCACGGTATCTGATTCCGATAAGGCATCTACGCTTAAACCGAACGGCACATTAACGTTAAAGAATTTAAAAACCAACCAGTGGGTGTTCATTCGTGAAGCAGGCGTACAAAAGACAAAAGAATGGGTCGGCGAATACAAGGTAATGGGTGTTGTAGACATTCCTCTTACAAAAGTATATGAAAAACCAGCAGACGAATAATACCATATTCAATAATGGCTGACAGCAGATGAAAATTCGTGAATTAGTGGGACAAAACCTATACTGGCAAACGATGCCGTGATAGTAACGCCCAAAAGGTTTTACTATAAATTGCATAATTAATACCAATAAAACAGACCGGAGGCGCTGCAACCCCATCGGTCTGTTTTATTTTACATAGCGCGTATGACACGAGCGTCTTTGAGCGCCCTTCTTACGCTCTTATAACCCTAAAATGTAAAAAAGCCGGAAAAACAATTTGCGCTTTCTCCCATACGTGTTATAATAAACATAGAAAGGGACAATGGCATGCAAAAGAAAACACATGACTATGACAATGTATTCAAGACCATGAAAGCGAAGCATAAACGGCTGTTCGTCTCCGTCATCAATGATGTGTTCGGTAAGAGTTACCCTTTGGACGTTCAGGTGGAAGTCCTGCCGTCGGAGGGATACCTGACTGAGGATGAGGCCGCGGACGGCGGAAAAGAGATCGAGGAGCGGGAGGCGGATTTCTTGATACGGATCGGTGGCGATATTTATCTTTTGGAGAGCCAGAGCTACGATGACGACTCCATGGCGATAAGGATAGCGGAATACGCCTTTATCGCGGCAAGGCGGTTTGCAACATGGGACATTGGAGAGGCGACTGTCCCGATGCCGAAGTTTGCTGTGATCTACGTTAAGCGCACCGCAAAAACGCCAAAGGCGACCAGGATCTCGTTTCTGTTTCCGGACGGACAGACGGTTCGTTATGAGTCTGAAAACGTCATCTTAGAAGATCTGACGAAGGAATACATGATCGAAAAAAAGCTGTTCCCATACATCCCCTTTTACATCGCAAGGTATGAAAAGGAGCTTATGTCTGGGAACAATCTGGAGGCCGCCGTTAAAGACCTGGAATATTTCAGGGACGAGATTGTCCGCCTGCATGGGGAAAGCTCCTTGACGGATGGCGAGATGATAGACCTTATGGGGTTCATAAACACGATCATAACCCATATCACAAACGGGAATGAGCATGAGGAAAGGCTGGTGAGGATCATGGGCGGGACCGTTATAGAGACGGAGTCCGAGAAATTAATGAAGCGGGGTATGAAGCAAGGCATCCGGCAGGGCATGAGACAAGGGCAAGCGAAGATGGTTGTTGAACTCGGACGGGAAGACGGGCTGGATGAAGCGACGATTTTAAGGAGGCTGCAAGAAAAGGTCGGCCTGTCTTTAAAAGACGCGGAAACGTATTTGGCCCAGTATATGGCAGGCAGCGTGTATCATTAGCGCGGCATATGTTTATGGAAGAAAGCGGCTTCCTTATATATTATAATTGGCGTTATAAAAGCCTATGGATAATAAAACAGACCGATGGGGTTGCAGCGCCTCCGGTCTGTTTTATTGGTATTAATTATGCAATTTTATAGTAAATCCTATCTGGGATTACTACCATGTTAATATTGTGAAAAAAAGCTTTTTAGCAGAATATTTTAAAATCTTATATCTAGCGTCATTTATCCTGTTTAACGATTATGTCGTTGGAGTCTCTTTCTTCTCAACTTTCTTTTCGAGCGGAATATCTACCACGCCCATTACTTTGTAAACGCCGACCCATTTCTTTTCTTTCTGCACGCCCGCTTTACGAATGAAAATCCACTGTCCGGTCTTTAAATTCTTTAATGTCAATGTTTTTCCATTCCCTGCTTTAAGCATGGACGCTTTATCTGAATCAGAAATGGTTGCGGTGCGCGACTCCTTCACTACCACCTGATAAGCTGTGTCGCCTTTATTTTCCAAAATTACCTGTCCGGTTGAATTTTTATTGACAGCGCCATATTTTACAGTTACAAGATCTTTTGGGGCTGTCTCGCCGTCTGTAACTTTTGCGTTGACAACGCCGCATCCGCCATATTTTACAGTGCCGCCTACATCATCTTTTACCGGCGTTGTCTGCGTAAGAGATTTCCATCCATCTGTGTCATTGCCGCTCAATGCATTAATACAATTAGGATCTGTAGTAGTGGTAGAAGTGTCCGCTGTAATGGCTTTTAATTCATTGGCTGAAAATTCAACTGGATTTTCCAGATCAATATGCGCCCATTTAGAAGCTGCTTTTTTCTTCGACGTATTTGCTGTAGTGCGCACTTCAATAAATCCTTTTGAATAATTGGTGTTTGCGTCTTTTTTCAACAAATCCCCTACGGCAACATTCAATTTTGAAGCGTTTGCAGTAATTTTAGTTTTTCCGTCCGCTTTTACAAAATCCGCATCTCCATATAAGCGATATTCCGTGTTAGCTGGGATGGTCACTTCCGCTTTTACATAGTTGACAGCGACCTTAGGGCTTTTTGCCTGCTTTGCGATTTTAAGCTTTACTTCTTTGCTCGGAAGGGAGACAGATTTGTATGTTGTCGCAATTTTGCCATCCTCTGTAAGATCGTCCGCTTCATACACATCGGTTAATTCCGAGTTCGCCTCAATCGCGGCAGCGCTGCCATCCGAAGCTGCCTCGCCCGGAATCCGCAAATATAAGGTAGCCCCCTGACGCTGATATTTTTCAAACTTTGCCGTTGTTTTGCCATCTGTAAGCGTTTCGCCGTCAGTCCATGAGCCTACGGCTGTTCTGTATTCAAAAGAGGTTGCGGCAGTCGCGGCAGATTTGCTGGCTCCTGCTTTGACGCCCAACTCATCCTTGGATGCATCGTATGAAGCAATGCATTTCTTAGCAGCTGCCGGTATTTTAATCAGTGTCTTGTTTCCTTCTAAGTCTTTCACTTCTACAAAATTATCTTTTGCAGAATTTAAATGCGATAAATCCACTGTAACGGTTCCGCTCTCTGGCTCATAAACGTCCCATGAAGCAACTTTAAACGTCGTCTTCCCGCTTTTTTGTCCCTTTGCAGCAAAGCCTACCAAAATTTCTTTGTCCGTGCTCGATATGGTCATCGTCTGCGTTTCGCCGTTAACTTTGATATTGCTTGCTTGAACCGCAGCATCCGCCCGAACCGCTGAAGCCCCAAAGCAAATCGCAGCGGCCATACCTAGCGTTAAAACGCCTTGCAAGAATTTCTTTCTCATAAGATAAACGTCAAGCCGCTCTCCAACAAGAAAAAATAATATTTATTTCCGCGCTTTTTGTTTTTTATTTCAAAGCTCACAGCGGAGATTCTTTATTCACATGCTCTCTAAGCATACGGTATAGCGCGGACGCGACCGGGACGCTAAGAAGCATTCCGACAACGCCCATAATGCCGCCTCCGATCGTAACGGCGGCAAGCACCCAGATAGCCGGAAGTCCTAGAGAGGAGCCGACGACCTTTGGGTAAATGAGGTTGTCCTCCAGCTGCTGTAGTATGACAAGGAATACGACAAAAATGACTGCCTGGATCGGGGATACGGAAAAGATCATCAGCGCGCCGACCCCGCCGCCGATATAGGCGCCCGCCACAGGGATCAGGGCGGTTACAGCGATCAGCGCGCCGACCATCGTGGCGTAAGGCAGACGTAAGAGCAGCATTCCAGTCATGCATAATATGCCTAGGATGATCGCTTCGGTGCATTGGCCGACGACGTATTTATGAAAGCTGTCGTTTAAAATCGAAAGCACATAATCGATTTTTTGGCGCCAGCCCGGCTTTAAATACCGTTTCATCAGGCGTTTGAACTGTCTTGCCAGGGTGTCTTTTCCAAGAAGCAGGTAAATGGAAAAGATTAGGCTCATAAGCCCTGTGACCATGCCGCTGAACATGGAGGTTGCGGTGCCGACAGCCACATCCATTACGCTTCCAACGCCGCTTAGTAAAATGCGCCCGATCTGGCTGATTTTGGAATCCCAGTCAATGGCTTCTAAGGCGGCCTGGAAATCTTGCGGCATAATCTCCATCCGGCTGATAAAATCCACAATGGAATTTAGCGCGTCCGGCAAAGCGGAAAAAATAACGCCGACGCAGGAGATCAGCTCTGGCACGACCAGCGCAACGACCAGTAGGATGATCGCAGCCACCGTCACAAACGCGAAGATCATGCATACCGGGCGGCGGCTTTTGATAAGCCTTGGCCGTTTCGTTTTGGGGAAATAAAGCCTTTCATAAAGGCACATCAGTATATTGATTAAATATGCGATCACGCAGCCGATGATCAGGGGCGACGACGCGCCCAGCATCATAGATATTACGTTTCCTACGGCAGGCCAGTATTGGATGCATAAATACAGCGCAAATATCGTTACGCCAACCTTAAAGCAGGAATCCCATTTGATCTTCATAAATTTTCCTCCAAATTTGCTGTCGGGCAGCTGTTCATACGTGTTTTCAATTGGATTTTCAGTCAGATATTCAATCGGATTTTCGACCGGACTTTCAGTCATAATTCCAATGAATTGCCAATAAATTTCCAGTCCTGTTCCAGTATACCATACATAAAACCCAAAGTCTAATATTTTTGAATCCCCCCATTCCTTGACAGCGTGGTCTTACTTATATAAAATATAGGTAAATCAACAGAGGACGGCAGGGACTTGGATATGGCGAATCAATGGACTTTGGAACAGGAAAAGGTGATTTCATTAAGGGGGCGCAGCCTGCTTGTGTCCGCGGCGGCGGGGTCTGGAAAGACGACGACGTTAGTCGAGCGGATCGTGCAAAAGGTGTTGGATGAAAAACGCCCTGTGGATATTGACCGAATGCTGATCGTGACGTTTACGAAAGCGGCGGCGGCGGATATGCGGGAGAAAATATGCAGGGCGATCGAAGGGCGGATGGATGCGCAGCCGGAAAACGTTTTTTTGCAGCGGCAGTATACGCTTGTGCATAATGCGCAGATTACGACGATCGACAGCTTTTGTTTGTATGTGGTGCGCAATTATTTTCAGCTTGTGGATCTGGAGCCGTCGTTTCGGATTGCCGACCCGGGGGAGTTAGAGCTTTTGCGGGCGGAGGTCATAGATGAGGTGTTAGAGGCGTATTATGAAAAAAAGGACGAAGGGTTCTTGCGTCTGGCAGACCGGTATGCGACGGCAAAAAGTGACGCGCGGCTTGTGGAGTTTATCCAAAGGCTTTATGACTTTTCCCAGAGCTATCCGTGGCCAAAGGAATGGCTGCTGTCGCTGGCGGACGCTTACTGCTTGGATGAAGGGGAAGGGGATTTAGACAGTCAGCCATGGATGCGGGATTTTTTAAAGCATATAGCGCTGCTTGTTTCCGATCTGCACAGGCAGATGGAGGCAGCGGCAGGCCTTTGCGCGGATACGGACGGCCCCGGGATGTATTCTGCGGCGGTGCAGGATGACCTAGCGTTATTGAAGGGGCTGCTTGGCTGCGCGGGCTATACGGATTATGAAAGGAAGCTAAATAGCATACGTTATACAAAGCTTGGCGTGAACCGCAAATATGACGGAAGCCCGGAAAAGCAAGAGCGGGTAAAGCAGCTTCGAAAGACGATGAAGGACACTTTGACAAAGCTTTCTGAAACCTATTTTTTCCAGCCTAAGGAAGCGATGCTTTCGGATATGCAAAAGACCGCCGGGGACGTGCGGGCGTTGGCGGAGCTTGTACAGACGTTTACGGAGGAATACAGGGCGAAAAAGGCGGAAAAAAATTTGTTAGATTTTTCCGATATCGAGCATTATGCGCTGGATATTTTGCTGGACCCTGCTACGAAAGAGCCGACAGCCGCCGCAAAGGAGCTTCGCGCGTATTACGATGAGGTTATGATCGATGAATACCAGGACAGTAACTATGTGCAGGAGGCGATCCTGCGGGCGGTATCGAAGGAAGCCGACGGTCAGGAAAATATTTTCATGGTCGGCGACGTGAAGCAGAGCATTTACCGGTTCCGGCTTGCGCGTCCGGAATTGTTTTTGGAAAAATATAAAACCTTTACCCAGGATGAGAGTAGCCGCCAAAAAATTGACCTGTACCACAATTTTCGAAGCCGCAGGGAAGTGGTGGACAGCATCAATGCGGTGTTTGAGCAGATCATGCAAGAGGACGTAGGGGAGGTGGCGTATGACAGCAAAGCGAGGTTAAATTACGCGAATAAGGATTATGAGCAGGCGATCTGCCCGCATGGAGAGGAGCATTTTAAAAGCGAGCTGCTCTATGCTATGGCGGACGACGACGCGTTAGAGCAGGCGGGGGCGGCGAGCGCGCAGGAATTGGAAGCGCGCATGACGGCGCGGCGCATTAAAGAATTGATGGCGGGGCAGTTGTTGTTTGAAAATAAAGATGGAAAGAAAACGCTTCGTAAAACCGACTATCGGGACATCGTGATCTTGCTTCGAAGCGTCACGGGATGGGCGGATACGTTTGAAAAGGTGTTGGCGCAGGAGGGGATTCCTGCGCATACCACATCAAAGACCGGGTATTTTGGGACTGTGGAGATACAGACGATCTTAAGCATGCTGTCGATTTTGGACAACCCTTTGCAGGACATACCATTTGCGGCGGCGCTTTCTTCTCCGATCGGCGGATTTAGCGGGGAAGAGCTTGCCTGGATCAAAACGGGCGCAAGCGGGCATTTTTTGTATCAGTTTTTGCAGGAATACGCGTCTTTCGGGGAAAAAGAGGAGCTTCGAAAAAAGGCGGAGCGCTTTTTAAAGATGTATGCGCGCTTGCGGGGCATGGTTTTTTATACGCCGATCCATAAGCTGATACAGGCGGTTTTGGAAGAAACTGGCTATGGCTCCTATATCCAGGCGATGCCTGCGGGAGAGCAGCGCGCGGCGAACATGGACTTGCTGTTAGAAAAGGCGGCCGCCTACGAAAAGACCAGCTACAAGGGGCTGTTTCATTTTGTCCAGTACATCGAACGGCTGAAAAAATATGAGGTCGATTACGGGGAAGCCGACATTACGGGGGAAAATGAAAACGTCGTCCGCATTATGAGCATCCATAAAAGCAAGGGGCTGGAATTTCCGATCGTGTTTGTATGCGGTATGAACAAGCAGTTTAACAGGCAGGATTCCAAAAGCCGGCTGGCGCTGCATTCGAAGTATGGGGCCGGGATGGATTATATCGATGTGGAACAGCGCCTGCGCAGGCCCTGTTTAATAAAAAAAATCTTAGATCATGAGATCCAGATGGAAAATCAGGGCGAGGAGCTGCGGGTTTTGTATGTGGCGATGACGCGGGCGAAAGAAAAGCTGATCTTGACAGGGGTTGTGAAAAAAGAGCTGCGGGGAGCGGTTTCGATGGATTATTTTACAAGGGCAGGCGCCAATAGCTTTTTGGACTGGGTATATCCTGTGGCGGCGGATTCGAAGCATTTTTTGCTGCGCGAGATTTTGGCAAAGCAGCTGGAGGCGGGGCAGGCTTTGGAGGCGGCGATAGACCGGTTAGACCACATGCAGGTTTGCAGGCTTTCTGCCCAGGCGGATGGAGCGCTGCTTCAAAAAATAGAGGAACAATTGTCGTGGCGGTATTTCTTTGAAAAAGATACGCATTTAAAGACAAAGATATCCGTATCGGAGCTAAAGCGGCAGGCTGCGCCGGAGGAAGAGGGATTTTTAACCGAGCAAATGTTTGCGCAGGAGAAGGAAAAGATTGTCCCGGCATTTTTGCGCGAGGAACAAGAGCCGGAAAACCTTGGGGCGAAACGGGGGAGCGCGGTGCATAAAATATTGGAGGAAATCGATTTTGTGCGGATTTTTGAAAGCGGGAGCATACGCGCCGCGCTTGCGCTCCAGATTGAAGAAATGTTTGCAAAGGGGCATATCACGCGCCAGATGAAAGAGCTGGTCAACCCGCGTATACTGGAAATATTTTTAGAAAGCCCGATTGCATGGCGGATCGCAAAGGCGCAAAGCCGGGGGGTTTTGTATAAGGAGCAGCCCTTTGTCATGGGCATTCCCGCGATGGAGATTTACGAGGGGGCGAGCGAGGAGCTTGTGCTCGTGCAGGGGATCGTGGATGTGTTTTGGAAGGAGGAAGGAGGGATCGTGCTGTTGGATTATAAAACGGACGCGGTGAAAAACGAAGCTCAGCTTACCGGGCGTTATGCCATGCAGCTTAATTTGTACGCAAAGGCGCTTAGGAAAGCCGCCGGGGAGCCGGTGAAAGAAAAGCTGATGTACGCGTTTGGATTACATAAAGTCGTTGCGGTTGAATAAAACGCTGTTAAATAAGGAAGGAAGTGTCAAAGATGAATCAGTTTGATGAGGTGTGTATCAACTATTTTTTGGAGCGTCAGACGCAGTTGTTCCGTGAGAAGGTGGCGGAAACGCCGGAGGAAGCGGAGGATTTTTTAGAAGATTGCATGGCGGTGGTCTGCGACAGCTTGCAGGAGGTGAAAGATTACCTGGATGAAAGCGGCGCGGACGTTACGGGAATGAGCCTTTCGGATGTGGAAGAGGCGAACGAGGTGTTTACGCTTCCAGATGGAAGATTTTTGGTGGTCGAGGTATAGTTTATGAAATGGATCAATGGGAAAAAGGCGGCGGCGGTATGCCTGGGGGCGGCGTTCGTGTTTTGCGGCGGATGCAGGAAGGGTGATGGCATTTTAACTCCAAGCGTGCGCCAGGCGTTAAAGGTGGACGGGGAGAGCTATTCTCTGCAACAGGCGAGGGTGTACCTTGCCAATTATAAAAATTTATATGGGAAAGCCGCCGGAGCGGATCTTTGGCAGCAGGGGAACGCGGACGGCTCTTTGGAAAAATATGTGAAAGATCTGGCGCTTTTCCAGATGGCGAAGGTGCTTAGCATGGATTCCCTTGCGAAAAGCAGGGGCATCGAATTGGATGAGTCCGAAGAGGCCGGGATGCAAAAAGCCGCAAAATCTTATTATGCCTCGTTAGAAGAAAAGGAGCGTTCATTTTTGGATGTGGACGAGGCGGATTTAGAAAAGCTTTATGAGGATTACGCCCTGGCGCAAAAGCTTTATAAATCACTGACTGCGGATATCAACAGCGAGGTAAGCGACGACGAGGCGCGCATTATGGACGCGATGCAGATCGTTGTGGCGGATAAAAAGACGGCGCGCGCAGTCCGCAAAGCGTTAAAAGAAGGGGAGGATTTTGCGACGGTCGCAAGCTCTTATAACGAAGCGGAGGAAACAAAAATCCAGTTTGGCAGGGGAGAGCTTCCTAAGGAAGTGGAAACCGCGGCCTTTGCGATGGACAACGGGACAGCTTCTGATTGCATACAAACGTCTGATGGCTATTATTTTATTTATTGCATCAATAAATTTAATCAGGATTTAACGGATATCCATAAGCTAAAGATCGTACAGCAAAGGGAAAAGACGGCGTTTGGGGACGTATACGACGCATATAGTAAGACGATTTCAAAAAAGATTTATGACAACGTATGGGAGGACGCTGCCGTCGGGCTGTCCGAGGATGTGGCGACAGACCGCTTTTTTGAGCTGTACCAGGAAAACTGCGGGAGCGCGGATTAAATTTATTTTCATGGGTTATCAGATGTGCGAAAAAGAACGATATTCTATATAAAGGCGAATGATTTTTTGGATTTTCAAACTCGCTTTCGGAAAGGCGGTGCGGTTTATGATCGACAAAGTCAGTGTGGATAATGGATATCAATATTTAGAGCATGGCAGGCAGGGAAAAAACCAGGCGTTGCAGTCTTATGAAAATACATTTGGCGCAAAGGAAACCCAGGAAAGAAAGCAGGAAAAAGCGAAAAACCAGGCGTCCGCGGCTGCGCCTTCGCAGGATAAAACCGGCGTGATCTTAGATATTTCCGCCGGGGCCGCCAAAGAAAAAGAGCGGACGGCGCAAAAGGGGCTGACCTCGGATTCCTGGCAGGAGCTTGTGCAAAAGCTGGTCAGCCCGGCAAAGCGTTTGATCCAGATGCTAAAAGATTTTTGGCATTCAGACTCTTCCGATATGAATTTGCCGTCTTTAGAAGAGGACGAACCGCATCCGGCGCATAATTCCGATTTGCTGACGTATTACGACCGCAGAGGGAAGCTTGTGGAAATGGATGAGTCCTCAAAGCACAGGGTTTTGTTTGGCGATAAGCATGTGTTAAAGCTTTAGCTTTTAGTGGCGCATTTGCGGTTTGGAGCATATACTATCTGGAAAGAGTGTATGAAGAAGGAACCGTATGTCCGAAAAAGGAAACGCGCTTATCAACGCATGTGATTTAATGGGGATAAAGCCGGTCTTAACGGCGCTTTCGTATCCTCCCCAGCAGGTGCAGTCGAAAAATCTTGCCTACGCGAATCTGTTGAGCGTGGACTACTGCGGCTCGGTGTCGGAGCTTTCCGCGATTACGCAGTACATCAATTTTGAAACCAGGCTGTGTGGCTTCCAGTGCCAGATGGCGCGGGTATTGCTTGGGATTGCCATGGCGGAAATGATGCATTTGCAAAAGCTGGGGGAGTTGATCCTGCTTCTTGGCGGGAAGTTGGATTATTCTGCCAGGATGCAAAATGGAAAGCAAAAGCAATGGTCGCCGGAATATCTGTTTTTGCCAGACAACGCGGCGCAGATGCTACAGGCTTGCATCGCATCAGAGCAAGAAGCGATCAAGCAATACCGCATGCATTGGAAGATGATCGGCGACGCGAATGTCCGTGCGGTGATCGCAAGGATCATACAGGATGAAGAATATCATATTTTGACTTTAAACGATCTGCTTGCAGCAGTTTGACGGGGAAAAGTGCAGTCTTGGCGTAGCCAGGGCTGTATTTTTGTTTGCCCAGCATGGGCGTTTTCTAACGGGTGAAAATCCCGAGTGCG
>CANDMI010000080.1 GCA_947385775.1 uncultured Eubacterium sp. | reverse complement strand
GCACTCGGGATTTTCACCCGTTAGAAAACGCCCATGCTGGGCAAACAAAAACAGCCGCCACTGTCCGCCAGACAGTGGCAGCTGAAGCTTTCTTAACTCCTAACCGCGGCTTTGGTTAATGTAATTGACAAGCCCTTCCGCCTCGATGATCTTTTGCATAAACTCCGGGAAGGCCTGACCCTGAAACTGCGTCCCTTTCGTCCGGTTATAGATTTTTCCGCTGTCAAAATCCACTTCCACCTCATCTCCGGCGGCAATGCCTTTTGATGCCTGCGGGCACTCTATGATCGGAAGGCCGATATTAATGGCGTTTCGGTAAAAAATGCGGGCAAAGGTTTCTGCGATCACGCAGCTTACGCCAGAAGCTTTGATCGCAAGCGGCGCGTGCTCTCTGGAAGAGCCGCAGCCAAAATTTTTATCCGCTACGATAATGTCGCCTTTTTTTACCTGTTTTACAAATTCCGCGTCAATATCCTCCATGCAGTGTTCCGCAAGCTCCTTTGGGTCCGAAGAATTCAGATATCTGGCTGGAATGATCACATCGGTGTCTACGTTATCACCATATTTGAATACATGTCCGTTTGCTTTCATTTGATTTTCCTCCTAAACGACTCTAATCATGATTCTATCGTCACGACTCTATAATAAGAAATCTTCCATAATCTAAGGCTCTACAGGCATTTTGCAGGGTCAGAGATCTTGCCTGTGATCGCGCTTGCGGCTGCGACCGCCGGGCTTGCAAGGTAGATTTCGGAATCCACATGCCCCATACGGCCTACAAAATTTCGGTTCGTAGTGGATACGCAGCGCTCCCCTTCCGCTAAAATGCCCATATATCCACCCAGGCACGGCCCGCAGGTCGGCGTGCTGACGATCGCGCCGGCTTCCACAAATATTTTTAACAGCCCCTCTTCCATAGCGTCAAGGTAAATCTTTTGGGTCGCCGGGATTATGATCGCGCGCACCCCTTTTGCGATCTTTTTGCCCTTTAAAATCTCCGCCGCGCAGCGCAGGTCGTCTAACCGTCCGTTTGTGCAAGAGCCGATCACAACCTGGTCGATCTTAATGTCCGGTATCTCGTCTATCGTCTTTGTATTTTCCGGCAGATGTGGAAACGAAACCGTGGATTTTAACGTTTCTAAATCAATCGTAATCTCCCGCTCGTACTGCGCGTCCGCGTCCGCTGTATAAATCTTATATGGACGCTCGCCATGCGCTTTCATATACGCTTTCGCTTTTTCATCCACCGGGAAGATCCCGTTTTTCGCGCCTGCCTCGATCGCCATATTCGCGATCGTAAAGCGGTCGTCCATCGAAAGGTTTGCGATCCCATCGCCTGTAAATTCCAACGACTGGTATAACGCGCCGTCTACGCCAATTTCGCCGATCAAATGCAAGATCAGATCCTTGCCGCTTACATATTTTTTCGGCTTGCCCGTTACGGTCACCTTTATCGCGGAAGGAACCTTAAACCAGGCTTTTCCGGTCGCCATCCCGGCCGCCATGTCCGTACTGCCCACGCCTGTGGAAAACGCGCCAAGCGCCCCATATGTACAGGTATGGGAATCCGCGCCAATGACCACGTCTCCTGCCACCACAAGCCCTTTTTCCGGCAGCAGCGCATGCTCGATGCCCATCTGCCCTACGTCAAAATAGTTTGTGATCTCATTTTTGCATGCAAATTCACGCACACATTTGCAATGCTGCGCCGATTTGATGTCCTTATTTGGCACAAAGTGGTCCATGACAAGCGCGATCTTATCTTTATGGAACACGCCGTCTACATTCATTTTCTCTATTTCGTGGATCGCCACCGGGGATGTAATGTCATTTCCCAGCACAAGATCTAATTCCGCCTCGATCAGCTGCCCCGCGGCTACCGATTCAAGCCCCGCATGCGCAGCCAGTATTTTTTGAGTCATTGTCATACCCATGGGTTGTTTCCTCCTTTTTAATCCTATTTCTGTCCTATTTCTTTCCTGCTTTCTGTTCTATTGCTCCTTAACCCTATCCTTATCCGCGCCAGTCATCTAAGCTCATTAAATAAGCTTTTTATAAAAAACGCCGCCGGACGGATAAGCTTGCTTTTGCAGTATAGCACATATCCGGCAAGAATGGGAGATTTTTTTGAATCCCTTTAAATAAATATGCACTTACATCCTGTAGCTTCCTCAAACGCCTGTTGAACCTGCCGCTGCTTTTCCTGATTCTCTTCTTTTGCAGCCTTAAGCTGGATCAGTCGCCGATCCGGAAGATAGGAAGGATTTTTGGCAAGGGCAACGCCGCGCTTTATGCATAACCTCTGCGCCGTTTGAAACAGCGCATTTTGATTCACCTTATCCGCGACCCGGATGCGCCACCCAAGTTTATCTGCCAATTGCTGTAAAATCTTGCCATACCGCATGCCGACCGCCGGAGAGATAAATGAAAGCTCGATGTATTTTCCATTTAAATCCTGCTTTAAGCTCTTTTTATCCGGCGTATGCTCAAGGCCCTGGAACGCTTCTTCTATACAAAAAAACGCTGTATTTTGCTCTGTGGGACAAACGTCCTTGTTTTGAGGCTTAAAAAAGCCGTCCGGTAAACCCGCCTCCTCAATATTAAGAGCAGACGCGGCAGCGTCTGCGGATGCGGTTTCATTTATCAAAAGGCACAGCCCGGTCATTTGCTGAAACTTTCGGACGGCTTTTAAATCCGCCTCTTTTTGCTCTTTTTCCCGCTCCCCTTCATCGTTTTCGGAATGTGAAACGCCTTTTAAAGAAACGCCGTAGCATTTTTTTGCCGCATAGTAAGACGCTTTTTTCAGCCGTTCGCCAAATAAAACCGAAAGCAAAAGCCCCGCCGCGCTATGGTTGATGGACGGGTGGATGCGGACCGTCCAGCCTGTTGCCGCAAAAAAACGTTCCGCCCTCTTTTGAAAATCCTCCCGATCCTGCGCGTCCGGGTAATCAAATTGCAGCTGTATCTCCTTTTTTTCACGATAACAGCTTACTTTTCGGTAAGAATACCCCGCAAAGATCTCCGCCGCCTGCGCCTGCGCATCCTGAATCGTAAGCTCCTTTGGCGCAAGCTCTTCTTCCACGCGCTCTTTCGTATTCGCCTCCAATAAAAACAGCCTGTGCATATTCGGAGAAAAATAGACGCTCTCGCACAAAAGCTTTTGCATATTTTCCGCCTCATGAGGCCCCGCCTGGCTCCCGCGCCAGATAAACGCGATCTGCGGCGCCGAAAACGCTTTCCCGGCATAATGCATTTGCCAAAAATCCCAAAGCAGCTTCTCATCCTCCTTTTCATACGCCCGCCGCATATGCATCGTAAACTCCGGCTGGAATGAAAGCTGCTTTCGCGCCTTTCGCAAAGACACCCCATAATCCTGACCGCATTCCGGCAGATAAATTTTCCTGCGGTAATCTTCCTTTGCAAGCTCCTCCCCAAGTTCTAGTATCACGTCCGCATTGCCATGCACAAGGAACACATGCCTGGAGGAAAGCCTTTCTAATAACGCCATGATCTCGGACTTATCCCCATGGGCGGACAGCCCGACCTGCTCTATCTGGCATTTGACCGGAACGGTCACGCCATTTACCGTAAGCGTCCCTGCATCCGTATTTTTCAACTGACTTTCCAGCAGATTTAAAAGCTGCCGCCCCGGAGACTCCTCGTCCTGATAGCCGGTAATGATGATGCAGGCGTTTTCCATAGGCGCAAGCTTTGCGGCATACTGCATGCTCGGCCCTCCGGTCAGCATCCCGGAGCTGGACACAAGGATCACAGGCCCGTCCCCAGATAACAAGTCGTCCCGCTTTTGCGTCGGTAAGACGGGTTGGATCTCTTTTGTGTAAAACGGCTCGTTTCCTTTTAAAACGCGCTTTGCCAGCGCGTTTTTTAAAAACGTGGGATTTCGCTCATACATCCGGTTGATGTCGCGCACCATGCCGTCTACGTAAACCGGAACAGACGAAATCTCCCCGTTTTGCATCGCCGCGCGTAAGATCAGCAATACCTCCTGGGCGCGTCCAAGCGCAAACGCAGGGATCAAAACCTTCTTTTTTTCCAAAACGCATGCCTTAACAAGCTCTACGAGCCGCTTTTCCTCCGCCAGACGGTTGGCGTGCAGGCGGTTCCCATAGGTGGTCTCCACAATGGATACGTCCGGGCGCAGCTTTGGAATGCGTATCCCCTCGATCGTGCGCTGGGAAAACGCGGAGAAATCCCCGGAATAAAATAAGCTCCCATCTTTCGTTACAAGATAAACGCATGCCGCCCCCGCAATATGTCCCGCCGGATAAAACGTCAGCGTGAAATTTTCAAATATCGGAAACGGCGACTGGTAATGGACCGGAAATACGCGGTCTAACATCGCAAGCACGTCCTGTTTGGAATAATGTGGGATCTCATCCTCTCTTTCATTCATGATCTTTAAGCTGTCATACAAAAGCGTACGCGTTAAGTCAAGCGTCATAGCCGTCATATAAATACGAGCGTTTGGATAAGCCTTGCTGATCATAGGCAGCGTGCCGATATGGTCCATATGCGCATGGCTTATAACGATCGCGTCCAATCCCCCCTGCCGCTGGATCGTCTGAAAATCCGGGATCGGGTCTTTAGTCGCGGACTGGCGGATGCCGCAATCCAAAAGGATGCGCTTTTCAGCAATCTTTACGTAAATGCAGCTGCCGCCAATTTCCATCGCTCCTCCCAAAAAATATAAGTTCATAGAATCCTTTTCCATCGGAACATGCTCCTTCCTTAACGGTTTTGCTTATAGCCGCATTCCGGACAAACGTCGCTGCCGCGGTAAATATGCCCGCACCGGAAACAGCATATCGTATCATGCGTTTCCTTTGCAAGATATTTTAACTTCCTGGAAGCCGGCTTTTGCTTAAGGTAGCCGATAAAGCCTTCCAAAACCTGCGCCCAGCTTTCCATCTCTGCCGTGCCCACCGCATATGGCAGCTTATGCAGCGCGCCGTTTGCCTCCTCCAGCGTAATCTTCTTATTTAAAAGCCCTGTGGACGCTGTAATGCCCGCGATGGAACCTACCGGGATCGCGTAAGAATTCATACGGGCGCTGTAAAAAAGGGTGTCCGGCGTAAGCAGCATCCCATCCCGCCCGTTATGCCCCCTTGAGGTGTCCACCGTAAAGATCGGATACTCAAACATCTCCCGGCTTCCCGCGTAAGAATGAAGCGCAGCGTCGATCGCCGCCGTTTCCTTTACATCCGCAGTCTTTAACATGACCTTTCTTGCCGGATAAAAATGATGCCTTGGGTTTTCACGAATCTTCCCTCTCATTTCCTCTTTCAGCTTTTGCACCAAAAGCTCGCATTCATCCGTACGGATCTTTTGCAGGCGCCTGGTAAGCATTTCTAAGGCGTTGTCCTTTAATTCCGGCAAAAAATCCCCCTGCGCGATTTTTTCATAAGCGTCCGCGGCCTCTCCAAAGTCCATGTACTGCACCCTGTCGCTGATCTCCTCCAGCCGCTTTTCATCCATTTCCCGAAGCTTTTCTTTTATTTTTTCCATATAAGGGGTGATTAGATTGTCCGCAAATCCCTGTCCCTCCAAACGCTGCATCAGCCCGACAAAATCCGCCCGGCTTTTTTTCCGCGCGCGTTTGACCATGCCGGCAATCTCCCCTTTCTCCGCTTCCTCCCGCTTTTGCCGCAAAATCCCCTCATATGGCGATAAGTCCGCTTCTTTATATTCCTCTAACTTTCTTTCCAGCTTGCTATACCCGCTCCGGTCAAAAAAACGCTCTGGCATGTTTTCTATGATCTTTTGCGCTTCCTCGTTCGCGCGCTGTTTTAGCATACGTTGCATCTGGTCGGCAAAGGACTGCCGCAAGCTCTCCGGGATATCCTCCTGCGCAAGCTCCAAAAGCGCTTTTTTGATCTGCTTATAATTCCTTAGCTCTAACCCCTCCATTTTTTTTCGCGCCGCGTCCACACGCTCTTTTTGCCGCGCCTCCTCCAATGGACGAAGCAGGGCGGATTTCTCCTGTTCGCTCAAGCCAGAATCCATTTGTATCTGGCGCTTTAAATCCGACTTTTGCCGGTCTGACAGACGCTCCCACACGCCAAAGCGCGCTTCGTATTTTTCAAATCGGTCAGATTTTGTATGCGAACCGCTTGAGGCATTTTTGCGGCTTTTGCCTGGCATATCGGAATCTGCCCGGTCTACAGGATATGCCTGCCTTTTTGCGATATTTAAATCTGAATTTTTATCTGGATTTCTGTTTGTATTTCTGTCTGGATTTATCCCTGGATCGAACGCGTTTTTCTCGTTTTTTGCTTTCCGGTTTAATATATCCCTATCCGTCGGATTTTGGTTAAATGCGCTTTTGGCGTTTTTCCCTTTTTGATTCCCGAAAGCTCCATCTGACGCGTCCTTATTTTTTCCATTTCGATCAGACTCTGCGGCGCCCTTTGGCTTTCCATGCCCATTCTCTTGCGTCTGCATTAGGCCTCGCTTTTTTTCCTGCTCTTTGATCTTTTTTTCATGCTTTGCAACCGCCATATCTGGAAAAAAACCATCCTCGATGCGGTAGATAAGCCGCTTGAAAGTTCCATCCGACAGCCCGTCCAGCCCCCTGCCATACGACTCTAACTGGCGCAACGCCTCGTCCGCATTCGAAAACTCCCCGATATCCGGCTCCTTTTCCTGCCCCATTTTCCCCCGCAGCGCCTCGTATTCGTTGTATTTAAAATTGGCGGTGCGGTCCGCGTTTTTCCCAAGCAGCTCCAAATAGTCTTGGTATGCTTTTTCATCCGACCCAAAATGCATCTCATAAACGTCGCCCTCCGCCAAAAGCCGTCCCGGGCGCGGCGTGCAAAAGCTGTGGCACTGGCTGCATGTATACACCCGCGCCATAAACACCCCTTTTTCCTGCGTGTCGATCCGCATTTCCATGCCCGGCGGGTATACCGCCATATGCATTTTCTGGGAACAGTCCGCACACTGGTACCCGACGAGGTAAAAATTATTCCCAAGCCGCTCGTCCTGCCTTTCCTGCAACGAAGTCTCTTCCTTGCGAAACTGCCTTTGCCGCTTTTCCCAGACCAGCGTATGCCAAAGCCCCTGGGCGCGCTGGTCCTCCTCATCCGTACCCTCCTGTGGCTTTTCTTCTGATTCCAGCACAATGACAAGCGCCTCTTCGTATGTGATGCGCACATCCTCCTTATAAAAACGAAGATTTTCCTTTCGAAAGGACGGTTCGATATAATAAGGCTTTAACACCCGCTCAAACAGCTTATTTAGCTGCGCGTAATCCTGCTCCACCTTAAGGCCCCGTAGCGTCCGCCATTTCCCAAACGCGTACAAAACCAGGTTCAACATATCTTGCAGCTTTGGATGCTTTGCTACGTCAACCACCTTGCTCTCATCGACAGGCTGGTCTATAAGGTCTGTCAACACCATCTTTGTCTCAAACTGGAAAACTAACGACCTTACCTTTCCTTCTAAAATCATCTCATTTCCGTCGATGATAAACCGGCCCTCCCAGGCGACTCTTGCATCCATCGTCTGGATGACTTTTTGGAATGTCTGCTCTAGCTCCTTATTTCCCTGTAAAACCAGCATACTCGCTCCCTCTGTTTCATCCCAAACTTATTCTATAATATTCCCCTTCGCGATGTTCTCGCGAATGATACGCTCCGTCGCCTGGTACAGGATTTCCGAACCACGCTTTGTCGTCCTTTGCCGCCCATACACCTGTTTCGCCGTCACCCTATGCTCCTTCCAATCGCTGCCGCCATTGCTGTGATTTAAAAGCAACGGCTGCAAATTGTCCATCGCATGGGCAAATTTGGCTTCCGCCGTGCTCCCCTCTTCAAATTCATCGAATAAGGCGATAAGCTCCCCCATTTGGTCGTCTGGCAGCATGGAATAAAGCTTTTGCTTTGCCGCGTCTTCCCTTGCCTTTTGCGTCTTTTGGTTTTGCGCGTCATAGGCGTAGGTGTCTCCGGCTTCGATCTCCACGATGTCATGGATCAGGCACATCAGCATGACCTTTGCGATATCCACCGGCTGATTGGAATGCTCCGAAAGCAGATACGCCATGACAGCCATATGCCACGCGTGCTCCGCGTCATTCTCATTCCTGCCATGCCCCGAAAGATGGGTCTGTCGGAACACGTTTTTTTCTTTGTCGATTTCCAGCGCGAACGCAAGCTGCTTTTGAAGCCTGTCCTCCGTCGTTTCTTTTGTTTTGTTATTTGATTCTGTATCTCGTTTTATATTTAATCGATCCTCTAGATCCTTTGATTTCACATTTGATTTCGTATCATATTCTTTTTTTAATCCATGATCCATGCTTCTTTTCCACCATCCTTGATTTTTTCCAGCGCTTTTTTACATTTTTAACTCCTGTCCTCTCCTGACCGGATCGTCATTTTTACGAAAAAGGTGTAACGCCTTAAGTTCCTAAGACCTTACACCTTTTACAGAATCACCGCTACTCTAATACAAACCGCTTTACAATATCCTGCAATTCCTCTACCGACTTATAGCAGTCCTCCACAAGCCCCTGGGTAGAGCCTGTTTTTTCCACCATGTCGCTTGTTTTTTCCGCAATGTCCACGATCCCGGAGGAAGACTCCCCAACGGTGTCGTTGATGCCGTTTAACGCAAGGGCGATGGCTTCGATCGCGCCTGAAAGCTCGGAAACCGCGTCACTTACATTGTCCATGCTTGTGCGGAACACGTCCGCGTCCTGCTGGTACTGGTCGCTGACCTGCTCAAATTCCTTATATTCCTTTACAACCGTATTTTCCAAAAATCCCGTCGTCTCTTCTAAGCAGTCTGACATATTGCCTACCGCATGGTTTACCTCGGTCACAATCTCACTGATATCCGCGATGGCTTTCGACGTCTGGTCCGCCAGCCCGCCAATTTCCGTCGCCACTACCGCAAAGCCGCGGCCCGCTTCCCCTGCCCTTGCCGCCTCGATGGAAGCGTTTAACGCAAGCAGGCTGGTCTGGCTGGAAATCTCCATGATCGTCTGGGTCAGCTCGTTAATCTTTTCCACAGCCTTAGAGCCTTCGATCGCCTGCTCGGATTTCACCTTGACGCTTTGGTATACATTCATCGTATTGCTGCCGGCTTCTACGGTGCGCTCCCTTAAATTCTGCGCCCGCTGCATTACCTCCTCAGAAGTCCGCGCGCCGTCCTTTGCCATTTCGTTCAGGCTTTCCGCATTATTTTTAATCATGCCGACGTTTTCATTGATCGTCACCGTCGTTGCCGCCGTCTGTTCCATGCCAGCGGCAAGCTGCTGGCTGGTAGCTGAATTGTCCGAACACATGTTGTCTACGGTAACGGTAACGGCATGCAGCCCTTTTACGTCCTCGGTAATCTGGTTTCCGGCTCCTTCGATCTCATGTATCATCTGCCGCAGCTGCTTTCGCATAAAACGAACTTCATTTGCCATTTTCCCGGTTTCATCCCTGCGGCTGCAAAGCTTTTCGCTATGTACGTTTTTCTTAAAATTCAAATGGGCGGTGTCTGAAATGATCGTCGTAAGCCGTTGGATCGGAATGCATAAAAACCTGCTGACCAAAAGACCAACGACCATGCTTATGACCGTACAAAGGATCGATATCCATAATGCCAAAGTGTGCATGGATTCCATCGGCTTTGTGATATCCTTACTGTCCGCCGCCACAACGACAAGCATGTCCCCCGCCGGCGCATACGCCGCATGGATCTTATCCCCATCAAAGGTATACTCTTTCATCCCGCCGCCTGATAAAGAGCCTGCTTTTAACTGGCTCACAAGCTCTAAGATCTCAGGCTCCGTCATCTTTTGCCCGTTTCTTGCGCTGATCGTATGGTAAACCGCCATACCCTCACTGTCTATCAGGCTGCTGTAAGAGGACGCGGCAATCTCCTCCCTTTCCTCGCCTAAAATAGACGCGTAAACAGATTCGTCCGCCTGGCCCTGTGACAGATTTAAGATCGCCTGGGCGGAATTATCCGCAAGACTGCACAAATAGTTGTCACTGACTGTGATCACCGCGCGATCCGCCTGGTTGACCGAGCTTGTGATCACCGCGCAAATGCAAAACATCGACGTTAACATAACAAGCAGCACGATTTTAAAAGAAATCGAATGTATAAAAGAGACCTTTCCTTGATTTTTCATAAACTAGCTTTCTCCTTCCAAAATAGTTCCCCTTTGTTTCCGGCTTCCCGCCGACTTATCAGCCGCGGCCGATTTATCAGCTTCGGTAGTCCGCGTTGATCTTTACGTAATCATACGTCAAATCGCATCCCCATGCCTTCGCCGACGCATCGCCCTGATTTAAATCCAAGTTAATGAAAATCTCATCCGAAGAGAGGATATCCGCCGCCTGTTCTTCGCAAAACTCCAGGCCAAGCCCATTTTTGCAAACCAAGACCGCTCCCTTTTTTGACGCAAGCTCCACATCCACTTTATGGACGTCAAACGACGCGTCGGCATAGCCCGCCGCGCACAAAATGCGCCCGCAGTTTGCGTCCCTTCCAAACATCGCGCTTTTTACTAACGGAGAACGGATCACGCTTTTTGCAACCGCGATCGCCGTATCCAAATCCGGCGCCCCTTTGCAGGAGCACTCTAATAACTTGCTTGCGCCCTCTCCATCCGCCGCAAGCATTTTTGTAAGCTTTAAAAGCGTTAAGTAAAGCGCTTTTTTAAACGTCTCAAACGCTTCCCCCTCCGCCGTAACCTCCTCGTTTCCAGCCGCGCCATTTGCCAAGACGCAAAGCATATCATTTGTCGATGTATCCCCGTCAACGCTAAGGCAGTTATAGGTTACTTTTACAACCTCATCCAGCGCCTTTTGCAGCATTGGCACGGAAACCGCCGCGTCCGTCGTAACAAAATTTAAGGTCGTCGCCATATTCGGGTGGATCATGCCGCTTCCTTTCGCCATGCCCCCCAGCCTGCATTTTTTCCCATTTAATTCAAATTCCACCGCCGCTTCTTTTTGACGCGTGTCTGTAGTCATAATGGCCTGCACCATTTTTTCGTGGTTTTTTGCCGAAAGATCCGCCGTAAGACGGTCGATATGCGCTTCGATCGGCTGGATCGGCAGCCTTTGCCCGATCACGCCCGTAGAAGCCACAAGTGTTTCCTGCGGCAAGATCCCCAAGCTTTGCGCCGCAAGCTCACACATTTTTTCCGCGATTTCTTCCCCGTCCGCGGTGCAGGCGTTGGCGTATTTGCTGTTTGCAATGACAGCTTTCGCTTTTCCACCCGTCTGCTTCAGATGACTTTTTGTCACAAGCACCGGCGCGGCCTGCACCTTGTTTGTCGTAAAAACAGCCGCCACATTGCATATGCGCTCACTGTATAAAACGCCAAGGTCGTTTTTTCCCGGATCCGGATTTAATCCACAATGGCAGCCATTCGCCGCAAACCCCGCCGCCGCGCATGCCCCGCCTTCTATCTCCCGAAATCCCGCTTCGTTTTCTAATTGCATAAATTCCTCCTAAAATAAAAATAAGCAGCTCTTTTTTCGAATGTTGAGCTCGAAAACAACATCGCGAAATACCGTCCCGCTTCGTCTAACCGACTATGTTCTACCTTGTGGTTATTATATTACTTTTCATAGGATAATTTCAACTAATTTATTTAAAAATGCATATTTTTTCTTTTTTTGTACACACTTATGGAAAATCCATTCATACGCGCCCCGTTTCAGATCCGGGCGGCAATTTGTCTGTCCGAAGGGGTCTGCGTGAATATCAGAAAGGAGACTTAAAAAATGAACCCAGATGAAGTTATTTGCAGCTGCCTTGACATTACAAAAGGCATGATCCAGGAAGCCGTCAATCAGGGAGCCACTACATTAGAGGAAGTGCAGGAGATCAACAATGTGGGCACCGTCTGCGGCGCATGCATCGACGACGTGGAAGCTTTGATCGCAGAGCTTACCGCAAAATAAAATTTCACTTCCGATATCTTAGAAAATCTGATATAATCCTGATATATGTTACAATATAATTTTAAGTTTGCAAACGCGCATTTTTAAGGAGAAAATTATGTCAAAAATCGGTGTTATATCGGATACGCACAACTGCCTGCGGGAGCCTGTTCAAAAGCTCCTGCAAGGCTGCGACGCGATCATACATGCCGGAGATTTTTGCAATGACGACACGTTCCGCCGGCTGCAAGATCTCGCGCCGCTTTATGCCGTTTTAGGCAACGCGGATAAGCGCCTTTCGGATCCCCTGCCCCAAACCCTATCCTTTCAGCTGTTTGGGCTTAACATCTTTTTGATACATAACAAAAACGCCATCCCAAAAACGGAACTCCTTTCGAATAAAGACCTTATCATATATGGGCATTCCCACAAATATGAACAGCAGCGCTTAAACGGGCAGATCTGGCTAAACCCAGGCAGCTGCGGCGTAAAACGCTTTCGCCTGCCGGTAACCATGGCGCTTATCCATATAAAAAACGACGATGATCCAAACGCCGCATGCGCTCCAGACGAAAAGACAGATGATCGCTTTGAGTCTGAACGTTTTGAATCCAAACGCCTGGGCTTTCACTTTGACATCGAACGGATCGACCTTTCAAAAAACCAGCCGGACTTCACATCGCAGCCCCCGGAAAACATCCGCACTGTCGTACAAAATGTCATGAAAGATGTGGACAAGGGCAAAAACGTATCCGCCATTGCCAAAAAAAACCGGATAAACATAGAGCTTGCCGAATGCATCTGCCGTCTGTATCTAACGCACCCTGGCGTAAACGCCGATGGCATTTTAAAAAAGATGGGGCTTTAAGCCCCACCAAGCCTGGAGCCTATTTTTTAATACGCTCCAGGAGCCGCCCTTCTGTTAAGACAGCTCCTTATTTTTATTCTTATTTTTCTTTTTTAACGATTTTACTTCCGCCCGAAGCTGCGCCACTTCCTCTTTCAGCCTTTCATTTTTCTCAGTGCATTCATTGTGCTTTTCGTAAATTCGCCGCAGCTTGCGGTCAATCTTTCCGTCCAGCTCTTTTTTCGAAACGCTTTTGTATGCCGGGATGTACTGTAAAAATTCCGGGTATCCATAAGGCTGCACATCCTCTTTTCCAAGCTCTACATACTTTTGGACCGCATAAAAAAGCGACCGGTAAATACTGTAAATATAATCCGGGTCTTTCCTTACGCCCTCCTGCATCACCTGCTCTAACTTATCCACGATCTGCGCGGCTGACGCTTCCGTAACGGCGATCGCCCGGTCATGGTAACCGATGCTGTCATAAAATCCTTCCACCTTCGGATTCCAGATCAACCCAACCGACGGCACGTCATGGGCAAATGAAATGATGCTCGGATGCAGCCTGCATGAAATCACCGCGTCATAGCCGGAAATCTTCGCGTTTAATTTTTCCGGCGTGCCCATGTTAAACACACATTTCTTTATGTTTACATTGCATTTCCTTACCAGATAATCCAAAATCGTCTCGTCTCCCCAAAAGCCGCTTGTAAGCAATTCATAATCGTATCCTCTATTTTCAAGCTCGCGGATAAGCCCAAGCCATAGATCGAGCGCTTCTTTTTTGGAAAAATCAATATTATTATCCTTAAAGCCATAGGCCCTTAAAACAAAAATCCCGACCTTTTTCTTTTCCACAAGGCCTTTTGACTTTAAATGGTCGCGAAACACCGTTTTCGACACGACCGCCGGGTCCGCCACCTTTTCAATATGAAGCTTTTCAGAAGTTTTATATTTTTCCAGCAGGTCAAGCCGGTCCCTTGTGGAAATCTGCTTGACGCAATCTAAATTTAACGCCGCCTTCAGCCTCTGGCATTTTGGATTGTCCTCATCGTAGGACTCGATCCCAATCGCGGAAAATATGACCGGGGTATGATATTCCTGGGCAAGCTCGATCCAGACAGCCGTTCTTTCATAAAACCTCTGGTAAAGATAATTAAACATCGGCGCCCCGCCAAAAATAACCAGGTCTGATTTTTTGATCAGCCGCTTTGCCTCCTCTAAGGATTTCGGATTTTTCTTTGCCAGATACCTGCGGGAGATCACCGAAGCCGGGCGGCTGATGATCCGGTAATTTCAAACTCCAAGATTTTGCATGACTGCATTCAACAGCCCAACATCACAAGCTTCGATCACCTGGTCCCCGACATTGTCAGAGTCCACATTCGTCAGCAATAAAATATTACAGTGGGCGGCAGACTCATACGCATCCTTTGATTTTCGCATCAGCTGCTTGAAAAAATCCATCGCCCCATTCCCGGCGCTTTTTATTTTCATATGTTTTTCCTTTCTATTCCCCTATTGATCGTGCGATGCATCTTAAAACACGGCTCTAAAACGCGCCGCGTGCATATTGTACCTTTTATCATAAAACACCGCCATTGTCAAGGATTATCCAGCAGGTGCCTATACTTGCCAGTCCACCAATGCGCTTACCTATCTGAACTGTTACCGCCAAGCATCCTTTAAGCTGTAGTTAATATTAGTCTATCACAGGAGCACGGATAAGTCTATGATAAAAACAAAAAAACAGGCTTGAAAAGTAACAGTTCAGCCTTTGGCTTCACTGTAACGGAATCCGGCTCATTGGAAGTTTGCCTTTGGCAAAGAGCCGGATTCCCACAACTTCTGCTTTTTCATACGGACTTTGCAGTAAATGCAAAGTCCTGGGCTGAACTGTAACCTTGAAAACAGTTACAGACTGTGATATAGTAAATAGCAATATCAAATAGCTCATTGAACCATCCAAATGAAAAAATATGCTATACTTGGTTTCTAATGAAATGTCGATTTGCGAAACAGTTGGAGGCGCATTAATGAAAAAAATCTTTTATTCCTTTGACAAATGTGGAAGAATAACGAAAATATTACTGACGACAGGAATAGTTTCTGCTGTTATTGCATTGGCTTTTTTATTAAAAGGCGGTTTTTATTCTTTGATAAGTGACAATGAATACTTTACATTATATAATGCGTGGTTTTTATTCTTTTTCGCTATAAGCATTTTTGCATTTATTGCCGACCTCTGTATCCATCACATATGCGCGGATATTGCAGCCCTTTTAAAAGAGGTCGAAAAAAGCAAAGAAAACGGATAGCCAGCGGGGGCAAAAAACGCCCCCAAAGACTCTGTTGCATAGCTGATAGATTGATGTTCATTCCGTTCTACTCTTTGATCTTTTCTAATTCTGTCAAGTTCACACCCAAACTTGTCAAAGTCACTTTTAATTCGATATATCTGTCATGCATTGAATTATATGTTGCTATATCCTTATCTTTTATGGCAATCATCCAATTTTGTAGCCTTGAAAACACTGACAATTCCCTGTTCGTTTCGTATTTATGCGGCATTTCAGAAGGCAGACCGGAAAAAATGTGGAAAATCAAAAGGCATGTCGGACATGAGGAAAGCAGCAAAATTATAAAAATGTAGTCAGGCGGCAGGATAATACCTGCCGCCCCTTGTCATGGGAGATTTATCAAAATGATCTGAAACAGCCCTTTACATTTGTCATGACATAAGTTATAATTTAATTACAGTTAAGGAACGGCAAGGCCTTAACGGAAAGGAGAACGACAATGGAGGCGATAGAAAATATGGGAATGACAGATTTACAGTTTAAAAGCTGGCTGAAACAGATCATCAGAGGGCTCGAAGGAGCAAAAGGGGAAATCACCAAAGAGGACACCGATAAGAAAATCGAGGAACTTTTAAAAGATTTAAAAGAAGATTTGCAGGGTTAGCGAAAAAGGCGGGCTTGCCACCGCCCAATCTCCAAGAATTATTCTATCATTGACAGGAAGTGATGTAAAATAGGAAGTAAAAAAATGGGGAGACCGACAAATGCCCCGAAAAATAATAGAGAAAGTTTCCGCCTATCTGATGATGATATGCATAAGTTAAAATACTGTATGGAAAAAACGAATCTGTCAAAAACAGACATCGTAAGAAAGGGAATTGATCTGGTCTATCAAGAAACCGCGAATAAATAGAGGCCGCCCCCGCTCTAAGGCTGCAACCCCTACCCATCCGCCAACTATATGCAGTTGGCGGTCTGCAAATAAATGTCCATACAGCAAAACAGGCGACCATCCAGACAACCCCCGCCGTCCTTTTAAACATTTTCACAATCTTCTTTACCCTACATGAATTATCCCAGCTACTGAACGAAAACCCTTTCACGCCGCCTTTTCTATTGTAGGGTAAAGCCCATGTTACTTTAATTCCTTATACAAAAACAGCCTACATTTCTGCGTCCATTCCGTCTGCATTTTCACGTCCGGCTGGCCGTTTGCGCGGAGAATGTCAATGGTCTTGCTATGGACGCGCCCTTTGCCCTGGCATTCGGCATACAATATCCACCGTCCGCATACCTTGCGCTGGATGCGCATCTCCGACAGCTTCTTGTGAAACGCTTTCGCGGACATGCCATAATCCTGCGCGATCTGCGTTGTGAGTACGGTTGACGCGCTTTGCAGGATAACGTCAACGTAATCTCGCCTTTGGGGCCAGCTCGGATATTTTCTTGTCCATGGCGATCGCTTCCCGCTCCAGGGCTTCTTTTTCTTGGGTAAGCCTGGAAATTGTCATATCAGCAAGTTTTAAAGCCCTCGCCATACCTCCTACACTCCCATTGCATCAAAGGATTTAACGGGATTTGCGCCATATATTGGGAATATTAAAGAAACTTGAAATGAATTTAGATTATACTGTACCTTCGGCTCTTTTCTTCTACACCATCTTTACACCAATTTGGCATTTATTTATATGAAAATACATCTAATTTATTATAGTCAAAATAACTCAAACGCTGATTTATGCGTTATTATATAAATATATGGATTTATATGAACATATATATTTTTGCAAAATCACTATAGCAGTAGCGGCGGCTATTTCTTTTTTCCCTTGGTCATCTGATAAATCAGATTCACAAGGGCGACAACGAATATACCGATCTGGATTAAATCCTGATATGTAACATACATTGCATCGCCCTCCTTTCTTTCAGCCCCAAAGGGCATAATATCCGGAGGGCTACTTGAACCCTCCAAATGAAAAAAGGGTCAAAGCCGCCTTTGGCTTCTTGGTTTCCCATATTGTCAATATACCACATTTTTAATCTCCAGACAATATCACAGTCAACACTTTCCGCCAAATTTGTCACCGTTCAGACTTATTATTACACTGCCAAATCAAGTTCTCCACTTGACAACCGCTATCTATCGTGCTATTCTTTTATTTATGAATATTTATTACGAATATTCGCAAATAAAATTCAAAAGAAAGGAGAATCAAAACTATGCCGTCAAAGCCAGTCCTTTCGGACGCTGATAAAAAAGCGATCCGCCAAAAGCTGGAAGAACTATGCGAAGAATGTTGGACAGTGCAAGGGTACAAAAAGACAAGCGTAAAAAATCTATGCGACAAGGCAGCTATATCGATCGGCGCTTTTTATACGCTCTACCAGACAAAGGAAGATTTATTCCTTGAAACGATCACAAACATACAAAGGAGGCTGACAGAAAAGATCATTGACATAAACAGAAACAGCCGCACGAAAGAAGGCTTTGCACAGTCCATGAAAAGGCTTTTTCGGGAATATGACAGCAAGCCATTCCTCTACAACGTCAATACGCCGGATTTCCAGTCTTTCATAGCAAAGCTGCCGGAAGAAACGATTAAAAAGATCAAGCTTGACAGTTTCGATTTTTTCAGACAGGTTATCCATGCCGCAGACTTAAATCTGAAAATGGAGGAAGCGCAGGCATATGGGATTTTAAGCGCGCTGCTGTCAACGATCAACGCAAAAGAAACCCTTTCCGTCACTTGTGATTATTTCGCCGTTTTTGACTTTATGGTGGACAGCCTTGTGGCAGATATTTTTGAGTAAAGGAGATTTTTATGACAGAATTTGAGTACCAAACAATAGTAATCGACAGCAGGAAAACAGAACATTCCGAACAGGCGTTGTCTGATAAGCTGAACCATTACGGTAAGGACGGCTGGGAACTGGTCACTTGTTTTGCCTATCCATGCATAGGCAGCTCCCAGTATTCCCTGATCGGAATCGCACAGAAAACAACCTTGATATTCAAAAGGCGGCTATGCCCTGGAAAGGGGGCGATAACATGAACTTTCCAATTCCGGATTTTGTACCCGTTCCAAGCGCAAAAATCATGCAGACTATTAGGATCGTATTATTTTAGGAGGGCAAAATGATCAAAGAAATAAATAAGGCTTGTGAAAAGCTGAATGACACACTGGGAATTTCCGTAACGCTTCCCAACCCGAAAAAGAAAGCTCTAAAAACAGCGGCGATATGTAACTTAGCTGTCGGCATTGGTTTGGCGGCGGCAGGAATCCTTTTTTCATCAAAATCTTATGCGTTATTGGGCGGCATAGGCGTTATCAGCAGCGTTGTACTGCGAAAGGAAAGCAAGAATCAAAGGTGACAGCCTAAGCGCAGTCGTCCCTGTGATTTATAATTGCAACTGGTAAACCATGCACCGCCCTATGTGGGAGAAAACATTACGCCGTGTAATTTAGCAAAGCAATATCGGATGATGCTGGATACATACGATTACTCAAAAAGCATTTGAACAAATTGTAAAAAATAAAAATATTTGTTAGAATAACGATGAAAAGCATCTGCATGAAACTGCGATGAAAGAGGAAAAACCACAGTGATTAAAATATTATTCGCCTGCCACGGCGCCAAAGTGGATATGCGGTGCATTTGTGGATAAAACGGGACAGAACGTGGCAAATTGTGGCAGTTGGAATGGCAGGTTACTATGAATGGGGACTTGAACATTAAGGGTGTGGAAATAAGTATATTGTTATTGAAACGGAAAAACTGCTGTGAGATCTGAACGATTTTACAGCAGTTTTTTCATTGGATTATTTGGAGCGGGAACTATTCTTTTCTGAACAAATATACATAAAGAGTTTTGATTTCAAAATCTTCCGGCATTTCATCAATGAAACAAAAGCAGATTCAGGGGAATCATGTTTATCACGGCAAAATGAATTTTTTATAAAATCTATTCCCTATGAAAAGTGATTGCGGTATAATAGAGACATCGAAAATCGAAAATTAAGGGGATAAAGATATATATGATACTTGATACTGAACGGTTATATCTGCGTGAGATAAATCAAGCTGATTTTGAATCTTTGTGTAAAATCCTGCAAGATAAAGATACAATGTATGCATATGAGGGAGCGTTTCGTGACGATGAAGTCCAAGAATGGCTTGACAGGCAAATTGCCCGCTATCAAAAATGGAGTTTTGGTTTATGGGCAGTTGTCTTGAAAGCAACCAACGAAATGATTGGGCAATGTGGGCTTACAATGCAACCATGGAAAGAAACCGAGGT
>CANDMI010000079.1 GCA_947385775.1 uncultured Eubacterium sp. | reverse complement strand
GTGTGAGAGGTCGGGAATTTCTCATTCAGAGAAATTTCCTCCTACTCGATTATGCACACGCCGATGCAGATGAAATATGCCGCTAAAGCGGCGCATCGGCGGCGCGCGAGTAGGGAAGATGGCTCTTCCCTACTCGATTGCACACGCCGATACAGATGAAATATGCCGCTAAAGCGGCGCACCGGCGGCGCGATTTTCCCAAAAGCAACGTGCGCACTCACAAAACCAGAGGTTAAAAATCGTGTGATATACTCTTTCAAACAAGGATAGTTCAGGATGGCTGCTTAAAGTCAAAGATTTGGTTCATGTCGCAGTTTAGGATTTGGCAGCAGGCATATAAAAACAGCACAGTCGGATTTTGCGTGCCTTTTTCAATCCTGTTATAGGAATAAATAGAAATATCCACTCCGTTTGTTTGCAGACGGGCGACCATGTCTGTTTGCTTGATATTTAAGGATTTACGCAAATTTGCGATGTTTTTTCCAATATCCATATTTTTTACCTGGATGATCCGGTCAATGCTTTTTTCGTTCTTCATAATATTGCACCTCAGTGTAATATTTTATGTAAATATATATAAAATTAATTGCACGAGAGCGCAATTTATGATATGGTTATAAATAGAATTTCTTCTTTACGTAAAGAAAATGAAATCAGGAGGACAAAATTATGATGGGAGTTTTATATTTGTTAACATTAAACATGGAAGAGGTACAAAAGGCCTGTGAAATCTTAGATCGCTATAGTGGCGGTGCAAGTCAGTTTTTCCAAAAGATATTTATTGAGATGATACCGTCATTCATTCAGAACAGTGAATGGTTGGATTTATTACTTCAGCTTCATAAATAAGGAGAATATGAGTTGAAATGAAATTTTTAGAACAGGGGGAAGTGATGCGGTAAAAGGGGAAAGGGAAGCTTGCCTGCGTACGCATGGCAGAGTTTGGACAGGATAATTTATTTTGTAATGGATTGGAGGAGTTGTTATGAAAGAAAAGACGTTTCGAACGGTCTTAATTTTATGTTTCGCTTTATTTATGGCATTTTTTCATCCCGCGCCAGCGGTTTTGGAAAGCCAGGGAAGCATTACCGCCAACGCCGCAGTAAAAATGAAGCTGAATGAAACAAATATCACGTTAAAGGTCAGTGAAGACGGCAAAGAAACATGTCAGTTAAAAGTGATCGGCGCAAAGAAAAAAGTGAAATGGAGCTCAAGCGACCCAAAAACTGCGTCTGTAACGAGAAAAGGAAAGGTAACAGCGAGGAATGCAGGGAAAGTGACGATCACCGCGAAAGTGAGCGGCAAAAGCCTAAAGTGCAAGGTTACTGTAAAGAAAACGGCTGTTGATAAAGATACGGACGATGGTAAGAATACGGATGGCGATAAGAATAGCGGTGCGGACAATGGTCAGACGGACGGCGGCAAAACAGATTCCGATGCCGGAGATCAAAAGGCGGATGATGGCAAATCTGATAACGGGGATCAAAAGGCAGATGATGGAAAATCTGATAATGATGCCGGAGATAAGGGCAAAGATGATGATAGCGAGGATCAAAAGGCGGACGGCGGCAAAACAGATTCCGATGCTGGGGATAGCGGTAAACCAGATAACAGTGAGACAGATCATAACGCGAATCAGGAGTCGGAAACGCCGTACGATTTATTATACCGGATAATAATGGAAAAAGGTTACTTAAATTCGGATCATAACCGTGTGATAAAAGAGAGCCGCAATGGTTATGATTATGCAATTGTTTATAACAGTAAGACGGAGCAGTTTGAATTTATAGGGTTGTATTCTGAATCAATTTCTAACAATAGTTTTGTGATAAATATGAAACTGGGAAGAAATGGAAGTAAAAGTACGGCTATAAAATGTTACTTTAAGGTAAATAAACTATTGGTTGAAACAGAAGCAAGGTTTAATTTGGACGAGTATGTGTTGGAAAACGATGCGCTGGACTATAAAGTGAACTTTAAGTCTTTTATGGTATATGATTCAGATTGCATAGAACTGTCCAAAGCTTCATGTAAATTATGTATGGTGGGATGGGATTTGTGCATAAGGAAAAATTCAAATTGGCAGCTATCGCTAGAAGATGTTGGGTTTGTTAACTTGGATTATAAATAAAAAGCGGTCTACGATTATCCGATAACGATTCGCAGGAAACCATTTCCATATAATATCGTTGACTGCCAGACGTTGCGATACAAAGAAACGGCAATTGGATGACTGCGCGAAAATGAAGGGACAAGGGACGGTGTAAAATTTTGCACTGTCCCTTGAGGTATGCCATAAGCGAATGACGGTTAGAACTATACATAAAGGAGGAGCATATGGATTTTGAAGATGTAAAAGAAGCAGGCAAGAAAATAAAAAAACGCTTAAAATTTGTGCCGATCATCGTTTTTCTGATCCTGATCTTTGTATGTGGGCTGTTGATACAGAACAGAAAGATACAAAAAAACGAGATAAAAGATTTAAAAGAAAAAATAGAAGAAATGGAACAAAACCACATTCAGGTGGATTCGATCCGGGAGGAGCTTAGTAAGGTTTCAAAATATTCCGCATATGAATTTAATTATACTTCCGTTATAAGGGTTTCCGATAAAAACCAGTTTATGGGAGTGGATATTCCGCTTACGGGCAATTTCTTTATCGCGACAGTTGATGGGAAAATGAATATTGGCATGAACGCCGAAAATCTGGAGATCAATACATCCACAGATAAAGAAGGCAATATCACACAGGTTGCGTTATCTGTGCCGCATTCGGAGATTTTAGATAATTATACGATACAAGAGTCATTGGAAATACATGATGAGAGAAATAATATTTTTAATCCCATAAAAGTGACAGACTATAATGAATTGATCATAGAAGCGGAGGAAAAGGAAAGGCAGAAGGCGCTAAAAAGCGATGTTTTGGAAAAATCAGATGAATCCATAAAGAATCTTTTAACGTGCCATTTGCAGGCGATGTTTGGAGATAAGGTGGAGATTAAATATGAGTATTTGGGGGAGGAATAAAAATAAGGTTTAGATAGACGGACGCTTGGAGAGGGGAGTTGCCTAGTCGGTCTGGGGCCATTTCAGAATGTAAGAAGTTCTAGGTATTCTGCATTTGAATCTGACTGCCGGACGGGCGCTGGCGCCTGATACGCCCTGGCTGTTGCCAGAGGCGAACGGCGCCAGCTTCGGCTTCGCCGCCTGGGTTTCATGCAGAATACAAAGAACTTCTATACATTCCTCCATACGCCCCAGACCGACCAGGCAAATCCCCTCTCCAGGCTGGGTTTCAAAAGCGCTACAGCAAAACGCCCTGTTTTGGACTTTTATTAGACCAATAAACTGGAATTTGAAGCTATTTGTTGTATTCAAGTTCAGTAGGAAGATTATGCCATAGTTCTGTTCTCGTCTTAATATTTCTCAATTTTTCCAATATCTTAATATCAGGATCAGGATATACTATATAACTATCAACTTCTCCCATTTGGGGACGAATTGGAAACGCAAGCTGTTCTGTTTCTATTGAAAATTGTGCGTCCACTCCAGTTTTATTTCCTCTTGCATCAAGCCTTATCCATTTTCTATGTTCTTCAATATATACACCGTTTAGCCCATGATAAACTAGGATAGGAGCCACCTCGTCATCTAAAATTAGCTTTTGATAGCAAAAACCTGTTGGAATAGATTTGCAGCGTAATAAAGCTGCCAACAAGTGTGATTTGGCGAAACAAATCCCATGACCCGCTTTTAGCGTTTCCGAAGCAGCGCATGTTATCATATCTTCGTTTATATCTGCCGAATGTGAAATATTATCTCTGACAAATTCATAGGCTGTTTTAATGAAATCAAACTTATTATTTACCTTTTTCAATAGTGTATCAGCCAATTCCATAATGGCTTCATTGTCATAATCAATCACACTGTCACATTTTAGATATTCATCTATTTTATTTGAGTATAATATTAAAGCTGCTTTCTTCATAGTGTCCTCTCTTTCAAATCCCGATTTATCGGTTTGTACTGGGGAAAATTATACCATACTCAATTATGAAAAACAATTCCCGTTCTACCTACACGTTTCCCGCCGCGCTGAAAAGTTTGCGTCAATAACTCAAAAAAGCGCTTGATAAAATGCTTCATGGCTTGCTTGCGGTGACGTTTAGGAGGAATTTTTCTACGTGACTATTATGAAAAGAAAAAAATTTTTTTACATCATTATTTGTGAAAACCAGCCGGGGGATGGAGCGCGGGACTGGTTTGCGGTGACGTTTGAAAGAATGTTAGAAGCCCTTGGCATTCTGCATGATACACAGGCGGCGGAGCCGAAGCAAGCGCCGTTCGCCTCTGGCGAAGCCAGGGCGTATTAGGCGCTGCGCCCGTCCGGTTGTGAGATCAAAACGCAGAATGCTTAGGGCTTCTTACATTCTGGAGTAGGAACCGCAAGCCAGTCCCGCGCTCCATCCCCCAGCGTCCGGCCATTGAAACCCAACCCCTTTATCGGTGAAATTCTATTGGTAAAATTCTATTAGTGAAATTCTATCGGTGAAATTCTATTGATGAAACTTCGTCCCCGTCTCCCCCCGTATCGCATCCCTGGATTTTTCCAGCAGCGTAATAAGTGCCGTCCGCCCGGCCTTAGAAGCCGCAAAATCCACAGCCGCTTCCACCTTAGGCAGCATAGACCCCGGGGCAAAATGCCCTTCCTGTATATACTGGTTAGCTTCCTCCACCGAAACATCCTCCAGCCATTTTTCATCAGGCGTTCCAAAATTTAACGCGACCTTTTCCACAGCCGTTAAAATAATCAGAAAATCCGCGTCCAGCTCCTTTGCCAGCAGGCAGCTTGCAAAATCCTTGTCAATGACCGCGCTTGCGCCCTTTAAATGGTTTCCCTGCCTTGTGACCGGGATTCCGCCGCCGCCGCAGGCGATGACCAGATTGCCGGAGTTTACCATTGTGCGGATCGTGCCGATTTCTACGATCTCCACAGGCTTTGGAGAAGCGACGACGCGGCGGTATCCGCGCCCCGCGTCCTCCTTCATAATATAATGAAAGCTTTCCTCCATTTCCTTTGCCTGCTCTTTCGATACAAACTTGCCGATTGGCTTTGAAGGGGATAAAAACGCCGGGTCATCCGCGTCCACGCGCACCTGGGTGATCATCGTAGCCACCGGGATATCTTCTATGCCGCGGTTTAAAAGCTCTTCCCGCAGCGCGTTTTGCAGGTCGTATCCGATGTATGCCTGGCTCATTGCGACGCAGACGGAAAGGGGCGTGTTTGGCTGGCTTTCGTCCTCGTGGGTGAGGGCAAGCATCGCGTTATTGACCATGCCCACCTGCGGGCCGTTGCCATGGGCGACAACGACCTCGCAGCCTTCCTCGATTAAATCCACGATGGCTTTCGCCGTAATTTTTACCGCGGCCATCTGTTCTGGAAGTGTATTTCCTAGCGCATTGCCGCCAAGGGCAATGACGATCCTTCTTTTTTTGACATTATCCATATCTTACGTCCCCTTATTGAAAAATGCGCGGAGAGCCATTTTCTTCCAGCTTCTTTAAAATATCCGCAGGGTCCGCGAATTTTGCCAAAAAGATCATAGCGGCAATGATGTATGGCTTGTAGCTTGCTTCTTTATAAAGCGGGTTGCGGTAGCGGTCAAATACGGAAGCGTCCACCTCGCCCTCCTTGCAGCTTACGCCTGTAATGTCCGCCGGCAGACAGTGCATGTAAAGCGCCTTGCCGTCCTTTGTGGTTTTCATAAGCTCCTCGGTACAAGCCCAGTCCTTATGCTCGGCGTTTTGCGCAAGCAGTTCCTTTTCCAGGGCTTTGATGCCTTCGGTGTCGCCGTTTCCATATAGCTGCGTGCGCTTTTCCATTGCGGCAAACGGCGCCCAGCTCTTTGGATATACGATGTCAGCGTTTTTAAACGCCTCTGCCATATCGTTGGTCTTAGTAAAGCTGCCGCCGGATTTTTTCGCGTTTTCGGCAGCGACCGCTTCCACCTCCGGGAAGATCTCATAGCCCTGCGGATGCGCCAGCACGACATCCATTCCAAAACGGCTCATCAGGCCGATGATGCCCTGCGGCACGGACAGCGGTTTTCCGTAAGAAGGGGAGTAGGCCCAGGTCATTGCGATCTTTTTGCCCTTTAAGTTTTCCACGCCGCCAAATTCATGGATGATATGCAGCATATCCGCCATAGCCTGGGTCGGGTGGTCAATGTCGCACTGTAAATTCACAAGCGTTGGCTTTTGCTCTAAGATGCCGTCCTTATTGCCCTGGGTGACCGCGTCTACGACTTCGTGCATGTAACGGTTGCCTTTTCCGATATACATATCGTCACGGATGCCGATCACGTCCGCCATAAAAGAGATCATGTTTGCGGTTTCCCGGACGGTTTCGCCATGGGCTACCTGGGATTTTCCTTCGTCTAAATCCTGCACCTCAAGGCCCAGCAGGTTGCAGGCGGAAGCAAACGAGAAGCGGGTGCGGGTGGAATTGTCCCGGAATAAGGAAATGCCAAGGCCGCTTTCAAACACTTTTGTGGAAATATTGTGCTCCCGCATAAAACGCAGCGCGTCGGCTACGGTAAACACGGCTTCGATTTCATCGTCCGTTTTTTCCCAGGTAAGGAAAAAATCCCCGTTGTACATCTCTTTAAAATTTAGTTTGTTCAGTTTGTCTATGTAAGCTTGCAGCGTTTTTGTCGTGTCCATATAAAAATCCTCCTCAAATTTGTAATTGTATTTTTATAAAAGTATCTTATTTAAAATATTCGGTTGGCAGCGCCGCGTATACAGCCGCGCAGGTTACAAGATCCTGCTTCCAGGTCTTTTCGTTCGGCGCGTGGGCCTGCGCTTCCGCGCCCGGGCCAAAGCCGATGCATGGAATGCCGTTTCTGCCCATAATCGAAACGCCGTTGGTGGAAAACGTCCATTTGTCCGTCAGCGGGCGTGCCTGGCGCATTTCTAATGTATCCGGCGCGCCGATTCGCTTATCGCCGTATAACCCTATGTAAGCGGATTCCAGTGACTTTGTGACCTTGTGGTCTTTTGGAATCGCCCAGGTAGGGAAGTAGCATTCGATTTCGTATACGCATCCGGTATAGGACGGCCGGTCGTAGTTGTACATGGATACCTTTACGTCATCACCGTATTTTTTCACGCTTGGAAGCGCGCGTATTTCATCCAGGCAGCTTTCCCATGTTTCTCCAAAGGTCATGCGCCGGTCTAAGGAAACAGAGCAGGAGTCCGCAACGGCGCAGCGGCTCGGGGAGGTATAAAAAATCTGTGACACGGTAACGGTGCCGCGGCCTAAAAATCTGGCCTCTTCCCAGTCCTTATTGTATTTTTCATCCAGCATTTTCACCAGACCTTTGATTTCGGTGTTGTCGTCTGCGTCATTTTCGTTCAATGCGCGGATGTCCTGTAATATATCCGCCATTTTATAAATTGCGTTGTCGCCCCGTTCCGGCGCGGAGCCGTGGCAGGATACCCCTTTTACGTCCACGCGGATTTCCATGCGCCCGCGCTGGCCGCGGTAGATGCCGCCGTCGGTAGGCTCGGTGGATACGACAAATTCCGGACGAATTTTGTCTTCATTGATAATATACTGCCAGCATAGCCCGTCGCAGTCTTCCTCCTGCACGGTGCCGACAACCATGATTTTGCAGCCCTTAGGGATTAAATCTAAATCCTTCATAATCTTTGCGCCGTATACGGAAGATACGATGCCGCCGCACTGGTCGGATACGCCGCGCCCGCCGATCTCGGTTTCATTTTCATAACCCTCGTACGGGTCGAAATCCCAGTTATCCCGGTTCCCGATCCCTACCGTATCGATATGCGCGTCATATGCGATGATTTTATCGCCGTTTCCCATAAACCCGATAACATTGCCCTGCGGGTCGATCTGAACTTCGTCGAACCCAACCTTTTTCATTTCCGCCGCGATCGTATCGATATGCGCTTTTTCATCGCAGCTTTCCCCCGGATTTTTTACGATAGCGCGTAAAAACGCGTTCATGTCCGCGCTGTATCCTTCTGCCGCCGCCTTTATTTTTTCAAAATCTGCCATGGTCTGTTTCCTCCTTAATTAGTGGTAAATTTATGATTCGAATTTGTAATGTGAATTTATGTAAATTTTTATAAGGCGCTGATTTATCGGATATCCGCAAACGGCTCCTTGTCCGTGCCGCAAAGCCCCTGCCAAGTGATCTCACGGTAGCGCTGCGGGTCGGTGTCCCCTTCGGAAGAGACTAAGAGTACCTTAGAATCCGCATCCAGCTTTAACGCTTCTTTTAAATCCCTGTATTCTGGCATCGTCATAACCGCGTGCAAAAGGCCCATGGTCACAGAGCCGGATTCGCCGGAAATGACCCGTTCATCCCCACGAAGCGGGGAGCCTAATATGCGCGTGCCGTTTGCGCTTACCCAGTCCGGGCAGGAGATAAATGCGTCCGCGTGGTTTTTTAAAATGTCCCAGGATACGGTATTTGCTTCGCCGCAGGCAAGTCCCGCCATAATGGTCAGCATATCCCCGGTGACATTGACACGGCTGCCGTCCGCCTTTAACGCGGACTGGTACAGGCAGTCGGCTTCTCTTGCTTCCACAACCGCCATGATCGGCGGGTTATTAGCAAAACGGTTGGAAAAATAGCCGATGACCGCGCCTGCAAGGGAGCCTACGCCTGCCTGGATCAAAATATGGGTAGGGCGGCAACCGTCCGCTTCCATCTGCTGGTCGGCTTCTAAGGCCAGCGTCCCATAGCCTTGCATGATCCAGGTCGGGATCTCCTCATAGCCTTCCCAGGCGGTGTCTTGTATGATAATGCCGCGTTCCGTTTCCGAAGCTTCCTTTGCGGCAAGCCGGACGCAGTCGTCGTAGTTCATATCTTCGATCGTTACCGTGGCGTTTTCCTTTGCGATATTGTTAAGGCGCGTCTTAGTGGAGCCTTTTGGCATACGCACGACGCATTTTTGCCCAAGCTTATTTGCCGCCCATGCAACGCCCCTGCCGTGGTTTCCGTCGGTGGCTGTAAAAAACGTGGCCTGCCCGAAGGTTTCCCGCAGTTTTTCGCTGGTAAGGAAATCGTAATCCACGCAGCTTATGTCCTTTCCGGTTTCTTTTGCGATATGCCTTGCGATGGCATAGGAGCCGCCCAGCACCTTAAAGGCGTTTAAGCCGAACCGGTAGGATTCGTCCTTGACATACACGCGGTTTAATCCAAGATGCTTGGATAATTCGGTTAAGCGCGTAAGCGGCGTGACGGAGTATTGCGGAAAGCTTTTGTGAAACTGGCTTGCTTTTTTCATTTCCTCCAACGACATGTTCGCAAGCTGTTTGTCATCGCTTTTTGCGATCTTATTTGCGATCCATTTGATATTAGATCTGATATTTGATTTGTTTGATGGATTCATAGTGTGGCCCCCTGATTTACTTTTATATTCCTCTGATTTCCATTATAACAGCGCTTTTTGAAAATGCAATAAGAAAATGAAAATTTTTTATTATTATGCGAAAATTTTGTTGCGAAAGCGAAAAATTTATCAAGAAAAAAATATTTTAGCGAATGATTGCATTTTAGAACATAAGATGATAATATGGATTTTGTAGCTATGGTATTTGTTAAAATTGCATGAGATGTAGAAAGGCATAAGCAATCTGTTGTTGTAAAATGTTACAGAAGGAAATACAACTGGAATTATAAATAGGAATACAAATGCAGCGCGACAGCCGCCTGGCGTTTCTGGCAGGATGGGGCATATCTTTGATGACTGCCAGAAATGCCGAAAGATTTTTAAGGAATTTTACTTCTATATATAAAGGGCTTTTAACCGCTTAATTTGAGTTCGCTTAAATAGCGGTAGATCGTGGCGCAGGAGCAGGAGAACTGCCCGGCGACGAAATTGATCGCTCCTTTCATTTGGAACAGGCCCTGCTTATGGAGCTTTTCAATGATATCCTTGCGCTCCTGCTGGTTCAGGCGGTCGGCAGGCGTAGGGATAGAGACGGTTGCGTCTTGGAATATTTTTTCCATAAGCGACGGGATATCCATAGAAAAATTTTCCGTAATGGAATCGGCTGCGGGAGAGCTAAGGGCGGCTTTTGAAGCGTCGGGATTGTTTTTTAAATGGGCTTTGATATAATCTGATGGATGGATGACGGAAAGCAGCGCGTCTTGCAGCTGCAAAAATTTGCTGTCGTCAAAATTGATGCATAAAAGCCCGATCGGTTTTCCCTGCGCGTCTTTGATAAACATCGTAGAAGAGCGCAGTATATGCCCGTTTTCGGAGATCCCTTTATAGTTGCATATAAAATCATCGGTTTCGTAGGCTTTATCGATTAACATTTTTAGCGAGGCGTTGGTCAGCGGACTGCCAATGCTGCGGCCGCTGATATGGCTGTTTGCAATAGCGACAATCTGATTATGGTCTGGATGGAGGTCATGCAAAACGACCTCATAGTCCGGCCCTAAGGTTTTTCCAAGAAATTGGACAATTACGGAGTATTGTTGCAGGATATCGTTTGTCATACGCATCTTCCTTTCTGTCGCGGATAACTGTATTATCTCATGTAGATATGGAAATTTCAACCAGTTTCATAAATAATTTAGAATTTACGTGTAACAGTTCAGCCATCGGCTGTAAGATGGGCGAATCATGCTTGCATGAATGAGCGCGTCTCACAGTCGATGAGCGGAGCGCCCGATTATGAGCAAAGTTAGCTGCAAAGCAGCGGGAAAGCGCGTAAGCGCGACTTTGCGAATGGCGCGGGCTGAACTGTTACAAATGAAAAGGAGAAGCAATGAAACTTGTTCAGACAAAAGACGCTGTAGGGCATGTCCTCTGCCATGACTTAACGCAGATCATCCCGGGGGTTTGTAAGGACGCGGCGTTTCGAAAAGGGCATGTGGTCACAAAAGAGGATATCCCGGTTTTGTTGAGCATGGGAAAGGAGCATCTTTATATTTGGGAAAAGAATGAAAACATGCTGCATGAAAATGACGGGGCGCATATTTTGTGCGATCTATGCAAAAATGAACATATGCGCCAATCGGAGGTAAAGGAAGGAAAGATCGAGCTGTTTGCGGAATGCGACGGATTGTTTTTGGTGGATAAAAAGCGGTTGGATCAGATCAATGGATTGGGGGAAATGATCATCGCAAGCCGCCATGGGGATTTTCCGGTGCGTAAGGGGGATAAGCTTGCGGGAATGCGCGTCATACCGCTTTTAATCGAAGAGGAAAAAATGAATCGCGCAAAGGAGGCGGCAAAGGGAGGCCCTTTATTTACGCTAAAGCCGTTTTTAAAAATGTCCGCGGGCATTGTAACGACCGGAAGCGAGGTGTTTTATGGAAGGATACCGGACGCGTTTACGGGCGTTGTGGAAGAAAAGCTGTCGGAATATGGCGTTGAAATTGTCGGAAAGGAATTAAGCGACGACGATCCAAAAAGGACGGCGGAGGCGATCTTTCGGCTGCTTCAAAAAGGCGCGAGGCTTATCGTCTGTACAGGCGGCATGAGCGTGGACCCGGACGATCGAACGCCCGCGGCGATCCGTATGGCGGCGAAAGATGTCGTGACCTATGGAGTTCCGGCGCTGCCAGGCGCGATGTTTATGCTTGCTTATGCAAAAAATAAAGTCCCGATCATGGGGCTTCCTGGCTGCGTGATGTACGCAAAAAGGACGATCTTTGACCTGGTGTTGCCAAGGGTGTTGGCGGGAGAGCGGCCGGTGCGGGAGAGCCTTTTAAAAATGGGCGAGGGCGGGCTTTGCCTGTCTTGCCCAAGCTGCGTGTTTCCAAACTGCGGCTTTGGGAAATAAATTGGGAAATGATTTTAAATAGGATCTGGTTCAAGGGAGGAAGAACATGGGGAGACTGATCGCGGTCTGCGTAAGTAAAAAGCGCGGGACGCAAAAAACGCAAACGCCAGCCGCGTATTTAAAGGAAGGCTATGGCATAGAAGGGGACGCGCACGCGGGCGGCTGGCACAGGCAGGTTAGCCTGCTTTCGTATGAATCGATCATGGCGTTTCGAAAAAAAGGCGCGGACGTGGATTTTGGGGCGTTTGGAGAAAACCTGGTCGTTGAGGGCTTTGACTTAAAAAAGCTTCCCGTTGGGACACTGATCCAAGTCGGAGAGGCAAAACTAAAGCTGACTCAGATCGGAAAGGAGTGCCACAGCCATTGTGAGATTTTTCAACAAATGGGGGAATGCATCATGCCAAAGGAGGGCGTGTTTGCAAGGGTTCAAAAAAGCGGGCGGATCGCGCCCGGGGTCGCGGTGACGTTGCTTCAAACTACAATAAAAAAAAGCCGCCCGTTTACCGCCGCCGTCATTACGCTAAGCGACAAAGGAGCCGCCGGGCTGCGGGAGGATAAAAGCGGGCCGCTAGTGAAAGAAATCCTGGAAGCAAACGGGCAGGACGATTATGAGGTGGTGGAAACGCTGTTGCTTGAGGATGAACGCCTGCTTTTGGAAAATAATCTGCGCCGCCTTTGCGACCAAAGACAGGTGGACGTTATTTTTACGACCGGGGGGACAGGCTTTTCCAAAAGGGACATAACGCCGGAGGCGACGCTTGCGGTATGCGATCGGATGGCGGATGGGATCGCCCAGGCGATGCGCGCGCATTCGATCGCCATTACAGGAAGGGCGATGCTAAGCCGGGCGGTGTCCGGCATACGTAAAAACACGCTGATCGTAAACCTGCCTGGCAGTCCAAAGGCGGTAAAGGAATGCTTAGAATACGCGCTGCCCTATCTGGGACATGGGCTTTCGGTCTTAAGGGGGACAGAGGCGGAATGTGGGGGGATGTAATGGAAAAGATCATTAAAAATGTGCAGAAGTTTTGCGAGATCGTGGAGTTAGTCGCGGCCGCGCTTGTCGTGGTTGGGATCGTGCTTTCGATCATCGGCTTATTTAAGGATTTTACGATCTTTCAGCATATGTTGGACGATACGACGGTGTTTAAGGAGTATTTAGAGCGCGTTTTGATGATCGTTATTGGCATTGAGTTTGTGGGGATGCTATGCCGCCCAAGCTCGGACAACGTGCTGGAAATGCTGATCTTTTTAGTTGCGCGCCATACGATCGTAGGCGAAACGTCGCCTTATGAAGATTTTGTGTCCGTCATCAGCATCGCGCTATTATGCCTGCTGCGCAGATATCTTCATGATAAAAAGGATCATCCGGTGAAAGAGGATTTATGAAATGCCAATAAGCGTGGACGTTCAAAAAAGGATGGGGGATTTTTTACTACAGGCAAGGTTTTTTTCAAAATCGCGCCGGATTGGGATTTTGGGGGCCTCCGGCAGCGGAAAGAGCATGACGCTTAAATGCATCGCAGGCATTGAAACGCCGGATGCAGGGAATATAAGCATAGATGGAAAAACGTTTTTTGACTCGGCGGCAAAGCTTTGCGTAAAGCCGCAAAAGCGGCGGGTTGGATATATGTTTCAAAATTATGCGCTGTTTCCGACTATGACGGTAGGGGAGAATGTCCGCGCCGGGTGCGCAGGCAAAAGGAGCGAGAAAAAAAAGCAGGCGATGCGGACGTTGGAACAGTTTCATTTGTCCGATCTTGCGGGGCGTATGCCGCATGAGCTTTCCGGCGGACAGCAGCAGCGGGTCGCGCTTGCAAGGATGATGGCGAGTAAGCCAGACGTGATCTTATTGGACGAGCCGTTTTCCGCGCTGGACGTGTTTTTAAAAGACCGGACGCAGCGGAGTATGCAGGAGATCTTAGCGGATTTTGCGGGCATTGTGGTTTTGGTGTCCCATAACCGGGATGAGATCTACCGGTTTTGCGAGGAGCTTGTTATCATAGACGAGGGAAAGGCTCTTTTATGCGGGAGGACGCGGGAAGTTTTTGAACATCCGCGGTATTACGAGGCCGCGAGGCTTACAGGCTGTAAAAATTTTTCTAAGATCAAACGGATAGACGACCATTCTTATAAGGCACTAGATTGGGGGATTACGATGCGCACAAAAGTAAGCGTGCCAATGGACGCAGACTGCATCGGCTTTCGCGCCCATGATTTTATCCCGGTATGGGGAGGGGAGGCGCAAAACAGCATTCCGGTTCGCATGTCCTCCCAGGCAAAGCTGCCGTTTGAGCATAATTATTATTTAGAGCAGGAAAGCGGGGCGGAGCCGGTCTGCTGGTTCGTGCAGCGGGAGCGGGCGCTTGAGGTGGAAAAGCGTGGCATGCCGGATTGTCTTGCGCTGCCTGAGGATAAGGTCATGTTTTTAAAATATGCTGATCAAGATGGAGGGTATTTGGATAGAAATTGACAAAATGCATAATGGGGAGTAATAAATTTAATTTTTTTTGAATATATTGTTGAAAATTTATTTTTATTCCTATATAATAAATCTTGTATCTGTGTTACGGCAGATAGATGGAAGGCGGCAGGAGTCAGGCTGTTAGGGGGAGCTTTTTAGGAAAGAAAGCTTAGTCGGATGTCATGTGGCCAGAAGGTACAGGTATGGATTGGGAGTTTTCGTTTCAGGAGCGCCTGCTCTGTAAAAAAATAGGAAAAGAAAGATTGGAGGATGTATCATGGCAAGTTTTGAGTACACAATTAAGGACGAATTAGGTATCCACGCACGCCCGGCAGGATTATTGGTGAAAGCCGCAAAAGCTTCCGGCGCAACGGTCAGCATTGAAAAGGGCGGCAAAAAAGTGGACGCAAGCAAGCTGATGGCGGTTATGAGCTTAGGCGTAAAAAAGGGTGAGACGGTAACGGTTACCTGCGAAGGAGGCAATGAAAACCAGGCTGCCTCGGATATGAAGGCATTTTTCGAAGAAAACCTGTAAACAGTAGGAGGAGGCAGGCCTTATGAAAGAGTTAAAGGGGAAAGGCGTATCGGCCGGCATCGCCATTGGGCCTATCCGGTTTTATAGAAAAGAAGAGGTTACGGTAAAGCGCGAGCATGTGGAGGATACCGACGCGGAGTTGGCTCGTCTGGAAAAGGCAAAAGAGAAAACGCTCGAACAGCTGGGGAATTTATATGAAAAAGCAAGGAAGGAAGTCGGCGATGCGAGCGCGCAGATATTTGAAGTGCATCAGATGATGGTGGAGGATGACGACTACCAGGAATCGATACATAATATCATATCAGCGCAAAAATTAAACGCGGAATATGCGGTCGCAACGACGGCGGATAATTTTGCGGATATGTTCGCGTCGATGGACGACGCTTATATGAAGGAGCGCGCCGCGGATGTGCGCGACGTTTCCGAGCGTTTGCTGCGCAACCTGCAAAATAAATCCGACGGCGGCATCGATACGGATGAAAAATACATTCTTTGCGCAGACGATCTAGCGCCTTCGGAAACCGTGCAGATGGATAAAACGAATGTGCTTGCGTTTTGCACAAGATATGGAGCTTCCAATTCGCATACCGCGATTTTGGCAAGGACGATGAGCCTTCCGGCGATCATTGGGTTAGGGGAAGCCTTAACCGAAGATATGGAAGGAAAACAGGCGATCATTGACGGGCGCACAGGCGTTTTGTTTTTAGAGCCAGATGAGCAGACAAGGGCGCAAAAGCAAAAAGAATATGAAGACGAGCTAAAGCACCGCGAATTGCTCCAGGAGCTTAAAGGCCAGGATAACGTGACCCCATATGGGCAGTCGATCAATGTCTATGCGAATATCGGCGGCTTAAATGACATTGGAGCGGTATTGGCAAATGATGCCAGAGGGATCGGATTATTCCGCAGCGAATTCCTTTATCTGGAAAACAGCGACTATCCAGATGAAGAACAGCAGTTCCAGTGCTATAAAAAGGTTTTAGAGCGCATGGCTGGCAAAAAGGTCATTATCCGCACGATGGATATTGGCGCGGATAAGCAGATCGATTATTTTAACCTGGATAAGGAAGACAATCCGGCGCTTGGCTACCGCGCGATCCGGATCTGCCTTACAAGGCCGGAGATTTTTAAGACGCAGCTGCGCGCTTTATACCGCGCGTCGTATTTTGGATCTCTTGGCATTATGTTCCCGATGATCATTTCATTGGAGGAAGTGCGTGAGATCAAGCAGATCGTAGCGTCCGTGAAAAAAGAGCTGGATGAAGAAAATATCCCATACAGCGACGATGTGGAGCTTGGCATTATGATCGAAACGCCTGCGGCGGCAATGGTCAGCGACCAGCTGGCGCCGGAAGTGGATTTCTTTAGCGTAGGCACAAACGACTTGACCCAGTATACGCTGGCGTTAGACCGTCAGAATCCGCATTTAGACCGGTTTTTAGACACGCACCATCCGGCGCTGCTTCGCCTGATCCAATTTGCGGCGGACAATGCGCATAAGCATGGCGCATGGATCGGCATTTGCGGCGAGCTGGGCGGAGACTTGGAGCTTACGGATACGTTTTTAGCGATGGGCATTGATGAACTGTCCGTATCGCCAAACCGCGTCCTGCCTTTGCGTGAGCGTATCCGCTCTGTGCAAAAAGAGGAAGTGGAAGCGATAAAAAGCTCATATAAAATAGGATAAAAATAGGAAAAATCGGAATCGAACAGGGGAAGAGCGATCTTCCCCTGTTCGTGCGTCGGACGATAGGTGGAGGAGTTATGAAAATCGCGCTTATACAGACACAGATCGCATGGGAGGATAAGGAGAAAAATATCCGCAGTGCGCAAAATGCCATTTTAAATGCCGCGGATCATGGCGCAAGGCTTGCGCTGTTTCCGGAAATGAGCTTTACCGGGTTTTCGATGAATACGGATAAAACAGCCGAAAAGAAGCGGGAAACGGCAGAAAGGATGTTGGAGCTTGCGAAGCGATACGGCATCGCGATCGGCTTTGGATGGGTGCGGGACGCAGGGAAAAAGTGTGAGAACTGCTATTCTATTGTGGATAAGGACGGCTCTGTTTTGTCTGAGTACGTAAAGATCCATCCGTTTTCTTATTCGGGAGAGGATCAAAAATTTGTTGGCGGAAAAAACATCGTGACGTTTGAATTAGACGGCGTTTCTTTTTCCACGTTTATCTGCTATGACCTTCGTTTCCCGGAGGCGTTTCGAATGGCTGCAAAGGACGTGTCCGCCTTTTTGGTCCCTGCCAACTGGCCGGCAAAAAGGGCGGAGCATTGGAAAACGCTGCTTCGGGCAAGGGCCGTGGAAAACCAGGCGTATGTTTTTTCGATCAATTGCTATGGAACGAGCGGCGGGCAGTATTATTCGGGGGACAGCTGCGTCATAAATCCGAATGGGGACGTGTTAGAATGCCTGTCTGATCAGGAAGGGATGATATTTTTTGATTTTTGCGACGACGTGCGGGAATACCGAAAGAGCTTTCCAACGCTGCGTGACCGGGTGTTTTTGATTGAAGGAGAAGCGCGGACGGAAAAAGAAAACCCGATCATAAATGAAATAAGAGAGTGTCTGTTTCGATTTCAGGATGAGAAATATAAGGATTTCCAGGGGAAGCTGATCCCGACGGTTGAAATGGACGCGGTCATCGGCGTGCGCACGCCAAAGCTGCGGGAGTTGGCAAAGCAGTTTGGAAAGCGGGAGGATATCCATCTATTTTTGGACTGTCTCCCGCATAAGTATTTTGACGAAAACCAGCTGCATGCGTTTCTTATTTCCCAGGGAAAGGAGTTTCAAAGCTGCGTCGACGCAGTCTGCCGCTTCCTTCCTTATGTGGATAACTGGGCGACCTGTGACCAGATGTCTCCTAAAATATTTAAAAAGCACAGACAGCTTTTACTTCCATATATCAAAGACTGGCTTTCCTCTGACAGGACGTATACGGTGCGGTTTGCCATCGGGATGCTGATGCAGCATTTTTTGGACGAGGATTTTACCCCGGCCTATCTGGAAATGGTCGCGGGCGTCGACTCGCAGGAATACTACATCCGTATGATGGCCGCATGGTATTTTGCGACAGCTCTGGCAAAGCAGTATGATGCGGCGCTCCCATTTTTGGAACAAAAGCGGCTGGACGTTTGGACTCATAATAAGACGATCCAAAAGTCGGTGGAAAGCAGGCGCATCCTGCCAGAGCAAAAAGCGTATCTGCGAAGCTTAAAGGTTTAGCGCGGCTGATAAAAAATTTAGCCAGGGGCGCATTCCTTCGCAAAGAAGTCAAGCATCCGCTCGCTCCAGCTCTTGCAGGAGCAGTCATAGCCTAAGCCTACGCCATGCCCGCCAGTTGGGAAAATATCGCATAAGTGTGGAATCCCCGCGTTTTGCAGCGCATACTCCAGCCGTTTTGTATTGCTTGATGGTACGGCATCATCATCTTTGTTGGCAAAAGCGTAGGTCGGCGGATAATCCTTTTTAATATGCGTCTCCACGCTAAGCGATTCGCGCAAATCCGCCTGTCCTTTGGTTAAAGCAAGATAGCTTCCTTCGTGATATTCCGACGTAAAGCTGATGACCGGATACAAAAGCCCAACCGCATCCGGCCTTGCGGAGCAGCCCTCGTAGTCATTGGCATTCCCTTTTTTGGAAAGCTCCGCCAGTATTTCTTGTTTTAGTTGAGAATGCAGGTAAGCTTCGCTGGCGCAAAGATGCCCGCCCGCAGACGCGCCTACAACGACGATCCGGTTCGGGTCGATCTGGTAGAGGTTTGCATGGGCGCGCAGATGTAAGATGGCAAGCGCCAGATCCATCTGCGGCAGAGGATAAAAATTTGGCGTGATCCGGTAGTTTAGGATAAACGCCTTGTATCCGCCGTCGCGCTCCATGCGTTGCGCCAACTGGATGCCTTCCGAGTAGGCAGAGATCATCTCATATCCGCCGCCTGGGCAGAGGATCGCCGCTGGGCGGGGGCTTTTCGCCTGTTTTGTCAGATTTTCCGTAAACAGCCATACCGAATCGGCGCGGTTTAAATCGGCATCCGGAATCCAGTCCGGCTCTTTTGGCTCCCAAAGCGAAATAAACTGGTAACGGTTGTTGTTTGCGGCATCCATCAGTATGTTTGCGCATTCCACAAAAGCGTCAGACAAAAAAGGCGCGCCCCATTCCATTGTGACTTCCGATTCGATCTGTTCCATCGTATGTGAAAAAAGCGAAGGGGGGATACGCTCAGACCAGCAAGTCGGAAACAGGTTGCCAATGGCGCGGTCTACTGGCGGCGTGTTTCGTATTTTTTCATAAGTGTCTTGTTTGGTAAAAATCATTGTTCATACTCCTTTTTTCTTTTCTATTTCGGTTCGTTTCTTTGTGCGGTATCACCAGTTTACTATAAAGGGTGGAAGGTTTGCAAGCGGCCTGTTATATTTCTTTCTCACGATTTTCTTCCATATATAATAAGCCGATATTTTCATTAAAATCGGGAGTTTGACAGTTGAATAATCCCAAAAATACCTGCAGGCCGCATAAAAC
>CANDMI010000078.1 GCA_947385775.1 uncultured Eubacterium sp. | reverse complement strand
CCTGTTGTTTCTGCGAATTGTATGACTGGTCCTTTGGAATTATTGAATTCTAACAGAAAAGAATACAATATAAAATATGATGAAGAAGGTGTATATTGGGCTGATTATGGTGTGCTGATCCCAGCATTTAAACGGCAGTATATTTATGATTATACATCATATTCACAGGAGGACCATGTATTAAGTAAAATACTTATAAAGATAATTGAGGATGATCGGCTTCGTAATAGCTTAGCAAAGCAGGCGTTAAATGGCGCAAAGAAATTTGAAATTGATCGCTATCGAATGGAATTAGAGGAATTGATAGAGGCGCAATTTCGGCAATGATTTTCCTGTGAGATGGTGTGTTGTTTGTTGTTTAAGATCTGGAGGAAAAATCAATGAATATACTTTCGAATACAATTCTTGGAGGAATGAAAAATATTATGAGTATTTTGAGTGAGAAATACTCGTTTGACTCGCTATACGTGATCCAATTTGATTATGCAATAAAGGAGTTGGAAAATTTTTCGTTAGGCAAAAGGGTGAAATATATTTGGCCCTGGTCGGATGTATTTTCTGCAAGATATGATGATTATATATATGCTCATGACCTGATGCCGTTGGATAAAAAGATTTTAGATGATATGGCGATTTATGAGGGGGAAGCCCTGAAAATGTTTGAGCGGGAAAGGAGTAATAAAGATACAATTGAAAACAAACTAATAAAGTATAACCAACATATCCAGTATTGGAATCACGTTATTTCTGTTTTAGATATTAAGATGTATTTCACTGGATTTACGCCCCATGCAGGTTATGATTATATTATTATGCGCTTGTGCCAGTTAAAGAATATTCCAGTGATACAAGAGGAATTATTGCCATTTGTAAAAACGAAAAGGTTGATCATATATGATAGTTATGAAAAATTCGATGACGAAATTGTAAATAGAATCAATTATTATTATGAAAACGATATCCGTGTTTCCAGGAAAGACTTACCAGAGGATATCAAAGAAGAATATGATTACTTTACTGGTGATAAAAGTGCAAGGATATCCATGGGTAAGAGATCTACGCTGTCAAAAAAAATGATAGGTTATTGCGAAGCGTTTCGTAGATATTATAGGTTGGATAAAAAAAGAACTTTTGAAAAAATATATCTTCGTTTTCAAAGGAAGCAATATATAAAAAAATTACTTCGGAAATATGAAAGTATGACAGAAGAGGTTGATTATTCAATACCTTATATTTATTTTGCGCTTCATTATCAGCCAGAATTGACGACGTCGCCTAGAGGGGGATGGTATGTGCACCAATATTTAGCTGTAAAAATGTTGTCTTATTACCTGCCATCATCTATGCTCATTTTGGTAAAGGAGCATCCATACTATAGAAAAGCCACGGACAATACCAGACTCTTAAAACATTACGAGATGATGAAGTCTTTGCCAAATGTCCGGTTTGTGCCGCTGGATGAGGATAATGACAAGCTGATCCGTAATGCCAGGGCAGTTGCGTCAATTACTGGGAATGTTGGATACGAGGCGTTTTATAAGAAGATTCCTTTTTTGATGTTTGGCAATCAGGCAATGAAGTATTCAAGAGGAACGATTAATATTAGATACAATGAGGATTGTGAGAAGGCATTGAATTCTATTGAAAAGAATGATCTGCAAATTACAAACAGGGATATATTGATTTTTTTGAAGGCGTTGAGTGATGTCTCGGTAATGATTGAATACGGTAAAAAATGGCGTACTGGATATTCGAGCAGTCGTGAAAATGTATCCAGAATGGTTGGATTATATGCGAGCATTATAGGAAAGTATGTAAAGAAATAGTAAAGGAAGTAATTATTATGAAAGAAGGGCTGCATAAGGTAGTTTGGACAGACGAAAAGGTTGCAATGTTTTGGAATAATATTGATACTTTAGTGGATATGGGAGAAAGAGACAGCGATTCTTTTGCTGAACAGGTTGGGGGGGGTATTAATCAATATAATCAATAAGAAGGTTCGCATATCCAATAAAGTTATTATGGACTATGGCTGCGGGATGGGATATTTTTTACAGGATATTCTTTCGCGGTGCAACCCAAAAGAAGCTTGGGGATGTGATACTTCGGAAGAATTTTTAAAAACAACCAGGTCGGCTTGTAAAAGGCATAAAAATTTTGGCGGGTGTATCTTGGTGGAAAAAGATCAGGAAGTTTTTTCAAAGGTGAAAGGAAAGTTTGATATTGTTTTTGGATTTGAAATCATTGAACACTTATCAGATGAAATGCTTAAGTATACGATTCAAAACATGTATTCCTTGTTAAAGCCAAATGGGTATGTGATACTCACCACGCCAAACAAAGAGGCTCTCAAAAAAAGCGTAGTTGTCTGCCCGGATTGTGGTTGTTATTTTCATAAAGTGCAACATATTCGTAAATGGGATAAAGATAAACTGTCAAAGTACATGGGAGGGCTGGGTTTTAAAACTGTAAATGCGATTGAGGTTACAATAAGGAAACAGGATACATTCGCGCAGAAACTGATCTCTGCGATGGACTTTCTATTGAGGCCTGTTTTGGGTCGAGCGCCATCAAACTTGATTTATATTGGAAGAAAATAGGCGCCATAGTCAGAGCTTTTAATCCGAAATATGAGGAGCGATTCTTATTGCAGACGCCATGCGGTGAAAACTAAGAATGACAGGAGATTAGATATGAAAAAAAATAATCGAGAAATGATTGAAAATGTTTCGCGGGAAGTTGTTTATGCGCAAGAGCCTCCTTTTCCACAAAATGTGTTAATGGAAGTTTCGAATGCCTGTAACCATTCATGTGCTTTTTGCGGAAACAGGAATCAAGACAGGGTTCCACAGAATGCAGAAAAAACAGTATTCTTCCCTCTTATGGACAGGGCTTATGAATTAGGGGCCCGTGAGATTGGATTTTATTTAAATGGCGAACCATTTTTGAATAAGGAACTGCCGGAATATATATATCACGCTGCACATTTAGATAATGGCAAGAGTTATGAATATATTTATTTAACGACAAATGGGGCGTTAGCAACGCCTCAAAAAGTGGAAGAAAGCATAAAAAATGGATTGTCGTCCATAAAATTCAGTGTGAATGCCGCAACTAGAGAAACATATAAAAAAGTGCATGGGAAAGATGACTTTGAACAAGTAGTTGAGAATATACGTGATCTCAATCGAATGAAAGAAGATGGGATACTGGATATTCCTGTTTTTTTGTCATTTATAAAGAACAAATATAATGTGGGCGAAGTGGAATTATTACATGAGATTTTTGATTCTTTGGTGGACAAGATATATGTTTATGAAATGAGTTCATTGGGAGGATTTAATCCATCAATGAGTGAACTGATGTTGGAGTCTAGCGAGAGCAAAGTGAGCAGGCCATGCCACATGTTGTTTAATAGAATTCACATTACATCTCAAGGATACCTGGATGCCTGCTGCATAGATTTTGACAATTCCACTGTCGTAGAAGATTTAAAAGGGGTTGATTTAAAAGACGCATGGTATGGAGAAAGGATGATACATTTAAGGAGAGAGCAGTTAGAGGGGACAGTGTCGAAAAGCCGCTGTTATTATTGCGTAAATGGGATAAGAAAAACAGATTACGAACCGCTAAATAAAGAACTTTATGAAGGAATAAGAAAATGATTAATGGAAAAACGATATTGATTACAGGAGGAACGGGGTCATTTGGCCACCATTTTGTAGAGTATGTCCTGTTGCGTTACAAGCCAAAAAAAATAGTAATATATTCAAGAGATGAATATAAGCAGTTTATTATGTCAAAAAAATATGAGAATTATGAAAAAGCGCTAAGATTTTTTATCGGTGATGTTCGGGATGCGGAAAGATTAAAAATGGCAATGAAGGATGTGGATTATGTGATACACGCAGCGGCGCTAAAGCAAGTGCCCGCTTGTGAGTATAATCCAAATGAAGCAATAAAGACGAATATCAATGGCGCAATGAACGTGATCAATGCGGCGCTTGATTCCGGAGTGAAAAAAGTAATTGCTTTAAGCACAGATAAAGCGGTGAATCCTATCAACCTATATGGCGGAACGAAGTTGGTGTCTGATAAGCTGTTCTGCGCAGCGAATTCATATAGCGGATGGGACGGAACAAGATTCGCCGTCGTTCGATATGGCAATGTCGCTGGGAGCAGAGGCAGCGTCATTCCATTTTTTAAAAATCTCATTGAAAATGGCGCAAACAGCCTGCCGATTACGGACCTTCGCATGACGAGATTTTGGATAAGCCTGGAACAGGGCGTGGAGTTGGTGCTGAAAGCCCTGTCTAAGGCGCGGGGCGGAGAGACGTTTATTTCAAAGATCCCTTCGTTCAAAGTGCGTGATCTTGCGGAAGCGATGTTGCCCGGATGTCAAAAAACCGAGGTGGGGATACGTGAAGGCGAAAAACTGCATGAGGCGATGATAACGCGTGAAGACGCGCTTCATACCTATGAATATGAAAAGCATTTTATTATTTATCCGCATTACGATTGGTGGGGGGAAAAGGACATTATTCCGGGAGGGAGTCCGGTTGAATCCGGTTTTGAATATAGTTCCGGCACAAATTCTGAATGGCTGTCGGTGGAACAATTAACGGAGAAGTTGAAGACGGATTTGGATGAGCCTTAAAAGGCTTTTTTTAGATTGGAGATTTTATCGTGGAGAGACTTGCGATTCATGGCGGGAGGCCGATCAGAGAAAAAAAGCTGTATTATGGAAGACAGTGGATAAGTGAGGAGGACATAGAGGCGGTTTCTGAAGTTTTACACAGCGATTTTTTGACATGCGGGCCAAAGGTTGGCGAATTGGAGGGCAGTCTGGAAAAAATAACGAACGCGCGGCATACGGCGGCGGTGTCGAATGGGACAGCCGCCCTGCACTGTGCATGTATAGCGTCAGGGATCGGGGAAGGGGACGAGGTCATTACAAGCCCATTGACGTTCGTCGCGTCTGCAAATTGCGCTCTGTATTGCAAAAGCCGGCCTGTTTTTGCGGATATTGACGTTGAAACTTATAATATCGATCCCGACAGCGTTGCGTCACAGATCACGGAAAGGACGAAAGCGGTGATCGCGGTTGACTTTACCGGGCAGGCTGCAAAACTTAAAGAAATACGTGAAATTTGCCACAAACACGGCTTAATGTTTATTGAGGACGCGGCTCACGCGATTGGAACGAAATACGATGGAAAGCCGATTGGCGGGATCGCTGACATGACTTGCTTTTCCTTTCACCCGGTTAAAACGGTCACCTCCGGTGAAGGTGGGGCCGTCACCACAAACGATGACGGATTATACCGCAAAATTTTGCTTGCCCGCGCTCATGGCATAGTTCATGGGAAAGCGTCCATGCGCGATAAGCGGCAAGAAGCCCCCTGGTATTATGAGCAGGAGTCGCTCGGTTATAATTACCGCATGACGGACATACAGGCGGCGTTGCTTGCAAGTCAGCTTAGGCGGATTGAAATGTTTAAGGCGAGGAGGGGGGAGATCGTCGCTAGGTATAATGAGGCGTTTGGGGAAATTCCAGAAATCATATTGCAAAAAGAAATAGCTGAGTCAGACACGTGCAGGCATCTGTACATTATTCGGTTGGATCTTGAAAGAGTGACTTGCACGAGGCGGCAGTTTTTTGAAGCGATGTGCGCGGAAAATATCCAGCCGCAGGTGCACTATATTCCAGTGTATTGGTTTCCCTATTATCAAAAGATCGGGTATAAAAAAGGCTTGTGCCCGAATGCTGAGAAAATATACGAAGGAATATTGAGCTTACCTTTATATCCGAAAATGACGGATTCGGATGTGGAGGATGTGATAGCGGCTGTTAAAAAGATCATATTTTATTATAAGAGGAGCTAATGATGAAAATGCTATATTGTAAAAAATGCCTTCAACCAAATACAAGGCCGGGGATTTTATTTAGTGATGATCAGGTTTGTTACGCTTGTTTGTATGAAGAGGAGAAAAAGAAAATTGACTGGGAGAAGAGGTTTGAAGATCTGGTTGCGATCGCGCAAGAGGCAAAGGAAAAAGCAAGAAAAGCTAATTGCATGTGGGATTGTGCGATAGGCGTTTCTGGGGGAAAGGATTCAACATTTCAGGCGTTGTATGCTAAAGAGAAGCTGGGGTTGAGGGTTCTTTTGGTAAATTGCAGGCCAGACAAGATAACCGAGATAGGCCAGCATAATTTAGATAATCTTGTAGATAAGGGATTTGATATGATTCAACTTCGGCCAAATCCTGTAGTGGCAAAAAAACTGGCGCGGAAAACCTTTTTTGAAAGGGGAAACATAGTGGCGGCATCGGAATATTGCCTATATGCTTCTGTATTTGTTGTAGCCGACCGATTTCATATCCCGCTGATCATTCATGGTGAAAATGATGCGCTTACTTTAGGGACGGCATTAAAACAGGAACAAACGGATGATGCTTTTTCAGTTGCGTCGCTTGATACGGTAAGGGGATTTGATATCGACGAGCTTATCGAAGGTGTTGAAGGCGTGACCAGGAATGATATGCGCTTCTACCAAATCCCTGACGCGGATCATATGAAACAGAAGGGAATTAAGGCGGTTTTTCTGCAATATTACGCAAAAGAGTGGTCGCAGGTATACAATGCGGATTTTGCCGTTTCAAGAGGCTTATGGGGAAGGCAGCGCGAGGATCTGCATGATATTGGCAGATATAGATTGTTCACGGCTCTGGATTCTGATTTGCAGATAGCGAATCAGATGATTAAATATCTTAAATTTGGATTTGGATTTGCTACAGATGAGGCTTGCTATGATATCCGGGAAGGGAGGCTTTCCAGAGAAGAAGCGATATGGCTGGTAAATGAGTATGATGGAGGCTGCGGCGAGAAATACATAAGGATTGCCTGTGCATATCTGGATATTTCAGAAACAGAATTCTGGGAGGTCGTTGACAGTTATGTGAACAAGGATCTTTTTGAAAAAGTGGATGGGAAATGGCTGGCGAAATTTAAAGTAGGGGAAGATTTTGTTTCCTAAAGGGAATTGTTTAAAAGGTGAGTATTTCAATGGTTACGGATAATATAATACGATCTGATGGGGGGGTGCTCCTTAGGCAGATAGAAATGAAGGATTGCACAAACAGATATGTTGAATGGTTAAATGACGAAAAAGTGTCGCGTTATCTTGAAACAAAATGGCAGAAACAAGACATAACAAGCGTTAGGGATTTTGTTCAAGCGCAACGAGATAACGACCATAGCTATTTATTTGCCATTATAATCTGTGAAAATGGGCAGCACATAGGAAATATTAAAATTGGCCCAATTCATCCGCATTACCATGTTGGTGAGATCAGTTACTTCATAGGTGAAAAGGAATGCTGGAATAAAGGGATAGCAAGTGAAGCCATTCGTTTGGTTTGTGAATTTGGGTTTCATGTTTTGAAATTGCATAAAATTGACGCTGAAACCTATGATTGTGCGATTGGCAGTCAAGAAGCATTGAAAAAAAATGGTTTTAGAAAAGAAGGTACACTGATGGAAGAGGTATTGTATGATGGAAAATATATTAATACTTTCCGATGGGGCTTGCTTAAGGCTGATTTTGATGCGGAAAGAAAGAGAATAAAATGATTGCAAAACTTTTTGCTCATGTAATTTTTGAAAAGGAATACTGGGGAAGAAAGATTGCAAAGGATGTAACAAAGCATATAACAAAGTGTTTTTTTGACAATCTTGTTATCTAGTTGGACTGTTAAAGAGTAAGTTTTATGAAATGGAGAATGGATGGATGGAACTATGTCTTGGGACGGTGCAATTTGGAATGGACTACGGCATATTAGGGCAAAAAAAGCCATCTATAGAGGATGCGTTGTCTTGGATGGATTATGCCACGCAAAATGGCGTTTACGCGATAGACTCTGCGAAAGCTTATGGCGATGCGGAGTTTGTGGTGGGGGAATTTTTAAAAAAGAAAACCATTCCAAGGGATCACCTTTTCATCAGCACAAAATTGCGGCCGAACATATTGGACGAGGCGGCCGCTTCTGATTATGAAAGAATCATTGAAGAGGAGATCAAGTCTCAGCTTCAAGCCCTTCATACCGATTATGTTGACGCCTATATGTTCCATAGCGCGCGGTATGCGCTTGACAACGCCAAGCTTGAAGCCATAAAAAGGGTTTCGGAAAAAGGATACGCAAGAAAGTGCGGCGTTTCCATTTATGAGCCGGAAGAAGCGTATGCATGCTTTGACTCTGGATCAGTGGATTTCATTCAAGCGCCATATTCTATTTTTGACCGCCGCATGAAAATCAGCGGGGTTATAGACAAAGCAGGCGCGGTTGGATGTGAGATGCATACGAGAAGCGCGTTTATACAGGGGTTGATCATCATGGAAGAGGAACAGGCGCCGGAATTCCTTTCTGGGGCAAAACCCATTGTAAAGCGCATTTCGCAGCTATGCAGGGAGGAAGGCGTAGGCCGTGTGCAGATGGCCATGCAGTATGTGAAGCGTGAAGCGTCCATATCTCGTCTTGTGTTTGGAGTCGATTCGCTTAAGCAGTTAAAAGAGGATATCGATATGTTCCATGAGGATGTTTCAGAGGATATATTTAGACGATTTGAAAAGGAGTTTGCTGACATAAAAGCAGACATAGTCATGCCGAGTTTATGGAAGAGGTGACGGTCGGATGGGCGATGTGAAAAATCTTGTGTTGATACAGGCAAGGGTCGGTTCGTCAAGGCTGCCAGGCAAAGTGTTAAAGGATATTTGCGGGAAAACCGATCTCCAAAGGGTTATAGAGCGTGTGCGAAGGAGCAAGAAATCGGATGAAGCGATGGTTGTCACTTCAATAGAAAAAGAGAACCTTCCGATCGTTCGGCTATGCGCGGAACTGGGTGTTCGTTTGTTCGCAGGGTCGCAGGAGGATGTCTTGGACCGATATTATCAGGCGGCGAAGCTGATTAGGCCGGATCATGTCATTCGGGTCACGGCGGACTGCCCCATGTTTGATTGGAGGTATTTGGATCAGGCGATCGACGCTATGAAAAAAGACACGGATTATTTGTGGATGGGCGAAGACGCGTTTCCGGATGGGCTTGATTTTGAGATCATTGGATTTCACGCTTTAAAAAAGGCATGGGCAGAGGCCAGGCTCGCTTCGGAGCGGGAGCATGTTACGTTATACATAAAAAAACATCCGGAACGTTTCCGATTGCAGATCTTTGATTTTCCAATAAAGGGGATCGGACATTACAGATGGACGTTAGACGAGCCGCGCGATTATGAGTTTATCCAGGCTGTGTACAGCCATTTCATGGATATGGGAAAGGAATTCTTTGTGACGGAGGACATTGTCGGATATTTAGGCGAACGCCCGGAAATTGTGTCGATCAACTCAGAAATTAAACGAAACGAGGGCCTTGAAAAATCTATGAAGCACGACAGGATTTTAGCGGAGAGGCAAGAGAGCGAGGCGATGTGGGATGGGTGTGACAAACACCAAAAGGGGTCAGGAAATATACAATAGGGCAAAGGAGATTATCCCTGGAGGAACGCAGCTGCTGTCAAAAAGGCCGGAAATGTTCCTGCCGGATGGGTGGCCGCCGTATTATTCCAAGGCTAAGGGGTGCGAAGTATGGGACTTAGACGGCAATCATTACTATGACTTCTCTTTGATGGGCGTTGGTGCGAATGTGTTGGGGTACGCGTTTGATGAAGTGGACGACGCGGCGAAAGCGGCGATTGACAATGGCGGGATGTGTACTCTGAACGCGCCGGAAGAAGTGGCTTTGGCGGAGAAGCTGCTGGAACTGCATCCTTGGGCGGATATGGCTCGTTACGCAAAAGCCGGTGGAGAAGCCATGTCTATGGCGGCGAGGATTGTGAGGGCTTACACAAAGAAAGACGTCGTGCTTGTATGCGGCTATCACGGCTGGCATGACTGGTATCTGTCAGCGAATCTGGCAAAGGGGGATCCCCTTGCGGGAGTGCATCTGCAAGGCTTGGCGCCCGCTGGGGTCCCAAAAGGCTTAGCCGGCTCCAATCTGATATTCCATTATAATCATATCGAAGAGTTTGAAGCGCTCGTAAATGAGAATCGTGGTCAGATAGCCGCAGTCATCATGGAGCCCATAAGAAACGATGACCCGAAGGACGGATTTTTGGAGAAAATAAGGGAGACCTGCACGAAGGAGGGCTTTGCTCTTGTTTTTGACGAGGTTTCCGCAGGATTTCGACTTTGTGCGGGCGGAAGTCATTTGAAGCTTGGAGTGACTCCGGATGTGGCCGTGTTCGCGAAGGCGTTGGCGAATGGCTATCCGGTGGCGGCGGTCATAGGGAAAAAAGATGTGATGCAAGCCGCGCAGGACACGTTCATCAGCTCCACTTTTTGGACGGAGCGGATCGCTTTAGCCGCGGCGGTGAACTCCATTGAGTGTTACCAAAAGTATGGGGTGGACAAGGTTCAAAAGCATGTAGGGTTGAGAGTGAAGGAAATATGGATCGACGCGGCGGAAAAATATGGGCTCAATATACGCGTTTACGGCATCCCGCCGCTGGCTCATTTTGAGTTCGAGCGCGACGATGCCCTTGCTTTTAAGACATACTTCACGCAGGAGATGCTAAAACAAGGCTTCCTGGCGGCGACGGGAGTCTATGCTTCCTATGCGCACAAGGATGAGATCATCGATAAATATGAAGATGCGGTAAACGCCGCATTTGAAAAGATCGGAAGGATTGTCAAAGATGGGAGAGACATAATGGGATGCCTGGAAGGGCCTGTCTGCCATGCAGGGTTTGAAAGGCTGAACTGATGGGTTTGCGCGAGGATAACGCAATGGGCGCAAGGCTTCGCTTGAGAAAAGCGGAGCCGTCTGATTGTATGCTTCTCTTTGACTGGGTGAATGAGGCGGATGCAAGGAAGAGCGCGTTTGATGGACATACGATCGGCGTGAAAGAGCATCGGGCGTGGTTTGGCCGGATGATGGACGATCCAAACCAAGCTCAGTTCATTTTACTGGAAGAGGGTATTCCGATTGGGCAGGCGCGATTGGCGTTCGAGGGCGCCAAAGCGGAAATAGATTACAGTATATCAAGCGCCGCCCGTGGGAGAGGGTTAGGGCGAGAGATCATAAGGCTTCTCATTCGGGAAGCCAGAGAAGAATATCCGCAGGTCAAGAAGCTGGTTGGCAGGATAAAGCCGTCAAACGCCGCTTCGTATGATTGCCTTATGAAAAACGGGTTTGAGGAAGCGTATCGGCAGTTGGAATATGATTTTTAGGATGGATCGCGGCGCTGGGGGATGGCGGCATAAAAGAAGCCCTGCATGCAATGGCGCATTGCGATTGGAGAGGATGAATGGAGAGATATCTGATCGCTACAGTAAAGTCTTGGAATATCGCGAACTTTGAGAAGCTGAAAAGGCAATGTAAAAACGCAAAGTTTAGGCTTATTACGGACAAAGCGGATTTAAATGCGCCGTTTCTTTTGGAATATAAGCCCAAATATCTATTCTTTCCGCACTGGTCATGGATCATTCCCGAGGAGATCTATAAAAATTTTCAATGCGTGGTTTTCCACATGACGGACCTTCCATTTGGGAGAGGGGGAAGCCCATTGCAAAACTTACTCGTCCGAGGCATATATGAGACAAAGATATCCGCGATCAGGGTTTGCGCCGGCATAGACGCTGGCCCGGTGTACATTAAGGAGCCCTTGGATATTTCAGGAGGCAGCGCGGATGAGATTTTGAGCAGGGCTTCGGATATCGTCTTTACGAAGATGATCCCAATGTTTCTGTCGAAAGATCTGGAACCCGTTGAACAGAAAGGGGAGTCCGTGCCGTTTAAGAGGCGCGCGCCTGGACAGAGCGAGATACCGGATGGACTGACCCCAAGGCAGATATACGATTATATCCGTATGCTTGACGGTGAGGGCTATCCGACGGCGTTTCGGAAATATGATGGCGGCAAGGTATATTATCGCAACGCCAAATATGAGGATGGCGTTGTGATCGCCGCGGCGCGGTTTGAGGAGGACATGCATTGAGGAACGTATTGGTTTTTGCGGCTCATCCGGACGATGAGCTTTTGGGGTTAGGAGGCACCGTTAGAAGACTGGCGGATGAAGGCGTGGCAGTCCGCGCCGTGATCATGGCGGAAGGATTGACGTCGAGGGCGGAGGCTCGTTTGGACGTGGGCAAGGCGGAACTGGAGAAATTACAGTCCGATTCCAGAAAGGCGGCCGAGATTGTCGGCTACAAAAGCATTGAGTTTTGCGGTCTGCCAGACAACCGCATGGATGGGATGGATCTTTTAGACGTGGTAAAGATCGTGTCGCGATATGTTGAAAGGCATCAGCCGGACACGGTTTTCACGCATCATCATGGAGATTTAAACGTGGATCATCGCATAACGTGCGAGGCCGTCCTTACAGCATGCCGGCCGGTAGGCGATTGCCCGGTGAAAAGGATATACGCCTTTGAAACCCCAAGCAGCAGCGAATGGAATTACAGTTATCGAGAACCCTTTGTCCCAAACGTGTTTTTTGATGTAAAAGGCACATTGGAGGCGAAAATAAAGGGGATGTCCTGCTATGGCTCGGAAATGAAGGATTATCCGCATCCAAGGAGCGAAGAGGCGCTTGTCGCTTTAGGAAGATATAGAGGCAGCGGCTCGGGATACGCTTTGGCGGAAGCGTTTCAATTATTAAGGGAATGTCATGACGGCCAATGGGGGGGGATTTTAGAAAGCTAGGCTGCGTTCAATCGTCAAAATGGCGGGTGGCGGCATGAAAATATTATGCTTATACAATAATGAATGCGCCATAGAGCTGTTTCGATGGATGGAAAAGGAAGGGCATGAGACATATCTGTCAGCGGCAAGGCTTGATGTAAACTGGTGTAAAGAAAAGAGATTTGATCTGGCGGTCAGCTATACCTATCGACACATCATCACGGAAGACGCGCTGGACGCGCTTCATCATAATGTTGTCAATCTGCACAATTCGTATCTTCCATGGAATCGTGGAGCTGACCCTAACATATGGAGCGTAATCGACGACACCCCCAGGGGAGTGAGTTTGCATTATGTGAACTCAAAATTGGATAAGGGGGATATAATAGCGCAAAAATTGACCGTCATGGAGGCGGGCGAAACGCTGCGCTCTAGCTATGTAAAGTTAGATAAAGAGGCAAAGAGCTTATTTAAGGAAGCGTTTCGCTATTATAAATATTGGCCGCAGATGAGAAAAAAGGCGATGGGAAAAGGCAGTTATCATTCTTTAGCGGATGCGGCTGACATTAAGGAGTGCATAGACACATACGATATTTCGGTTGAAGAATTCAGAAAAAGAGCGAACGATATCATACAGAAAAATGTGAAGGGTGATTGACTGAAAAAATGAAGAGGGTCAAAAAGGCGTTGGAAATAATAAAGGATCCCGTTGCCAGGTTTTCTATACTGACAAAATACGGTTTCCATGATAATCTGTCTGATGAAGAATATTTAAAACGTTTATTTAAGTTGCGATTGGGATATGGATTGGATCTGGATGATCCTAAGACGTTCAATGAAAAAATCCAATGGCTGAAATTATATGACAGAAAGCCGGAATATACAATGATGGTGGATAAATATGAGGTAAAGAAATATATTGCGAAAAAGATTGGGGAGCAATATGTCATTCCCACTTTAGGCATCTGGAATCATCCAAAAGAAATTGATTTTGACAGCTTGCCAAAACAGTTTGTTTTAAAATGCACTCATAATTCGGGCCTGGGCATGTATATCTGTCATGATAAATCAAAAATGAATAAAAAAGCGGTAATGAAAGGGCTAAAAAAAGGGTTGAAAGAAAATTATTATAAGGGCGGAAGAGAATGGCCATACAAAAATGTCAGGCCACGCATCATCGCTGAGAAATATATGGAAGAGAAGGGAAACATTGTGCCCGAGGATTACAAAATGTACTGCATAAATGGAGAGCCAAAATATATTGTTGTTTTCCATGACCGGTTTCATGATCAAGTTAAGCCAAGTGAATCGGTGTATGACACAGAGTGGAATCGTATCTATGTATCCTTAGACACTCATTTTGAAATAAGCGATAAAAGTGTATCAAAACCCAAATGTCTGGATGAATTGCTAAGAATCTCAAGAAGGCTATGCCGAAATATGCCCCAGATCCGTCTCGATTTTTATATTATTGAGAATACGATTTATTTTGGAGAAATCACATTTCATACTGCAAGCGGCTTTCAGCCTATGAATCCGAGTGAACTTGACCGAATACTGGGTGAAGAATTAAAATTATAAATATTTTTCGCCAAAGCGGTTTGGAATAGAGATGGGAAATGTGTTGAAGCGAAACTGGGATGCAATGAGGGAGCAGATACATTAGATGAATTATAAAGGAATAATGAAATCCGTTCCTATAAAAGAACTTTGAATGAAATATTATCGAGTTAGAGTTAAATAAGCGTATGTCAATTTATAGAGTTATAAAGAAATTTAGCAATATATTATCTTCTCATCAGAAGCATAGGATCATACAATTAGCGTTGCTTATGCTTATTGGTGGCTTACTGGAAACCCTTTCGGTTTCTCTGATCTATCCTTTTATGAATATGATTATGTCTCCAGATGAAATGATGAAGGAATGGTATATAATAGCAGTATGTGATATTTTTAAAATAGAATCCTATAGGGTATTCCTTGTTTTATTTGCGATAGGCATAGCTGTAATTTATATATTAAAAAATATTTATTTACTGTTTGAATATAATATTCAGTATCGCTTTGTTTATGGAAATATGTTTATCATGCAAAAACGGATACTGGATGTTCTCATACATAGACCATATGAGTATTTTTTGGGAATAAATTCTGGAGAAGTAGTCCGTATCGTTGGAAGTGACACTACAAATGCTTTTTTTATTTTAACGACGCTGATTTCTCTTTTCACGGAGTTGATAGTATCGGTTATGCTTATAATAACAATGTTTGTTTCAGCTCCATTTATCACGCTTTGCATTGCGGCTGTCCTGATTGTTCTTTTGTTGATAATTACTTATATCATAAAACCCATATTACAGAATGCGGGAAAGCAAACACAAAGTTCCAGCGCGGGCATGAACAAATGGCTTTTACAATCAATTCAAGGAATAAAAGAAATCAAAGTCACTTCAACCGAGGATTTTTTTCAGAATAATTATGACCAAAACGGAACAAAGTATGTCACAGCGCTAAGAAAGAATCAGATATTGAGCGCTATGCCTAGATTTTTTATTGAAGCGATTTGTATGGCGGCCATGTTTATCGTTGTGTCAGTGATGTTATATCAGGGAACAGACTTTGAATCCATAGCGCCAATGGTGTCGATCGTGGCAATGGCCGCAATTAGGATACTCCCTTCGGTTAACAGGATATCGAATTCTATAACGACGATAGCGTACAATGAGCCGATGTTAGATAAGTTGATGGAAAATGTGTCTTCGATGGAAGGAATAGCGGGAATTATCGATGAGGATAGGAAAAATGCATATAGACGGCAAAAAGCGCCTAAGATTAAAAGGGACGAGCAAAATGACGCAGTATCAGCGCTGCCCGTGATGCGTCAAACTATTGTTTTTAAAACAATAAAATACAGGTATCCGAATTCGGAACATTTTGTGCTTGATGGCGCTGACATGGTGATACATAAAGGTGAATCGATTGGAATCGTTGGAAGCACCGGCGCGGGAAAAACTACCGCGGTCGACCTTATCCTTGGCCTTCTTAGTCCGCAGGAAGGACGGATAGAAGTCGATGGCGTGGATATAAAAACAGATTTACGCGAATGGCGCTCACAGATCGGATACATCCCGCAATCCATCTTTATGCTTGATGGCAGCATTCGCGAAAATATAGCGTTTGGGGTAGCAAGTTCAGACATTTCGGAAGATGAAGTATGGAGATCGTTAGAGGAGGCTGCACTAGCGGATTTCGTGAAAACTTTGCCAGATGGCCTTGGCACGGAAATCGGGGAACGAGGCGTTCGGCTATCGGGAGGTCAGAGGCAGCGTATCGGCATTGCAAGAGCATTATACGCCAAGCCTTCTGTCCTGATCCTCGATGAGGCTACGAGCGCTCTTGATAATGAGACCGAAGCTGCTATAATGGAGTCGATCAATGGACTTCATGGACAAAAGACGATGCTGATCATCGCCCATAGACTTACGACTATTGAAGGATGCGATCATGTGTTTAGGGTTCAGGATGGGAAGATTACGAAAGAACGTTAAGAGCGTTTTATACAAATTGATGAGGCCAGTTATAGAAAGAATAAAGATGGGGCAGGAAGTAGACTATGAACCTTTATAACAAAATCAACAAAAACGAAGTGTATATTATAGCGGAGATGTCGGCAAATCACGGCGGAGAACTGTCCAGAGCTTTACAGATCGTCCGTGAGGCGGCGCAAGCCGGCGCGGACTGCCTAAAGATCCAGACATATACCGCAGACTCTATGACTATAGACTGTGAGAGCGAATATTTCCAGATTCACGGAGGTCTATGGGATGGATATGATCTGTACAAGCTTTACGAGTACGCATCGACCCCTTATGAGTGGACGGGGGCGATCAAGGCTGAATGTGAGAAATGCGGCATTGATTTTTTATCAACTCCGTTCGATAAAGCCGCCGTTGACTTCCTGGAAGGTTTCGGTGTGGAGTTTTATAAGATAGCAAGCTTTGAGTTGGTGGATATCCCGCTGATTGAGTATACAGCTTCCAAGCGTAAGCCGATGGTGATCAGCTGTGGCATGGCAAGTCTTGATGAGATCCAGGATGCGGTAGACGCGTGTAAGAAGGTTGGGAACGATCAGATCGTGCTTCTAAAATGCTGTAGCGAATATCCCGCGCCATGGAATGACATGAAATTGGGGAATATTCCTTATATGGCAAAGAGATTCGGAGCGCCGATCGGCTTATCGGATCACAGCGCCGGAAGTCTCGGAGCTGTCGTTGGAGTCGCAATGGGAGCCGTCGTCATCGAGAAACATGTGATGATTGAGGGAATCGAGAGCGCGGATTCGGGATTCTCTATGACAATGGAGGAGTTTGGACAGATGGTTTCTGATATCAGGAACGCGAAAATGATGATGAAAGGCCCTGATTACAGCCTGACGGATGGTGAGAAGAGGCAGTTGGCATTCCGCAGGAGCCTGTTTGCTGTTAAGGATATCGCTGTCGGGGAGGCATTTAGTGAGGAAAACGTTAAGAGTGTTAGACCAGGGAATGGGATAAAGCCAAAGTATTATAATGAATTGATCGGGAAGAAAAGTGTCCGTGACATAAAGTTTGGGGAACCGATCAAGATGGAGGATTTGCATCAGCGATGATCAAGGAATGCCATTATTTAACGCCGCCAAGCCGCTTAAATGATTGTAAGCGGCTTGGCGGTTTTTTATTTATTTTCTATTTATCTTCGAACGTACAAAGGGCCGACGGCATTATGGTGGGGCTGCCTGCTTCTTGCATGCAAAGACGCACAAAATATCACAAAAACGCGGCTTACGCATAAGATATAACGATTATCTTAAGGTGTGCAAATTATGTTTCAAGAAAAGGAATGTGACTGCGTAAAAACATGCGAAAAAGATAGAATGGCTTTTCCGCCACAGCATCAAAACAGACAGCCGGGATATGAGTATGTAATGAGGCCGATCCCAACATCGGAATGCGGAAAACAGTATAGAAAGCTGGAAAATAAAGTCGCTTTGATCACAGGAGGGGATAGCGGGATTGGAAGGGCTGTGGCCTATGATTTCGTGAAAGAAGGGGCAAAGGTTGTTATCGTTTATTATGATGAAGAAACGGATGCGAAAAAAACAGCGGAAAAAATAAAGCAATTGGGTGGGGACTGCCTGCTTTTATGCGGGGATTTAAAGGAACCGGGATTTGCAAAATTTTGCGTGGAAAGAGCCGTGGAACATTATGGGAAACTGGACATTTTAGTAAACAACCATGCAATGCAGTTTGTGAAACGCAGCATTTTGGATATATCACACGAGCAGCTGGAATTTATATTTCAGAATAATGTCTTTTCTTTTTTCTATCTGATCCAGTATGCGCTGCCGTATATGAGAAAAGGCGCAAGCATTATTAACACGACTTCCGTTACAGCCTACGAGGGAAATAAAGATCTGATAGACTACAGCGCGACAAAAGGCGCGATCGTTGCGTTGACAAGGTCGCTTTCCCTGTCTCTTGCGCAAAAGGGGATTCGGGTAAATGCGGTTGCGCCAGGGCCGATATGGACGCCACTAATCCCGTCGTCGTATTCTGCGAAAGAGGTTGCGACCTTTGGCAAAAAAACGTCCCATGTTCCAATGGACCGGGCGGGACAGCCCTGTGAGGTGTCGCCATGCTATGTATTTCTTGCGTCTGAGGATTCAAGTTATATGACGGGACAGGCGCTTCATCCAAACGGAGGGACTATCGTAGGCTCTTAAGCTGTCGAAAACTTTTTTCTAAGTGTCAGTTAATCCATATTAATCTAAAAATTTATGCACCCTGGCGCATTTTTATGCATACTTTATACTAAAAACATTTAGGAGCTTTGTTATGCATAGCTGTTATCAAACTAGGAACTGCAATTCTTCCTATGATCAAACGCAAATCCCTTCTCCGGTGTACGAATGCGACTGCTACCTTGCGATCGCCAACGTGCCTTGGCAGTATTTTTCCAACTCCTATGACCCGGAACGCGCGCTTAAGATTGGCACAGTGTTCCCGGAATTAGATAAACCATTTCTTGGAAGGAGCGTAAAAGCATGAACCAGGCAAAACGAAAAGAATTATTCGCATGGATTAATAAAGTAAGCTTTATGGCATACGACATGGCGCTTTATCTGGACACCCATCCAGACGATGAGCAGGCGCTTGCGTTTTTCCAAAAATACGAGCAGATGCGCCGCCAGGCGCTCGACGCTTATGCGGCGCAGTTTGGCCCGTTAAATCTGGATTCTATTAACAATGAAGATCACTGGCACTGGGCGACACAGCCACAGCCTTGGGAAGGGGGATACTGTTAAATGTGGAATTATGAAAAACGACTGGAATATCCCGTAAATATTTCGACGCCAAACCCAAAGATCGCGCAGATCATCATTACGCAATTCGGCGGGCCGGACGGCGAGCTGTCCGCCTCCATGCGCTATCTCTCACAGCGTTATACGATGCCATACCGCAATGTGGCGGGGCTTCTTACCGATATCGGCACAGAAGAGCTTGCGCACATGGAAATGATCTGCGCCATCGTACACCAGCTGACCCGCAATCTGACTCCGGAAGAGATCAAAGCGTCCGGCTTTGACAAATACTATGTAGACCATACGTTAGCCCTCTGGCCGCAGGCTGCGGGCGGCATTCCGTTTAACGCCTGCGAATTTCAGTCCAAGGGCGACGCGATCACCGATCTGACAGAGGATATGGCAGCGGATGGTACGATTTTGTAAATACAACATTTGGGTTTTAAGAGACGGTTCTTCATATCTGATATACGATTACACCAGATATGAGAACCTTAGAAATTCCAATGTATT
>CANDMI010000077.1 GCA_947385775.1 uncultured Eubacterium sp. | reverse complement strand
ACGCTCTTCCGATCTCGAGGGATATTTATTCAGACCGCTATCTGCCGCGCAAGGGAGATCTGAATTATAATATAGCAAATTACGCCGACGACAGGCTGATCTTATTTGACGAGGAAAAGGTCTATGACAGCATTTTAGAGGACGGTCAGTTTTCGCTTTTTGCAAACGCGTTTTTATGCGTTGCAAAAAGGGGCGGCATGCGTTATGACCCGGGTTTTCTTTATATCCGGTACGCATCCGACCGGGCGATGGAATATGCGATGCGCACCGACATCAGGCAGACAGCCGAAGGCAGAAAGGTTTATAAATCCGCCCTGTATGAAGAAGGCTCGGCGCACGCAGAGCATATCGAAAAAGCTTATGAAAAGCTTTGCCGCCAGTATGAAAACACTGGCTTTTGCTTTAATCGTTGCAGGCGCATAAAGCGCGGCGTGATCGAATTTGAATATCTGGAAGGGGAGCCGTTGCAGGAGATCGTGCAAAAAGCCGCGCTGCGAGAGGACTGGAAAAAAGTGTTTGACATATTGGGAAATCTGGCGCAATATATCAGAAGCGGGAAAAATAATCGACAATTTGTCGTAACGGATGACTTTGCCCGGACATTTGGCGAAATAGACACGCTGCCGTTTGAAGGGGAGCTTTGCTGTGAAGCGTCGGACATTGACCTTACGCTGTCAAATATTATAGTAAATAAAGAAGGGGAGTGGAATGTCATTGATTACGAGTGGACGTTTTTCTTTCCGATACCCCAAAGCTTTTTGATTTACCGGACACTGTTTTTTTTGCACCTTGCCAATCCTGGAAAAACAGAGCTTTCCATGGAAAACCTGCTTGCTTTTTCGGGGATTAAAACAGAGCAGGCGCAGGCTTACGCGAAAATGGAAAGCGCGTTTCAAAGCTATGTCACCGCAGGGCAGATGCCCCAGCGGGAGATGGTAAACCTGCTTGGGCGAAAGTATCGAAACATCGTCCAGCTGGAGTCGGATTACGAGGAATTATCCGTCCGGTATCAGACGTTAAAAAGCGCGGGCCTTTACAAGGCGGTGCGAAAATTAAAAAACTGCTTTAGATCGAGGTAGCGAATATGAATGCAGTAAATGCAAGAGGACAATATAAGCGTTTTATCATGCTCATCGGCACGACGCTGATCGTGGCGGCGCAGACGGCGATGTTTGCGGCGCTTTGGTATGGCTATTACGCCAACAGGGAGCTTATGGATATGCGCAAATATTTCCGAAGGTTTTATTTTTACCGGAGGGGGCATTGGACGATACTTTTGCTGTACGCAGTGATCTTTATTTTGTTTATGAAGGTGCTTGGCGGGTTTCGGGTAGGCTATCTGCGGGCGTTTGACGTGCTGTATTCACAGATCTTATCGGTATGCGCCACAAATATTGTGGAATATTTGCAGCTTGCCCTGATCGCGAAGTGGAAGTTTTTGTGGTTTTCTTCCCCGTTTTTGCTGCTAAGCCTCGCGCAGATATGCATGGGCGCGCTATGGATCATCGCGATGCGCGGCGTGTACGCGTATTTGTACCCGCCCCATGAGATGCTGCTCATATATGGGAGCATCAGCCCGAAGTCTTTGATCCGAAAGTTACAGTCCAGGGGAGATAAATACAAGGTTAAAAATACGGTTCATATAAAAGAAGGGATTGACGTTATATTGCGGCAGATCCCTCAGTATGAGTCGGTGATCATTGGCGACATCCCTTCCCATGAGCGCAATTTATTTCTAAAGTTTTGCTTTGAGCGGGACATACGCTGTTACTGCGTGCCAAAGATTTCCGATATTATGATCATCAGCGCGTCACAGATCGATTTATTCGATACGCCGCTGCTTTTGTTCCGAAACCAGGGGCTGACTTTTGGCCAGAGCTTTTTTAAACGGGGCATGGATATCGTGATATCCATAGCGGGCCTTCTTGTGGCTTCCCCGATCATGCTGTTGATCGCTCTTGCGGTTAAATTATATGACAAAGGCCCGGTGTTTTATAAGCAGGAGCGCATTACAAAAAACGGCCGTCCATTTTACATTTACAAATTCCGGAGCATGATTGTGGAATCGGAAAAGCGCGGCGCAAGGCTTGCCAGCGCCCATGACAGCCGCATCACCCCGGTGGGAAAGGTGATCCGAAGGCTGCATTTTGACGAGCTGCCACAGTTATTTAACGTATTGTGCGGCGATATGTCGTTTGTGGGGCCAAGGCCGGAGCGGGAGGAGATCACCCAGGAATATGAGCGCAGCATTCCCCAGTTTCGGTTTCGGCTGAAAATGAAAGCCGGACTGACCGGATATGCCCAGGTTTATGGAAAATATAATACGGTTCCCTACGATAAGCTAAAGCTGGATTTAGACTATATTGAAAATTATTCCCTTTGGCTGGATTTAAAGCTTATGATGCTGACAGTAAAAATACTTTTTCAAAAGGAAAAATCAGAAGGAATTGACGACAGCCAAAAAACGGCGTTAAAAAAGGAAATCAGAAAAGAAAATGGAAAACAATCGATTGGCGGCAGCTGATTTAAAAGAAAATATGCCTGTGATCTCCGTCATTATCCCGGCGTATCAGGCGGGGAAGTATCTGGAGCAGGCGGCACAATCTGTCCTAGGGCAGACTTGTAAGGAAGCGATAGAGCTTTTGATCATAGACGACTGCTCGACGGATGACACAAAGCAGGTTGCGGCAAAAATCCAAAAAAAGCATAAAAATGTCCGCGTCCTGCATCAAAAACGCCGCCAGGGGGTGTCGGCGGCAAGAAACCTGGGGTTAGAGCAGGCGCGGGGAGAATACGTCGCGTTTTTAGATGCGGACGATTGGTGGGAGCCGGATAAATTAGAGCTTCAAATGGCTTGCATTGCGGCTACCGAGACGGTATTATGTTATACAGGAAGGGAGCTTTTTGACGCGGCGGGCGTATCCACAGGCAAGGTCATCCATGCGCCGCGACAGGCAAATTACAATGGGCTATTACATACGAATGTCATCCCGTGCAGCTCTGTGGTTATGCGTACGAAGGTCGCAAGGGAATTTTGGTTTGGGCATGACGAATGCCACGAGGATTATCTGCTTTGGCTGCGGACGCTGAAAAAATACGGGCCGGCGTATGGCGTGGATGTGCCCGCGACCAAATGCCGCTTAAGCGAAGGGGGCAAATCCAGAAACAAAAGAAGATCCGCGGCGATGCAGTATCATTCTTACCGCTGTCTTGGGTATGGCCCTGCGCGTTCGCTTTATTATATGATATTTTACACATTAAACGGATTTCGAAAATATTTTATGGATTAATTTTTAGGAGATTTCGCCTTGAAAAGGTTTATAACAGACATTCAAAAATACCGAAGCTATGCATTGTACGCGGCCAAGTCCGAATTGAAATCAGAAGTCGCCGGGTCGCGTTTAAGCTGGCTTTGGTGGATTTTAGACCCGATGCTTTTTATGATGGTGTATTCCTTTGTGGCTCTTATCGTATTTAGCAGGGGGGTGCCGTATCTGCCGGTGTTTATTTTTATCGGATACAGCGTATGGAATTTTTTTTCCAGCTGCCTGCGACAAAGCGTAAAGCTGGTCGCCTCAAACAGCTCGATCGTGACAAAGGTTTATATACCAAAATATATCCTGATCTTTGTAAAAATGGTGTCAAACGCGTTTAAAATGTTTGTATCCTTGCTGCTTGTCATCGTCATGGTCATCGGCTACCAGATTTCAGTGGACTGGAAGGTGATCCTTATTGTCCCGGTATTTTGTATTTTATTTGTCGTAACCTTTGCGTTTAGCAGCCTTTTTCTGCATTTTGGCGTTTATTTAGAGGATCTGGCTTATATTGTGTCTGTGACGTTAAAGCTGATCTTTTATATGACCGGGATATTTTACAGCATCGAGGACCGCCTGCCATATCCGTTCAGCAGCTTTTTATTAAAAGGCAATCCTATGGCGCTTTTGGTGGATTCGTTGCGCAAGCTTATCATCTATCAGAGTATGCCGGACTGGGGCGCGCTTACATTGTGGCTGCTTATCGGGATCTTGCTTGCGATAGCGGGCATCCATAATATTTATAAGCATGAAAACAGTTATGTAAAGATCATGCAGTAAGGCCTTATAGATTTTTATCGTTTGATTATCGAATGTTCGGATGAAAGGAAACGAAGGGAGCGGCATGCAGGCGACAGAAATGAAATGTGAAAAAGCAAAGGAATGCGCAAAAGAACAAGCAAAAGAATACGCGATCGAGGTCACAGACTTAAAGATCCGATATAAATGCCTGAACAAAGTGTCCATAAAGCAAAGCCTGTTTCATTTAAAAAAAATAACCCAGGCGGATGTGTTTGAGGCGGTGCATGGGGTTTCGTTTCGGGTGCCAAAGGGCGAGATCATGGGCATTGTCGGGAAAAACGGAAGCGGCAAGTCCACAATGCTGCGCGCCATAGCGGGCATATTCTCCCCGGATGAGGGCACGATCGACCTGCATGGGCATTCCATATCGCTTTTGTCCATTGGCGTAGGCTTCCAAAAGAAGCTGACCGGCAGGGAAAATATATTTTTAAGCGGGCTTTTGCTGGGCTTTACGAAGCAGCAGGTGCAGGAAAAATTAGAAGAGATCATTGAATTTTCAGAGCTTGGAAAATTTATCGATAAGCCGGTGCGCTCTTATTCCAGCGGGATGTATTCCAAGCTTGCGTTTTCCATCACCGCTATTTTAGAGACGCAGATTATGCTGATCGACGAGGTGCTAAGCGTGGGAGACGTTCGGTTTAAAAAGAAAAGCTATGCGAAAATGAAGGAATTGATCATGAATGAAGATCGCACGGTCATCATTGTGTCACATAGCACAGAAACTTTGGACAAGCTTTGCGATTCCATCCTCTGGCTGCATGAGGGAAACCTGAAAATGATCGGGCCTGCGGAGGAAGTGCTGCCGCTATATAACGATTATATGAACGAATAAAGGAGGGGATTATGCAGCTTGCGGTTTGTATGTGCATACTTGCGATAAGCCTTGGTTTTTTTTATCTGCTCGGAAAAGCGCTAAGCGTCCGGCTTCATTGGGACAGATCGGCGCCGGAGGCGCTCTGCATCGGGTTTTTTTTGTATTTTTCCCTGTTTCAGATCGTGGCGTTAATTATGATCTTTACCAAACAAAGCCTGCATAGGCTTGGCGGCGTCTGGCTGACGCTGCTTGCGATTTTCCTTGCGGCGGCGATTCGGACTTTATATAAGGATAAAAATGAAAATCAAATAAAAAAAGAGCAGCCGGCAACGCGTTTTTTGCTGCTTGTCATGGCGTTAGCCATCGCGTGCGAATGCCTGACCGCCATATTGCTGCAACGGAATGTGGGCTGGGATTTTGCCTATTATCTTGGAAATATCTCAACCAGCGTGTCTACGGATACGATGTATCTGTATGATGGAAGCAGCGGGCTTTTGCGTGAGCATATGGAGCTTCGATATGCGTTGTCGGGCTTTTATATGAACACAGCCTGGATCAGCCAGATGACGGCGGTTCCGGCGCTGCTTTTGCAAAAATACGTAATGGGGGCGCTATGCGTGCTGCTTACCAATTTCATTGTCTATAGCTTTGCGATGGAAGTTTTTTCGGGCGACAGGAAAAAAGCTGCGCTGCTTGTGACGATCACAATTATCCTGACGCTGTTTTGGGACGTTTATGACACAAGCGGGCAGTTTTTGATGATCAGAAGCTATGAAGCAAAGGCGTATTGCGCCAATGTCGTGCTGCCGATGGCGGTTTTTGCGATGTACCGCATTTGGAAAAATGAGAAAAGAAAGCAAAACTGGGAGGAACTGTTTTTAGTTTCCTTTGCAAGCGTCGCCGTATCGATGTCGTCCCTGCTGCTGATCCCGGCGCTGCTTGTGATCATGAGCCTTTCGCATATTCTGTCGCGTTGGATGGAAAGCAAACGCATGGAATGGGCGTTTGCGAAAAAAGCGGTTTGCTGCCTTGCGCCAAATCTTTGCTATATGGCGGTTTATTTTCTTTATGCGGGCGGCCTGCTGTCGGTGGAGGTATAGCGATGTGGGAAGTGTTAATGCAATATAACGGGGATTCGCTCTACCTTTTTGCGTTTGCGCTATGCCTTGGGCTTACGGTCTTTCAGGGAAAAAAAAGGGGCGATGGGATCTGGAGGCAGGCGGCGTTTTGCGCGCTTCTTGTGATTTTATTTGTATATAATGGCGTGTCTTATCGTATCGCGGGAAAAATTACGAAAGATATTAAAACTTACTATCGGTTTTTCTGGATGCTTCCGGTGTTGTTTTTGATCGCTTATCAGGCGACCCTCGCGTTTACGTCCGGTCAGAAAAAAAAGATGGCGATCGCGGGAATGTTGCTGGCGCTTTGCGTTTTGGTCGGCGGGAACTGCTTTTTAAGTAAAAAAAATATCAGAAGGCCGGAAAATATCTATGGGATCGCCCAGGACGCGATCGACGTTACGGACGCGGTCATGGCGGACTGGGGGGAGAAAAAAGGAAATCCTATTGTCGCGTTTGACATTTACCTGGAATACCAGACGCGGGCGTATGAGCCGCGCGTGGTATGGGGGATTTCCAGAAAGGCGTATCTTTACCAGGCGCAGCATGGCTATGACGGGAAAAAATACCGGAAAGAGCAGCCAGTCATTGCCGCGGTAAACGAGGGCATAAAGCAAAACAGCCGTAAGCTTGCCCGGTGCGTCAAAAAGCTTGGCATCGACTACCTGGTCATCCAAAGCGCGTTTGACATGGACGATTATCTGCTTGGGATGGCGGCTCCGGTGGCGGCCAGTGAAAATTATACCGTATACAAAATAGAATGACAGTTCTGTGTAAGGATTCAAGTTAGATTTCAGGGGGTATCTGTTATGATGAAAGTGTATATCTGTCCGAGATGCGGCTGGATGCGTACCGTATCGCGCAGGAAAAAGGTGGAATGCTATAAATGCGGGGAAACGGACATGTATCAGGCAAAACTTACTTATGACAAATACAGCGAAATGTCCCTTAAGGAAAGGGCGGACTATGCAGACAGCTGGTTGTATATTCACATAAGAAATCTAAAGGAGCAGCGCGTATAGGAAATGTATAAAAAAGATAACACTGGATGGATGAAGCATTTGGATTTTACAATTATAGACATTATCCTGCTCCAGCTGGCTTTTATCACAGGCTATATCATGCGCCATGGCTGGATGAACCCCTACGCGAGCGCGCCGTATTTAAGGCTTGCGGTCATCCTCGTGTTTATGGACCTTTGCGTTGTGTTTTTCAAGGAATCCTATGACCAGATCATTAAGCGCGGCGCGCTGATCGAGCTGGAGGAGGTTACGAGCGCCTGCACGTTTATTTTTGTAGGCATGCTTGTGTATTTATACGCGATGAAGCTGTCCGCGGTCTATTCCAGGGAGAGCCTGTTTACGTTTTGGATCGCGTCGATCGTATACGAATACATTGCGCATTGCATTTATAAAGAGGTCGTTCGGCGGCATATCAAAAAAAACCGCGGCAGGGCGGTCATGATCATCTTAACGGACGACCGGTTTGCGGAACAGTGCGTCAGGGATTTTGAGCACGACACATACCGCGAATTTGAAGTCCGGGGCGTGGTCATCGTAGATAAGACCCGGACGGGAGAAACGGTGCGCGGCGTTCCGATCGTCGCCGACGCGGACAGCTTTTACGAATATGTGCGCACGCATGTAGTGGACGAGGTGTTTATAAACGGAGATTCCAGACATACGAGCGAAGAGCTTGCGGCGACCCTGATCGAATTTGGCATTACGGTGCACTTTAACCTCGTGTCCCAGACCGCGCTCATGCCAAATAAGATCGTGGAAAAATGCGGCAATTACATGGTGCTGACATCCAGTATGCATATCGCGTCTCCAAGGGAAATGCTGATCAAACGGCTGATGGATATCGCAGGAAGCCTCGTTGGTCTGCTGTTTACCGGAATTGCTTTTATAATTTTTGCGCCTGTCATCAAAAAACAGTCCAAAGGTCCCGTATTCTTTTCTCAGAAGCGTGTGGGGAAAAATGGGCGTGTATTCAATATTTACAAATTCCGTTCCATGTATATGGACGCGGAAGAGCGCAAGCAGGATCTGATGCTTAAAAATGAAATGGATGGGCCGATGTTTAAGCTTGCGGACGACCCGCGTATTTTTCCGGTTGGCAGGTTTATCCGAAAATATTCGATTGACGAGCTGCCGCAGTTTTGGAACGTGTTAAAAGGCGAGATGAGCCTGGTAGGCACCAGGCCGCCTACCGTAGAGGAGGTGGAGCGCTACGAGCTGCACCACCGGGCAAGGCTTGGCATCAAGCCTGGGCTGACCGGGATGTGGCAGGTCAGCGGGCGCAGCGATATCACGGATTTTGAAGAGATCGTCGCGTTGGATACCCAGTATATATCGGAATGGTCGCTTAGTGTGGATCTGAAAATATTACTTCGCACGTTTCAGGTTGTGCTTTCAGCAGAAGGCTCAAAGTAAAAGTTGGCGTGAACGGAGGAGAAAAGGAAATGAGTGGTAGTGGATCAAAGAAAAGAAAGAAACATAAGATCATTATATTTGCGGTAGAGATCGTCCTGCTTTTGTTTGTGCTTGCCGCGTTGTTTGTCTGGTCAAAATACCAAAAGCTGGGGCATGGCATCGACATGATCAATACCAAGGATGATATGAACACCGATTTGGACGAGTCCACGCAGGAGACGCTAAAGGGCTATATGAACATCGCCATACTTGGGCTGGACAACCGCGCCAACGGCACGTTTGAAGCGGGAAACAGCGATTCCATTATGATCGCGAGCATTAATAACGATACAAAGGAAGTGCGCCTTGTGTCGGTCTACAGAGATTCCTATTTAAACAGGAGCGACGACGGCACATACAATTTTGGCAAAGCGACGGAGGCCCATGGCATGGGCGGCACAAAAAGGACCGTTGGGATGTTAAACCGCAATTTCGATCTGGATATCGAAGATTACGTGGTATTGGACTTTAAAGCGTTAACGGAAGTCGTCGATATTTTAGGCGGAGTGGAAGTGGAGATCGACGAGGGTGAGGCAAAATGGATGGATATGTACATCAAAGAGACTTCCCAGCTGACAGAGCATGAATCCGAAACCATTACCGAACCTGGGGTTTATAATTTAAACGGCGTGCAGGCTACCTCTTACTGCCGGATCCGCTATACCGAGGATGGCTATGGCTTTAGGCGCGCCCAAAGGCAGCGAGAGGTGTTGTCGAAACTGATCGAAAAGGCAAAATCTGCGGGGCTTGGGACGATCAATAAGCTGATCGACACGGTGTTTGAGGATATCAGCACAAGCTTTACCCTGCCGGAGGTATTGTCACTGGCAAGCCAGATGTTTAACTATGAGCTGACTGAAACGACGGGATTTCCGTTTAAGCTGCATGGCGTTACTTTAGGCAAAAAAGGGTATGTGGATGTGCCGTGCGACCTTGTGACCAATGTGACGGAGCTGCATAAATTCCTGTTTCATAATTATAATTACACTCCTTCCAATACAGTGCAGGACTTTAGCAGGCAGATTACCGAAGAAACGGGCTTTGCGCTGGGAGATGAAGTGGAAACCGGCGTGAAGGCGGATACGTATACAGAAAAAAGCAGGCAGAACGCAGATACAGGCGCGGACGACGCGCAGCCGGCGGATGGACAAGGGCAATAGGCAAAAATAATGCCGTAAGGCAAGGAGGATGTATGACGCGGATATCCGTAGCGATGGCGGTTTACAATGGTGAAAAATACCTGTCGGCCCAGCTGGATTCGATCCTGCCCCAGCTGGGCGGGCGGGATGAGGTCGTCATATCGGACGACGGCTCTACAGACGGCACGATCGCTTTGATCGAGTCTTATATGAAAAAGGACGGGCGCATTTTACTGCGCCGCGGGCCTGGCAGGGGCATAAAGCAAAATATCGCGAATGCCATAGCCCATACAAAGGGTGAATTTATATTTCTGGCTGACCAGGACGACGTATGGATGCCCGATAAGGTGCGCCGCGTGCTGGATGTCTTTCGAAAAGAACGCTGTCATCTGGTCGTGCATGACTGCATCGTGACAGGCGCGGATTTGAAAACGGTGATCTATCCGTCCTATTTTGCGTACCGTGGGTACGGGGCGGGGATGCTTCGCAATATCTGGAAAAATAAGTTTATTGGCTGCTGCATGGCGTTCCATAAAAGCCTTACGCCTTATATCCTGCCGATTCCAGATGACATCCAAATGCATGACCAGTGGATCGGTTTTTTAAATGACAAGCATCATGGAGGCTGCGTCTTTTTAAAAGAGCCGCTGCTTTACTATCGCAGGCATAATGGCTGCGTATCTGATTTTGGCGTGAATACCGTACCGGTTATGATAAAAAACAGGCTCATATTTTTATACAGGCAGCTGCTCCGATAAGCGCAGCGGGAGGAAAAGAAAATGGCAAAGAAAAAGAAGAAAAAAAGCAGGATCATTATATTTACCGTCGAAATCATCCTGCTTTTGGCCGTGCTTGCGGCGCTGTTTGTCTGGTCGAAATACCAGAAATTAAACCATGAGACGGATATGATCGACACCGACGACGTGATAAATACAGACTTGGACGAGTCCACGCAGGAAGTGTTAAGGGGTTATACGAATATCGCGATATTCGGGCTGGATAACCGCTCCAACGGCACGTTTGACGCTGGAAACAGCGATGTCATTATGATCGCGAGCATCAATAACGACACAAAAGAAGTCCGCCTTGTGTCGGTTTACCGGGATTCGTATTTAAACAGGAGCGACGACGCCTCATATAATTTTGGCAAGGCGACGGAAGCGCACGGCATTGGCGGCACGAAACGGTCTGTGATCATGTTAAACCGCAACCTGGATCTGAATATCCAGGATTACATTGTAGTGGATTTTAAGGCGGTGACAGAAGCGATTGATTTGTTGGGCGGCGTTGAGGTAGAGATTGACGCGGCGGAGGCGAAATGGATGGATTTTTACATCCAGGAAACTTCGCAGGTTACAGAGCGTCCGTCGGAAACGATCACAGAGCCTGGGACTTATAATCTAAATGGCGTACAGGCAACGTCCTATTGCAGGATCCGCTATACGGCGGGAGATGATTACAAACGGTCACAAAGACAGAGAGAAGTTTTGTCCAAAATGATCGCGAAGGCGAAATCGGCAGGGATCGGCACGATCAATAAGATCATTGACGCGGTGTTTGAAGAGGTCAGCACGAGCCTTTCTCTGCCGCAGATCGTATCGCTGGCGAGCCAGATGTTTAACTATGAGCTTGCGGACACGACTGGATTTCCATTCAAATTACAGTATAAAGAGATTGGGAAAAAAGGAGGCGTGGTTGTGCCATGCGACCTTGTGTCAAATGTGACGGAGCTGCATAAGTACCTGTTTAACGATTATAACTATACGCCTTCCAATACGGTGAAAAACTTTAGTCAGCAGATCACGGCGGAAACCGGGCTGGGCGCGCAGGATGGAGCCGGAACCGGAGTTGCGGCGGACACGTATGGAACAAAGAGCAAGCCTGCGGACACCAGTGCGCAGGATGGGGCGGACACAGACGACGGATCGGGATTTAAGACGCAGGCGGGCACCGCTTTAGACGATTTACACACCGGGGGGACACAGTAGCCATATGGAAAATACGAACATACAGCATGTATTTATCATAGGATGTAAAGGAATACCTGCGGCATACGGCGGCTTTGAGACGTTTGTAGATAAGCTGACGGCATACCAGTCGGAGCTGCATATTCGTTATCATGTCGCATGCGCCACAGAGCCGGAAGATTATGACGAGGAAAACAGGCATTTTAAATGCCGCCGGGCGTTTTGCACGGTATTCCCATGGCGGCGCATTGGCGCGGCGAGGGCTGTGGCGTATGATGTGGAAGCGCTTGGCTATTATATCCAGTACGCGAAAAAAAAGAAGATCCCGCATCCGGTGTTTTATATATTGGCATGTCGCATCGGGCCATGGATCGGCAGTTTCTCAAAGGAGATCCATAAGCTTGGGGGATATTTGTATGTAAACCCGGACGGGCATGAGTTTTTACGGGCGAAATGGAACGCTCCGGTGCGCCGTTACTGGAAGCAGTCGGAAAAGCTGATGGTAAAGCACGCGGATCTTTTGATCTGCGACAGCCGCCATATCCGCTCGTATATCCGCTCCGAATACCAGTCATACCATCCGGACACCGAATTTATCGCGTATGGGGCGGACGTGATCCCATCCCCGCTTTCGGACAACGATGAAAAGCTGGTTAAGTGGTGTCAGGAAAAAGAAATAAAAAAGGGCGGCTATTACCTGTCGGTGGGGCGGTTTGTGCCGGAAAACAATTACGAAACGATGATCAGGGAATTTATGCGGTCAAAAACCGAGAAAAAGCTTGTGTTCGTGACGGACGCCAAAGGCGCGTTTTACGAAAAGCTAAAGGCGCAGACCGATTTTGAAAGCGATCCGCGCATCTGCTTTGCGGGCACGGTATACGACCAGGAGCTGTTAAAAAAACTGCGGGAAAACGCTTACGCCTCGCTCCATGGGCATGAGGTGGGCGGCACGAATCCAAGCTTATTGGAAGCGCTTGCCTCCACAAGCCTGAATCTGCTGCTTGACGTTGGGTTCAACAAAGAGGTGGCGCAGGAGAGCGCGCTTTACTGGACAAAGGAGCCAGGCAGCCTTTCGTCTGTGATACAAAAGGCGGAGGAGACGACAAAGGAGCAGAGCATAGAATACGGCAAAAAGGCAAAAAGCAGGATAGAAAAATACTACAGCTGGGAGCGGATCACGAGTGATTATGAGACGTTATTCCGTAAGAGCCTGAACATATAAAATAACAGGAGGGCATCATATATGTGTGGAATCGTAGGGTATATTGGCAAAAAGCAGGCGGCGCCGATTTTATTGGACGGCTTGTCAAAGCTGGAATACAGGGGATATGACTCGGCGGGGATGGCGGTCTATGATGGAAAGATGATACATGTCCAAAAATCAGCGGGGCGGTTAAAGACGCTTGACGAGCAGACCCATGGCGGCGATACGATGCCAGGCATGTCTGGAGTCGGGCATACGAGATGGGCGACCCATGGCGTGCCAAGCGATATCAACGCGCATCCGCATTATAATACCGATGAGACGATCGCGGTGGTGCATAACGGCATTATCGAAAACTACTTAAAGCTGAAAAAGAAGCTGGCGGCAAAGGGCTGTAAATTCCGTTCCGACACTGATACCGAGGTTGTGGCGATGCTTTTAGACTATTACTACCATGGCGACCCGATGGAAGCCATTGTAAAGGTCATGCACCGGGTGGAAGGCTCCTATGCGCTTGGCATTATTTTTGCGGACCATCCGGAAGTTTTGTACGCCGTGCGAAAAGACAGCCCGCTGATCGTAGGAAAGGGAAAGGACGGCTGCTATATCGCGTCGGATGTGCCGGCGATTTTACGCTATACGAGGAAAGTGTATTATCTTCAAAATGAAGAGATTGCGGTATTGTCAGACGAAGCCGTCCATTTTTACAACATTGACAGCGAAGAGATCGAAAAAGAGCAAAAGACGATCGAATGGGATATCAACGCGGCGGAAAAAGGCGGCTATGAATACTTTATGTTAAAAGAAATGAACGAGCAGCCAAAAACCGTTACGGATACTTTAAACCCGCGTTTAAAAAACGGGGATATCGTAATAGAAGAACTGGGGATGAGCGACGAAGAGATCCGCTCCTTACGAAAGATCCATATTGTAGCCTGCGGCTCTGCCTACCATACGGGGATCACGGGCAAATATGTACTGGAAGGGCTTTCCCGCATCCAGGTGGAAACGGATCTGGCAAGCGAGTTTCGCTACCGCGACCCGATCATTGAAAAAGGCACCCTTGTAATTATCATCAGCCAGTCCGGGGAAACGGCGGACTCCCTTGCGGCGCTTCGCGAAGCGAAAAAGCGCGGCGCGCTTACGCTAGGCATCGTCAATGTCGTAGGCAGCTCCATTGCAAGAGAGGCGGACCGGGTAATGTACACCTGGGCGGGGCCGGAGATTGCGGTGGCGACGACAAAAGCGTATACCGCGCAGCTGATCGCGCTTTATTTACTGGCGGTAAAATTTGCAAAAATACGGGGATTATTGGATGAGAGGGCATTCGCTTCCATGATTAAGGACCTGAAAGCAATTCCTGCGCAGATACAGATGCTTCTTGCAAACAAAGAGAATATCCAAAGGTTCGCAAACCGTTATCTGGCGGCAAAGGATGTGTTTTTTATCGGAAGGGGGATTGATTACGCGATCTCTTTGGAAGGCTCCTTAAAGCTAAAAGAGATTTCCTATATCCATTCCGAAGCTTACGCGGCAGGGGAATTAAAGCATGGCACGATTTCTCTGATCGAGGAAGGCACGCTTGTCACCGCCGTGTCCACCCAGGAGGACTTGTATAAAAAGACCCTTAGCAACATTGTGGAAGTCCGAACCCGCGGGGCGTTTGTGATGGCGGTGACAAACGAAGACAACACCGAGATTGAAAAAGCGGCGGATTACGTCATTTACCTTCCAAAGACAAACCGCTTTTTTACCAATTCCTTAGCGATCATCCCATTGCAGCTGTTTAGTTATTATGTGTCCGTAGGCAAGGGACTGGATGTGGATAAGCCAAGGAACCTGGCAAAATCCGTTACGGTGGAGTAAATGTAGGATCGTTTGCGTATAAAAGCTTGCATATGTATACAAAGCTTGCATATAGAAAAGAGAGCGGATATGGAAAAACGAAGGAAGATATGGAAAAAAATACTGGCTCTTGGATTGGCGGCGGTTTTATGGATGCCGGCTGTGGGCGGCGGGCCTGTCCGGACGCGGGCGGATGTATCGTCTGACGCGTCCCGTTATAACGACGACCCGTTGCATCTTTTGTATCCTACGAAGGTGGAGGACCAGTCGTTTTATAATTATTGCTGGGCGTACGTCGCCAATTCAGTCTTGGAGACATACTTAAAAAAATCAGGCAGGGCGCTACAGGCGGATTTTAGCGAATCTGACATGATCCAGTGCCTTAGCGGAAAGTACGGCTTTACGAACCTAAACCAGGGCGGCAGCTTTCGCCAGGCGCAGGCGTACTGGACAAGGGGCGTGCAGTTTGGGCCGGTCCGCCAGGAGGACGGCGTGCAGATGGATTATTACGTCAGCGCCACTACAGAGCTTGGAAAATACGATTACGATAATGCAAACAGCAAACAGGTGTACCTTGAGGAAATAAAAAGCCTGGTAACGCGATATGGCGCGGCGGGCGTCAGCGTTTATTTTGACGCGGCGTCGCGTGCGAAGACAACAAAAAACGGAGCGTATTACTATCCCGAGGAAAGCACAAGCAGCGTGAACCATGGAGTTGTGGTCGTAGGCTGGAATGACAAGTATCCGGCCCAGTCCTTTTCCAATACGCTTACAGCTCAGAGCCGGCCGCGCGCAGATGGAGCCTTTTTGGTAAAAAACAGCTGGGGGGCGGCTGACGCATCCAGCATCGGCGGAAATACCGGTTATTACTGGATCTCCTATGAAAACTACTTCCAGGACGCGTTTGCCGTAACGCAGGTAACCGAGCGCTCCAGGCTGTGTGAGCGAATTTATGAGACGGATTACCGAGGCTTATCGGAATACACAAAAGGCGAAAGTTACAGCCAGATTTACGCGCTGGGGGAAAAGCCGCAAAAGCTTACCGCGATCGGAACTTTTGTAAAAGCGGGCGCGTCCTATCGTTTTTTTGCAAATGGCGAGGAACTGCAAAACGTTGGCGGCTTGATGGGGCAAAGCGGCTGGCGGACGTTTTTCCTGCCAGAGCCTCTTTCCATAGAAAAAGAGGATGCCACGTTAGAATTGCGGGTGGAAGTGGAGGGCGACCAGACGGCAGTCCCGATAGCGGCGAATGCCGCAAACGAGCCGGAGGAAGAAAACGTATGCTTAAAAGCCTATACAATCGGGACAGGGCAGACCTCCCAGCGGCCGACCACACCGAACACGCCGACTACGCCGACAGTTACCGTAACCGGGGTGACGGTCGCGCCGTCAAGCTGCGCGCTGCATCCGGGACAGAGCCAGTCCTTTCTGGCATCCGTAGCCGGCAGCGGCAATCCGTCCCAGGCGGTAGAATGGAAGCTTGCGGGAAACACGAGCGCGAATACGACGCTAAAAAACGGAGTCTTAACCGTAGGAAGCGACGAGCAGGCAAAAAAGCTTTCCATCTCTGCCAGCGCGATGGCGGACTTGTCCAAAACCGCGACCGCGACGGTCAGCGTGGAGCAGATCGTTACAAGCGTGCCGGAACAGGTCGCGCTTTATACCGTTACCTTTTTGGATGGCGGAGAGATATGTAAATCGCAAAATGTGCGCTACGGGGAAGCCGCGTCTGCCCCGGAGCTTATAAAGGACGGCTACAGCCTAAGCTGGGACTGCGCGTTTACAAGCGTCACCGGAAATATGCTCGTAAACGCGGTCTGGACAAAGCAGGAAGATAGTGGCGGGCAGCCCGACAGCCCCGTAGCCGCCATTGCCACGATAAATAAAAATCTTTATACCTGCTGGCGGGATGGCACGGCGCAGTACACAAAATGCAAGGCAAACAACCGGATCACCATAAATATCCCGGAAGCCATCCGCCAGGACGACGTTACGTACATCGTAACGGAATTAAAGGCGAAATGCGCCAGCAAGAATAAAAAGGTGCGTACGGTAAACATTGGAAAAAACGCGACAAAGATCGGAGCAAAGGCATTTTATGGATGCAAAAAGCTGACAAAGGTAAAGATCAAATCGGAAAAAATCACATCCATTGGCGCGTCCGCGTTTTCCGGCATCGCCAAAAAAGCGTCTGTCTACGTACCCCGCAGCCGCCTGGCAGAGTACCGGGCAATGGTCAGGGAAAGCGGGAATAAGACGGCGCGTGTAAGGGCGTATGATTAAACAAAGCTTAAACGGGGATTGAATGCATTTATGGCGCGATCCCCGCTTCTTTTATGCGCAGGCCCGCATTATGGAAGTTTGCCGCTGACACAGCTACGGGCCGCGCGGCGAGTAGGGAAGATGCTCTTCCCTGCTCGATTCTGTTCTTTAAATAAATTCACAAAAAAACGCAAAAATAATCACAAAAGAAACACAATTTCACGCTAAACTGCTATCTATAAACAACACAGAGAACAATCCGTTACAGTTCAGCCAAAGCGCGTTAGAAAAATGCTTTCCAAAGGAAAATTTCCAATGAGCCAGATTCTGATACAAAAAGGTCAGGCTGAATGGTAACAACAATTAGAAGAAAGGGGCTTCTTATTATGGAAAACAATAATTATAATGGAAATAACAGTGAAAATAACAGCTATAACGGAAATAACGGTTACAATGAAAATAACAGCGGAAATAACAGTTATAATGAGAATAACAGCTATAATGAAAGCGGCAACCATAATTCAGGCAGCGCGTCGGAAAATACGCAAAACGCCAGTGTGTCGCAGGATTCCAGCTATGGCTATAGCTATATAGGAAACCAGAATCCGAATAATATCTGGAGGGCGCAGGAGCAGACTTCGAATGGGGATGCCCAAAGTACAGAGTCCGGCAGTTCCTATAGCCATATTTATGGGGATGGGAACGCGCAGTATCGCACGGCCAGCGACGCTAAAAAGCGCAAACAGGAGGAGCATGCGAAAAAACGCGCGCAAAAAGCGGCGGGAGCAAATTCTGGATTTGCGGTAAAGCTTGCAAAATGCGCTTCCATCGCGCTTGTCTTTGGGCTTGTGGCTGGGACTGCTTTTGAAGGGGCAAGCTACGCGGCGGGAAACCTGTTTGGCACAAATACGGAAAAGACAGAGGCCCCGGCAAAGGAGGAGGAGCAGACGCGGGAGCTTCCAGATTCGGGCAGCGAAAAGAGGAATGAGCTGTCTACGGTGTCCTATTCTTCCAGCGCGGGGGTGGATGTGAAAGCGATCGCAAAAGCGACGATGCCGTCGATTGTAGCGATTACGAATTTAAGCGAGGTGCAGTACCGGAATTTCTTCGGTCAGGCGCAAAGCTATGAGGTGCCAAGCAAGGGCAGCGGCATCATTATAGCCGAAGACGATGACTATTTGTTTATTGCTACAAATAACCATGTGGTTGAAAAAGCGAATACGCTTACGATTCAGTTTTGCGATGATACCACGGTAGCAGCCCAGGTGAAGGGAACGGATAAAAGCACAGACCTTGCCGTTGTCCAGGTGAAAAAATCAGATGTGGAAAAGGATACCCTATCAAAGATTGACTTTGCGACCTTTGCGGATTCCGATAAATGCGAGGTAGGCGCATATGCCATCGCCATCGGAAACGCGTTGGGCTATGGTCAGTCTGTGACAGCCGGAGTAATTAGCGCGGTAGAGCGTGAAGTCACTTTGCAGGATGAATCAAGCGGGGAAACCTTTACAAACGACCTGATACAGACAGACGCGGCGATCAACCCGGGCAACAGCGGCGGCGCGCTGTTAAATGACAAAGGGGAAGTGATCGGCATAAATTCCTCCAAATATTCAGACACCGATGTAGAGGGCATGGGCTTCGCAATCCCGGCAAATACCGCAAAGCCGATCATCGAAGATCTGATTTACAGAGAAAAAGCAGGCGCAAACGAAGCCGCATACTTTGGAATTATCAGCGGCGCGGACGTGAATGCGACGATTTCACAAATGTACGGTATGCCAGAGGGCGTATTCGTTACAGAAGTGACAGAAGATTCGCCGGCAGAAAAATGCGGCATAAAGAAGGGCGACATCATTACCGAATTTGATGGCAAAGCGATCAAAAGTATGCAGACCCTAAAAAGGAGGCTGGCATATTATAAAGCTGGCGATAAAGTGGACGTTACCGTACAGCGTTCCGTAGATGGCGGATATGAGGAGCAAAAGCTGGAAATTGAATTAGGGAGCAAAAATTCATAAAATCCAAAATAAAAAATATGGATAAATAAAATACAGATAAATAAAATAGCCCGGTACCCCATCCGGCTGGAAATAGAAGTAAGGAATGCTCTTTTCGCACCAAAGCGTTATTGAAATTTCTAACTGGGTGGGGGAATCAGGCGTGTTTGAAAATGCTTTTTATGGATAAGCGATATTAAACGCGCTCGAATCATGATGATAATCTGTTTTTATTTTCTGGCAATGGCGGTTGTCTATCATTCAATCAATGTCTTTTGTTGTAAAAGTCTTTAATGCAAATAATCAATGTCTTTTGTTGTAAAAGTCTTTAATGCAAATGTCTATTTTCATAAATTTCTATTTTTATTTCAATTATTTCTTTGTAGGCCAGGTAATGTTGACGCTTTACCTCATTTGTTGCAGTTGAGCCTGTGGCTTCATTCACTATAATTTTCATTTCTATTTACACAATTAATTAAATAGACTTTGCGCTCGGATTGTGATATACTATCAGCATCAGCAATCGGAAATGCGGGGAGGTGATAAAATGTCGAATCATGAATTATTGCTTGCGATATCAGAAATGATGGATAGCAAGCTGAAAGCGGAGCTAGAGCCGATAAAAAGGGACATTCAAGTCATAAAAGAAGAACAAAAAGCGTTTAGAGCAGAGCTTCAAGAAGTAAAAGAAGAACAAAAAACGTTTAGAGCAGAACTGCAAGAGGTAAAAGAGGAACAAAAAGCGTTTAGAGCAGAGCTGCAAGAAGTAAAAGCAGAGCTTCAAGAAGTAAAAGAAGAACAAAAAGCGTTTAGAGCAGAGCTGCAAGAGGTAAAAGAGGAACAAAAAGCGTTTAGAGCAGAGCTGCAAGAAGTAA
>CANDMI010000076.1 GCA_947385775.1 uncultured Eubacterium sp. | reverse complement strand
GTGTGAGAGGTCGGGAATTTCTCATTCAGAGAAATTTCCTCCTACTCGATTATGCGCACGGGCGCCCAAGTGAAATTTGTCAGCGGAAGCTGACGGGCGCTCGGCGCGCGAGTAGGGGAAGAAAACTTCCCTACTCGATTGCGCAGGCCTGCATGTGAAAGCTTGCCGTCGACGGTTAGAAGAAAATAAGGCTTGGGAATTAATTAAATTAATTATTTTTAATTTACAAAATAATGCCATTTATATTGAATTTTTTAAGCAATATTGTTATAATAAACAAAGTTAATAAAACGGGTAACAGAAAGATAAATTAATGTGAGAAAGGAAAGGGAGAGGAAAGAAACATGGAGGAAAAGCAACAAAAAAGAGGGGGTTTTATGCAGGGCGTCAGAGGAAAGATTTTCCTTATGGGCGGGATGGCAATGATCGCGGCGATCATTTTAGGCGTTTCCGGCATCGTCTCATTGAGCGGCAACAATCGCAATAACGAGGTGCTGTCTCAAATGAACCGCATCAATGTGTACCAGTATGAGAACCAAAGTCTGGATACATCCTACTTGTATTTTTTGGATGATTCTTATCTTGGGAATATCGTAGAGAACCTGTCGGCTATGGAGGAATGCGTAGCGAAGGCGGGAAAATCCGCTGGCGGAAAGTTCCGCCAGGACATCGAATCGATGGAGAGTAAAGTGTCGGAATGTAAGGATAACTACAGCACGATACGGGAATTGAGCGCACAGCGGGGATATACGTTGGAAATTGGGGACTATAAGGAGTTTCTTGCACAGGATGAGGAATTAAAGCAGGGCTTTCAGGCGGTTTTAGACGACCGTTCCTGGATTGACGGGGGTTGGGACGGGATCGGCGCTGTAACGAATGTCACAGAAGGCGGGAAACGTTACGCCAGATGCACATATACAAAGGAACTGCCGGATGCGGGGAAGCGGGAAAAGTTTTTGATCCGCATTGGACAGACTGCCGTAGAGTATAGTGGAAAGATTGTGGTGAATAACCTGAAGTTTTATAAAGGGGGAAAAGCGGAGCCGTTTGACCTTGGCGCGTTGACAAAAAAAGATCTGGAGGGCTCTTACGGCACAGCGATGAAGTTTTATGATACGGGGAATTTTAGAGGCGAGCCGTCGCTTTTCGCGGACAGTAAATTTACCCGTGCAAACGAAAGCTGGGAGGAGGTGTCGCTGCAATTTTTAATCGACGATTTTGAAATCCAGGACTTTGATAAGGTCTCATTTGATGTGTATTTTGAAGCGGGCACGTACCAGGATCTAACGATAACCTATGCGATTGCGGATAAATATGATTTTAACAGCGCGCTGACGCACCTGGACAAGGATGTTCAAGGGTACAGCAAGCATGTGGTGGAAGGAGCGGACGTAACGCAGGAAGCGGAGCAGCTTCGGGCTGTGTTTGCTTTGATGAATAAAAACCTGGAAGCGTATGTCGTGGATAAGGGGCAAAAAAGCCAGCTTGCGAAGCTGCTTGGCGCAAAAGAGGATATGTTTGAAGCGATGGCAAAGCAGGACGAGCAGGTATTGGAGCTGAAAACGGAAAATATCAGCTTATCTTCCGCGTTAACGGACTTAACGTCAGAGGTTCGACAGAGTGTGGAAGATACGACGGCGCATACACAGCGCAATATGCGGCTTTTCATCATTGCGGTATTAGCGTGCTGCTTTGTTTTGCTTTTGTTTATGACCGTAATGATCAGCAGGAATATCAATTACAATATACAAAATTTCAGTAATACGCTGTCCCAGATGACAAGAGGCAACCTCACGGTCCGGGCGAAGGTGAAAGGCAAGGATGAGTTTGCGCTGTTTGGTCAGCTGATCAATCAATTTTTGGAAAAGCTCTCGGAAGTCATGTCGGGGGTTTTGCGGATTTCTAAGGAAGTTATGCAGGCGGGGGAAAATCTGGACATTATGGCGTCCCAGAGTGGAAAAACGACGGCTGGGATAGGGGCTGCGGTGGAAGACATATCTTCTGGCGCCATTACCCAGGCTGGCGAGTCGGAATCTGCGGCTGGACAGATCGAAGAGATGGGGCGTTCTTTTGGAACGATTGTGGATACGGTTGGCAGCCTTGGCAGCATGGCGGAGGAAATGCATCAGGTCAGCCTGGATTCTTCAAGGTTTATGGAAGAACTGCGGGAAGCCAATGAACATACCGTGCAGGTGTTTTCCCAGGTGACGCGCCAGACCCATACGACCAACGAATCGGTGCAAAAGATTGAAGAGGCTACGGCGCTTATCACGTCGATCGCAAGCAAAACGAACCTGCTTTCTTTAAACGCCAGTATAGAAGCGGCGCGGGCAGGGGAAGCGGGCAGAGGCTTTGCGGTGGTCGCTTCTGAAATCCAGATGCTGGCGGAGCAGTCCAGCCAGTCGGCGGATATCATTAACCACATCATCAGCGACCTGACGCAGCAGGCGGACCTGACGGTGCATATAGTAGACGAGGTTTCGAAGGTCATGGAGACGCAGCAGAAAAAACTGGTGCAGGCACAGGAGCGGTTTTTAAAGCTGGAGCAGGGCATCAGCTTATCTGGCGATGAGACAAAGCAGATTAAGGAACAGACAGATATTTGCGATCTGGCAAGGGGCAAGGTAGAGGAAGTGATTGTAAACCTTTCCGCCATTTCACAGGAAAATGCCGCTTCGACCCAGGAAACGACGGCTTCTATGGCGGAGCTGAACGAGACGATGGCGCAGCTTGCAAAAGCTTCTGGAAATCTAAAGGAAATGTCTGGACAGCTGGAGGAGGATTTGCAATTCTTCCAGTTGTAGGAAAAAGCTTTAACAGGACGCTGGGAGATGGGAAGCGGGGGCCTAATTTGGCCCCCGCTTCTTTGCAATCCCTAGAGCGCGATGCAATTCTTTTTTGGCGTTTTAGAATTAAAAAAAGCGCAGCTTACCATGCAAAATCTGCATCTTACTCCATAATCCCTTGATTTTCTCCTGATTTCATATATGATTAACAAAAGCGGCGCGCAAGCTATTTTTATTAAAACTTATGAGCGGGAGGAAAATAAATGAGCATTATAAAAGTGCAGGGCCTTACGAAAACATATGGGGCGGTGACGGCGGTTGATCATATTTCCTTTGAAGTGGAGCGGGGGACGATGCTCGGTTTTTTGGGCATTAACGGCGCGGGTAAGACGACGGCGATCAATATGCTGTCTACGCTGTTAAAGCCGGATGGCGGCAGCGCGAGGCTTTGCGGATATACGGTAGGGCAAAACGATATGGAAATACGACGTAAAATCGGCATCGTATACCAGCAAAACTGCCTGGACGACATGCTGTCAGTCCGGGAGAACCTGCTTTGCAGGGGGATTTTGCATGGGATCAGCAAAAAACAAGCGGTCAGACAGTTGAGGTATTTATCAGAGATTTTAAATTTGGATGAAATATTAAAGAAAAAGTACCGGATGCTCTCCGGCGGACAGAAGCGCAGATGTGAGATCGCGGCGGCGCTGATGCATACGCCGCAAATTCTGTTTTTAGACGAGCCAACCACAGGGCTTGACCCGGCCACCAGGCGGGATGTGTGGACGACGATCGAGGAGTTAAGGAAAAATGAAAAGATAACGGTATTTTTAACAACGCATTATATGGAAGAAGCGGCGGGGGCTGACAAAATTATTATTATGGATCATGGAAAGATCGTCGTGTCGGGTACGATCTTTGAACTAAAAGAAAAATATGCGATGGATAAATTGCGATTATATTTTTCGGATTCGAAATTTGAAGCAATAAGGCCGTTTCTGGATTTTGGGCTTCCGGTAAAGCGGCTGGAGCATAAAGGGGTTGAGATTTTGTTAAAATCCACAATGGACGCGATTCCGGTTTTACAGGCGTTAAAAGGCAAAATGGATGTGATAAACGGGAAGAGTGAGAGAAATAGAAAGAATGAGATAAATGGGATGTATCAGATGAATGGAATAGACGGAATCGAAGTAATCCTTGGAAATATGGACGATGTGTTTTTGAATGCGGTTGGATATGAGCTGGAGGATTAAGGAGAGTATTTATGGCAGGGCAATTTATGGCGATTGCGGCGAGGAATTTTAAGATTTACATACGGGATAAAGGCGCGGTGTTCTTTTCCCTTTTATCGATGTTTATTGTCATTGGACTGATGGTGTTTTTCCTGGGGGATGTGACGGCGGATTCCGTAACCGGACTGCTGTCGGCGCTTCCGGGGCGGGATGGAGATGTGGATCGGGAAAACGCGAAGCTGCTTATTTTGGTATGGACTTGCGCGGGGGTGATTTCGATTAACGCGGTGACGGTGACGCTGTCGGTGTTTTCTTCTATGGTAAAGGACAAAGCTTCGGGGCGGATTTTTGCGATTGAGACGGCGCCGGTGGGACGTATGACGATGACGCTTGGGTATGTGTTTGCGGCATGGGCGGCGTCGGTGGCGGTATGCACGCTTACGCTTGTGATCATGGAGCTTTATTGCGTGTCTTCGGGGATGGAAGCGTTTACGTTTGCGGCGCATCTAAAGCTGCTTGGGATGATCATGGTAAATTCTTTTACGTATGCGGCGTTTATGTACGTAATGGCAAGGCTTGTAAAATCCGATGGCGCATGGAGCGGATTTGGCACAGTAGTTGGCACGCTGGTGGGCTTTTTGGGCGGCATATACCTGCCGATTGGGCAGTTGTCAGAGGGAATTGGGAATGTGATGAAATGCACGCCCGTTTTATATGGGACGGCGATGTTTCGAGACGTGATGACGGCGGAAATTTTAAGCAAAACCTTTAACGGCGCGCCAAAGGAGATGACAGAAGGGTATCGGATTGCCATGGGGATTGACCTTTCGGTTGGCGAAAAGCGGGTGGATGTCTGGCAGGAGCTTGCGCTGCTCTTGATTTTTGGCGCGTTTTTTCTTATGATAGGATTGATCGTGTTGAAAAAGGAAAAAAAGCGGGACAGATAGGGACGGAGAATGAAGATTACGATAGAGACCCCGGGGGAGGGGGAAGAGGATGAAATTATCATCCGCTGCGCTTCACTGGATGACAATATTATGGATTTGATTTATGCGGTCAAAATGGGCAGGGAAAAGCTGACCGCGTATTCCGAGAAAGGGATCGTGATGCTTTCTCCCAAAGACATTTTCTATTTTGAATCGGTGGATAACAAGGTGTTTGCATACTGTCAGAAGGAAGTGTACGAGGTGCGTAAAAAGCTCTATGAGCTGGAAAAGGATTATGCAAAAAATGATTTTTTGCGCATTTCCAAATCCACGATTGTAAACCTTTCCAAAATTTCTTATTTGACTCCTGCTTTTAACGGGCGGTTTGAGGCGGCGCTTGGAAATGGGGAGAAAACCATTATTTCGCGTCAGTATGTAGCGGCGTTGAAAAAACAGCTTGGGATTTAGAGTTAAAGGGAACATGATTTTTTAAGGGCATGCGAAAGCTGTTTTTCAAACGCGCGCGAAGACGGAAAGGAAGGGAATGGGAATGAAACGGGATAAGGGGTTTATAATGAACAAAATAATTGAGATATTAAATCTGTTTTGCAGTTTTATTCGAGAGTTTATCGCGATCACCACCGGAGTTTTGATTATTTGCGCCGTTAATTTTTCAATATTCAATGAAGGCGATATTCCAAAAACCACGTTATGGGAAATACTACTGTCATCGTTTGTGACGACGGTGGTTACGGTTATTTTTTGGAAGATCATAGATGTCAAAAAAGGGGTGGCGGTAATGGTTACGATCGGACTGCATTATATCTGCCTGTGCGTGGTGATGGTTCTGTTTGGGACGAAATTTGGGTGGATGGAGCTGAACGTAGAAGGCGTGCTTATGATGTTTTTATCGGTTGCGGGGGTTTATGGGTTTTCTTATGCGGTTAATTATATTTTGTGGAAGCGGCAGGCGGATGCGATGAATCAAAAGCTGAAGGAAAAATACCGTAAGGGGCTGTAAGGAATTGTAAAGAAATAATCTGATAAAGTTACCTGATAAAATTACGCTGGATTTTTTTACATTTCCTAAGTAAGAAAGAGGATTTAGGAGGCGTTTCGATGAATCAAAAACGGAAATGGCGGAAAGTGATTGCGATAGCGGCAGTGGCGGCAATGTTTATGATAGCGGCGGGGGCGTATGCCCTTTTCCATGAGGAACTAAAAATCGCAGGTTCCATTCATTTGCTGGAAGGGCGGGATGACGTTTATTACATGGAGGTGGAGGGGGATTATCATTTTGAAGAGTTTTTAAAATCAGGCGGGGCTTCATCGGACGGCGGGGTCAGCGCATTTTTGACAGAACGGATCTCCAAGGGATTTTACAAAATGGATGTGACAAATAAGGGGCCAAAATGCAGCGTGCTCTCTGCGCGGGACGCTAAGGGCGGCCATGTGTGGGGCAGGAATTTTGACTGGGATGGCTCCGTGCCGATCATTGTAAAATGCATTCCAAAAAATGGCTATGCGTCCATTTCCACCTGTGATTTTAAAAATATTACGAATGATCCGCAGGAAGCGCCGGATGTTTTTTGGAATAAAATGCTGGCGATCGCGGCGGTTTACGTCCCGATGGACGGGATTAACGAAAAGGGGCTTTGCGTCGCGGATTTAGAGGTCAACGAGGGCGGAATGAAGGAGGCAGACACCCAAAAGCCTGACCTTACGGTGACGACCGCGATCCGCCTTTTGCTAAATCGCGCGGCGACCGTGGATGAGGCCGTAAACCTGCTAAAGCAGTATGACATCCATGCGTCAGCCGGGATCAGCCACCATCTTGCCATTTCAGACGCGTCAGGAGAATCGGTCAGCGTGGAATTTGTAGATGGGGAAATGGTCAGCGTGGATACAGACTGCGTTACGAATTTTAACCTTGCAAACGGGGATTTGGCGGCAGGCGGTGCGAGCGCAAAAGAGCGGTACGAGCGGCTTTTAGATATTCAGGAAAAAAACAACGGGAGGCTTTCAAGCGAACAGCTGAGGGACGCAATGTCGAAGGTCTCGAAAAGTAAGGGGGAGTGGCGGACTCAGTGGACAATTGTCTATCAGCAGGATACGCAAATGGCAGAGTATTTTTTTGGCGGGGTGTATGAGGATGGAGTATCTTTTTCTATTCTATCTAAATCTAAATCCTAAATCTAAATCTAAGGCGGGGCGTTCTGACGGCGTATAGGAAGCAAAACTGTCAAAATTTGTTGTGAACATGTTATAATTTGCGGTGGAGATGGCATAATTTGTTGTGAACATGTCATAAATTGCGATAGATTCGAAAAAAGATGTTGACAAACATCAGACTTTCCCATATAATCAATTTAAATTAATCTATACGGTGTTTCATACATTATTTCTCTCCGATTGAAAGTTTTCTGTTAGTCACACTGTATAGGTTAACCTCCCTTTATGTACAGGAGAAATCCTGTACCAATATAATCCTTCCTGGTTGATTACCGGGTACAAAAAAGCCGCCATGAAAATGGCGGCTTATCCCTTTTTATGCGCAGGCCGCATATGGAAATTTGCTGCTGATGCAGCATGCCGGACGCTTGGAGAGGGAATCTGCCCGGCCTGGCTGTTTTTCACAAGCGTTGCGCTAAATGAATAAAAGCGTAAATTTCATACGGTAGGTGACATTATGTTTCGCCTGCTATGCACTTGAAAGAAATGTCCAAAAATCAGGCGCTATCCAAGAAAAATACTCAAGGGGCATGCTGTCCGGCGCAACTGATTTAGGTTATTTACATACAGTTTCTAATGTTCTGTTGTTTCTAAATAAGAGCGACACATCTTAGATTATGATAAATTAATCACTATATTCAAAGATTAACGACAGCAGTTAAAATGTGAAAATCTATGAAACCCAGCCGGGGGAAGGGGGACTGGCCTGGGTTTTGGCGACATATGTAAGTATGCTAGAAGCTCTTAGCATTCTGCATGAAACACAGGCGGCGAAGCCGAGAGCGGCGCCTTTCGCTTCCGGCGAAGCCGGGGCGGACTGGGCGCCGCGTCCGTCCGGCAGTGAAAAAGTAAAAGCAGAATGCTTAGAGCTTGTTGCATACTGGAATGGGAGCCAAAGCCCAGGCCAGTCCCCCTTCCCCCAGCGTCCGGTTAGCTACAAATTAAATATCATTCAGCAAATTCAGCAATCTGCCAAATCCATCATTGACAAATGAAATCACCTAGTATATATTGTAATTAAAATAACTTAAATAAAAGCTAATATTTGTGCATAATAATTGAAAATAACTTTTTAAAACACAGCTAAACAAAAGGTAATTATACACCATTACTAAACCAAAATATAAAACAGGAGTGACCATGGAAAGGAAAATAAATAAGAAAAGATATACCATAGGCCTGCTTGTCAGCGGGATTTTGGATGAGTTTACAAAATATGTCTGCAAAGGGGTGTTGCAGGAAGCGAAGGCGGCGGATGTGAATATCGTGGTCGTGCCGGGGAAATACATAGACCGTGATTTGTCCGGTAATCAGGAACTGCGGTACGAGTACCAGTATACCACCATATTTTCTTATTTAAAAAAGGAAAATATCGACGCGCTGATCGTGGCGGCGGGGACGATTGGGTGCTTTACGACGGAAGGGCGGATACGCGGGATGCTGCAAAGGTATGCGGGTGTGCCTTGCGTGCTGCTGGCATCCAAGCTGGAAGGATACCGGCATGTTGTGTTTGACAATTATCAGGGCATCCGGGAAGGGTTAGAGTATCTGATCCGCAAAGGGTGCAGGCGGTTTGGCATGGTTGGCGGCAGCCTGGAAAATACGGATGGCTGTGAGCGCAGGCAGGCGTTTATACGGACGCTAGAAAGCAACGGCATTCCATTTCAGGAACGGATGTATGTGGAGGGGGATTATTCCAGAAGGGGCGTTACGGCTTTCCGGAAGCTGTTGGACGAGAATCCGGATCTGGAAGCCGTGTTTTGTGTGAACGATGAAACGACGATCGGGTTTTATGAGGAGCTAAAGCGCAGGAATCGAAAGCCTGGCAAGGATATTTATGTGTTTGGGTATGATGATACGATTGTAGCGGCAAAGGCAAACCCGTCCCTTTCTTCCGTACGGGCGGACCCGGGGAAGCTCGGGGAAGAGGCGCTTCGGATCGCGCTTAAAATACTACGCGGGGAGGAGACGGAGGATGGCATTGTACAGACGCATTTTGTAAAACGGGATTCCGTCAGCCGCTCATGGGATGAAAAGGAGCGGGACGTTTATGGGCAAAATGAAGGGGACACGGGCTTTAACGACGTGTTTTACTGGTGCCTGCATGAAGAAAGGCAGGAGCAGATAAGCCTCCTTAAAATAAGCTATGAAAATATGATACAGGCTTTATCCGCCAGGCCGGAGTCAGAAACCGGGGCGCAGGGATTTTCGGACAGGATGCCGTATGTGGATGAATTTTTAAACCTTGGTGGGACGGCTTATGCCGATATGGATAATCTGCTGACGGTGTTGGAACGGATTTACCGAAAGCTTTCGGGTGAATGCAGGGACGATTTGACGCGGCTTAAGCTGCGGGAGTTTTATACATCTGTATATAAAAAAATCATCCTTTCCATGAACCAGCATTCGGGCAGCCTTGCAGAGCAAAAGGATAAGGAAAGCTATGAGATGAAGCTGTTTGTGCAAAATATGCTACAGTTTGAAAAGGCAAGGGAGCAAAATTATGGGCTGCTTTTAAAAAACCTGTCCTGGCTGCATGTGAAAAACGCATGCATCTGCCTGCTGCCGGAGCCGAAGCTGCATCTGTACGGCGAGGATTTTGAGCCGGAAGGGGAGCTGTATTTAAAGGCGGTTTTGTGGCAGGGGGAGGTTCATACGGTTCCGGCGGACCAGCAGGCAATGGATGTCGCGGATTTATTTGAAAACAGCCATTTTCCTGCGGATGAACGGTTTGAGCGGATTTTGCTGCCGTTGTTTTCCGCGGATATGGTTTATGGTGCGCTGGTTTGCAACATGCATGAGAGCATGTATGTCAATGGGGAATTTTTAGTGAACCAGATCAGCGCGGCGATCAAAATGCTGCACCTTTTGCAAATGAATGAAGCGATACAGCAGCAGTTGGAAGAAAACCTGGCGGCGCTTAAAATGCACAATATTGAGCTGGATAATATTTCAAAGTCGGACATGCTGACGGGGATTTTAAACAGGCGCGGATTTTACGACGAAGCTGGGGCGCTGTTTGCCCGTCTGCGGCAGCAGTCCAAACGGGCGCTGGTTTTGTATGTGGATATGAATAACTTAAAAATTATAAACGACCGTTACGGGCACGAGGAAGGGGATTTTTCGTTAAAGCTGATCGGGCGGTTTTTGCAGGAACTGGTAGAGGGCCGTGGCATTGCGGGGCGTATTGGCGGGGATGAATACGCCTGCCTTTTGGAATATGAAGACGTAGGGGACGGCAGGGAAGCCGCAAAAAAGCTTCATAAGCAGTTTGCGCGGTTTAACGCGTCCAGCGACAAGGTATACAACGTCACCGTGTCAGTCGGAGAATGCGTGGTAGGGCCGAAAGATACGTTTGGGCTGGAAGACGCGCTGGCGCATGCGGACGACCAGCTCTATTTGGAAAAGCAGTATCGGAAAAAAGAGGTCGCAAAATAAGTGAAATAAGCGAAAAAGGGGGATAAGATAAATGAGAAAAAAGCTGTTGTCGTTTTGCATGTGCCTGGGGATCGGGGCGCTTTGCGGATGCGGCGTAAAGACCACGCCGGAAATCATTATGCCGGAAAAACCGATGGAATCTTCGGCGGCTTTAGATCAGACAAAGGATACCGGGGATTCCGCTGCGGACAATGCAAACGCTTCATCGGATAAAACGGCGTCCGAAAATTACAAGGTTTATCTGATCACGATGGATTTAACGGACAGCTATTGGCAGTCCATTGACAAAGGGTGCCAGCAGGCCATCGGCGAGCTTGGCAATATTACCTACCAGTGGCTTGGGCCGGATTCCCATGACGACGCGCTGCAAAGCAAGTGCATTGACGAGGCGGTGGCCGGCGGGGCGGACGCGATCTTGATCGCCGCAAACAGCGCCCAGGGGGTAAACGGCAGTCTGGAAAAAGCGGAAGAAGCGGGCTGTAAGATTGTCTATGTGGACAGCGCGGCAGATTTTCGCTGTGTGACGGCGCTTGCGACGGATAACGAAGCCGCTGGAAAAAAAGCGGGGGAGACGATGAAACAGGCATTGGAGGAAAAGGGCGTAAAAAGCGGTGTGATCGGCATTATGGGCGTTACGAAAGACACGGCTTCCTGCGTCGCAAGGGAAAAAGGGTTTCGGGAAGCGTTTGAAGGAAGCGGGTATACGCCCTCGGATACGGTCTATATGCAGGATGACGCTCAAAATGTGAAAGAAGCGGTAAAAAAAGGCGTATCCGACGGCTGTGTCGGATTTTTCGGCTCAAACGAAGGCACGACCGCGGCCATTGGAGAAGAAATAAAGGAAGCCGGGGCAAAGGATTGCGTAGCGGTCGGGTTTGACACCTCGGATGCGGTGCTTTCCCTTGTGTCGGACGGCACCTTGTATGCCACGATGCAGCAAAACCCGCAGACTATGGGGTATGAGGGGCTAAAAATCGCAGTCCAGGCATTGGATGGCTCTTATACGCAGACAGACACCAAAACCGATACCGGGGTCACGGTGATTACGGCGGAGTCGATGTAAGGGGGAATTTTTATGAAGTTTAAACAAAAAATGCTGACGTTATGCTGTCTGCCCCTGATGGCGTTAACGGCGCTGACTTTAGCCATTGGCCTTGTGCAGTTTCGCTCCGGCATGTATACACAGATCAAAAGCAGCCTAAAGTCCAGCGCGATCGCCGCCATGAATCTGTACAACAGCCAGGGCTATGGGGATTATGCGTTAAAGGACGATGGAAACGTCTGGCGTGGCATGAATTTTAATGTTTCAAAAGAAGTGTCGGTGGTGGACAATCTAAAAGAACAGACCGGGGTGGACATTACCTTTTTCTTTAACGATACGGCGGTTATGACATCTGTCTGCAATGAGGAAAACTTACGGTGGATAGGCATGAAGGCCGGGAAAAATATTACGGATTACACGATAGGGCAGGGCGCGCAGCTTTGGTACCGCAATATTGAAATCGACGGGCAAATGTGCCATGCATACATTATCCCGGTGACGCAGCCGGGGGACGGCACAGTAGCCGGGGCGCTGATGGCGTCGGAAACCACCGGGCGGTTTGACCATACGCTGCGCCAGTATATTTTGTTTAGCGTGATCGGATGCGCGGTCATACTGGCGCTTGTCTGTATTTTGATTTATTGGTATATCGGCGGGCTGACCAGGGTGTTGCACGATGTGCGCAGGGCGCTTTTAAAGGTGTCAAACGGGGATATGTCGGATGAGCGTTTAAAAGGCGTAAAGCGCGGGGATGAGTTTGGGGAGCTTGCGGTGGGCACGGAACGGCTGCGGGTAAAGGTCGGGAATATTTTAAATGACACCCAGGCCGGCGTAGTGCAGCTTGGAGAGGCGGTGCAAAAACTGAACCTGACTTCGGAGCGCACAACCCGGTCTGCCGAAAAGATGCGCCATAATGTAGTTAGGATCAATGAGACCGCTGAAAGCCAGCAGGATCAGACGGGCCGCGCCCAGGGGGACGTGGAGCTTACGAATGAAGCGATTGATTTAATACTGCGGCGCATTGGGGATATCAACGACATTTCCGACCATATGGCGCAGCTTGGGCAAAAAAGCAGGGCCATATTAGAGCGGCTTTTAGAAAGCAGCCAGTATTCCCAGCAGATTGTAATGGAAATCAGCAGTCAGGCGGAGGTTACGAATGATTCGGTGCAGAATATCAAAAGCGTGACGGAATATATAACCAATATCGCGGAGGAAACAAACCTGCTCGCGCTAAATGCCAGCATCGAAGCCGCGCGGGCAGGAGAAGCGGGCAGGGGCTTTGCGGTGGTGGCGCAGGAGATCCAAAAGCTTGCGGAGGAATCGAACCGCTCCGCCGCGCAGATTGGGGAAAACATCCAGTCCCTTGTACAGGAAACAGAGGGCATCCTCCAGGTTATGAAAAAGGTGGAGCAGACTTTAAAGGCGCAAGAGGAAAATGTACAAAAAACAAAGGGGATTTTTGACGAATTAAACGAAAATATTATATCCGTGACACAAGTAGAGGCGGATATGCAGCAAAACGTATCGAATATGAATACGGCAAAGGATAATATGTCCGGGATCATAACCCAGCTTGCGGGCTTTGCGTCAGACAATGCCAGGGTGTCGGAGGACGCGCAGAGCGCGGCCTTACAGATGGCGCAGGATATGGGCGGTTTGACCGAGCTGGTTGCGGGGCTGACGGGCCTTGCTGGAAGCCTTGAGAAAAACCTGGACGAATTTTTTAACGCGTAAAAGGAAGGTATTGTTATGTCCAAAGCAGTTAAATTAGCGGACATCGCACAGCAGGCAGGCGTAAGCGCCGTAACGGTGTCCAAGGCGTTGTCCGGACAAAAAGGGGTCAGCGACGGGATGCGCACAAAGATCCGCCAGCTTGCCGGGGAAATGGGGTATGTAAAGGCGCCACAGGAAAAAACCGCGCAGCGCGGCAGCTATACGATTGGCGTAGTGGTGGCGGAACGTTACCTGGGAGGGCCGACCTCGTTTTATTTACATTTATACCAGGAGCTTTCCCAGCGGGCTATGCGTAAAAACTGTTTTACGATGCTTGAGATCATAAGCTTTGCGGATGAGCATCATAACCAGATGCCCAGGATCATAACCGGGGAAAAGGTCGACGCGGTGGTTTTTATGGGTACGTTCAGCTTAAGGTATGCGCAGTTTTTGCGCAGGAATATCCGGCTGCCGTATATTTTGCTGGATACGCTGACGGATGAGGAGGATTACGACACCGTTGTGAGCAACAATATGATGGGGGCGTACCGTATGACAAACTACCTGTTTAAAATGGGGCACTCCAAAATCGGGTTTGTTGGAACCAGGCTTGCGACCGCAAGCATTGACGACCGTTATCTTGGTTACGTAAAATCGCTGATGCAGCATGGCGTGCGGGGCAGGGAGGAATGGGTCATCGACGACCGCGACCGGGAAACCGGGCAGAGCGATTATGAAAGGCATTACTTACTGCCGGAAAAGGAGGATATGCCCACCGCGTTTTTTTGCAACAACGATATCGCGGCAATGGTGATGGTGCGCAGGCTTACCGAATGCGGCTATGACGTGCCGGGGGATGTATCGATTGTTGGGTTTGATAATTTTATAAATGAGCCGTTTCCAAAGATCGGCATTACGACATACGAGATCAATACAAAGGAGATGGCGAAAAGGTCAATCCATATTTTACTCCACAAGCTGGAAAACCCGGATTACAGTACGGGGGTTTATATGATCGACGGGAGGTTTGTGGAGAGGGAGAGCGTAGTCCGGGCAGGAATGCCGGTGCCGTTTGTGTAGGGGGCGGTTTTTGCATGAAGCCAAAAAATCTCCGTCGTTTGTGACCGTCCCGGCTCAAACCTGGAACGCGCAAAAAGCTGCCACAGGGAAATTTTTTGTGCAAAATTCCTACCTTGACAATTAGTACATTTATGGACTATACTATAAATGGTACAGAACTGTACTAATTTTGGTTAAGGAGGTCAAAAATGATAGACAACGCCGTTTTTATGGAACAGTTAAACAAATACTATGCCGTATGGCAGGAGTATAATTATGTGTACGAAGAATGGGCGAAAGCCCATGGGCTGTCAGTCAACAGCCTGTTAGTGTTATGCGCGGTTCACGATGGCGGAAACGGCTGTACGCAAAAAAAGATCAGCCAGAGGTGGCTGATACCGAAGCAGACGGTCAACATGGTTTTCAAAGATTTTGAGCGCAGGGGGCTTGTGAAGCTGTCACCGCTGTCTGCGGATAAGCGGAACAAAGTGATTCGTTTTACAAAAGCAGGAGAGGAATACGCGGATGCGATCATTTCCGAATTGCGAAAAGCGGAACTGTTTGCGGTAGAGGAAATAGGCATAGAGCGTATGAAACAGTTAAATGAAAATATGGCTTTATTTGTAAAGCTTTTTGGCAAGGCAGGAGGCGGAAGCGATGAAGCGGATGCATGATGTAAGGACTTTTTTTCAGTATGTCATTCCGTCGGTACTGTCTTTTGCCCTGTCGGGAGTTTATACGATTGTAGACGGTTTTTTCGTGGGAAACAGCATAGGCGACCTGGGGCTTTCAGCCGTTAATATCGCGTATCCCATTGTGGCGGTCATTCAGGCGGTCGGCACAGGGATTGGAATGGGGGGCGCAATTTATTATTCCATTTACAAGGCGGAAAAAAAGGAAGCGAAGGCAAGGGAATTTACAGCCGGGGCCATATGGGCGCTCATGATTTCAAGCGCCCTTTTGACGGTTTCGGCATTCCTTTTAAAAGGAGCTCTCTTAAGGCTGTTGGGGGCAAACGGCGAGCTTTTGTCATTGGGAGAAGAATATATTGCGGTTATCGCTTTTGGCGCCGCGTTACAAGTGATCGGAACGGGCTTTGTGCCTTTTATCCGCAATCATGGCGGTTCCTTTTACGCAATGGTATCTATGGTTGCGGGTTTTGTTACCAACATTATTCTCGATTATCTGTTTGTATGGGTATTAGGGCAGGGCGTTTCTGGCGCGGCATGGGCCACGGTGGCCGGGCAGGGGGCGACTATGCTGATCGCGCTTGCCTATTTTATACGCAAAGGACAGTTTACGCTAAGCATTCCCTTTTCAAGGCTTGGAAAGGTATCCGCGTCCATACTAAAGATCGGGATTGCACCCTTTGGACTTGCTATGTCGCCGAATATATCTTTGATTATTATAAACCGCTTTTCCATTTCATATGGGGGAGAGCCTGCCATTGCTACCTACGCTTGTATCGCGTATGTCATCTGCATTATATATCTGGTGCTGCAAGGCGTGGGCGACGGAAGCCAGCCGTTGCTTAGTATGCATTACGGCGGGAAGGATCTGGACAGGCTGAAAAGCACAAGAAAAATGGCGTTTGGATTTGCGATGTTTCTGTCTTTAATTGGTTGCATTATACTATATTTGACGAAGGGGAGCCTCGGCGTATTGTTTGGAGCGTCGGAGTTTGTGAATGCGGAAATTGCAAAAATAATGCCGATTTTTTTGGTTTCTGTGCCTTTTGTTGCAATTTTACGCATTACGACCGCGAGTTTTTATGCTACAGAAAAAAGCGCATTCTCCTATGTTTTGACTTTTATTGAACCGCTGTTTATGCTGGCGCTTATGCTTATTTTGCCGCCTTTGTTTGGCGGGCAGATCATGATCTGGTGGAGTACGGTTTTTGCAAGGATTTTATCGGCGGTATTAGCGGTTATTTTAATGAGGCGTGTGGATAAAAAAGAGATGCGATAGGAGAATGGGGGAGTTATAGCGTTAACCGCACGCTGGGCGATGGGGAATAGGCCTGGCGCCTGATTTCCCCACAGCGCACTCAAAGAAAAATCCGGCGCGACGGATGTAGGTTATTTGCATACAGTTCCTAATTTATAGCAGCCATCACAGATAACAAGTCGGCAGGCCTTTCCAGAAAATAATCTGCCCTTATGTGCTTGCAATGACTGCCCCATACAGCCAAAGCAAAATCAATTCCCGCATTTTTTGCACATTTACTGTCATATTTGCTGTCTCCGATATAAAGCGCTTTCCTATTGTCAATTTTTGATAATTCCAAATATTTCAAAAGCGGCGCGGCATTGGGTTTATGTTCCTGCGTATCGTCTGCGCATATGATTGTTTTAAAATAATTGCTGATGCCAAACCGGCAAAAATCATGTGTAAATTCTTCCCTTGTCTCTGAGGTGGCAATCCCTATTTCGATATCCAGTTTTAGAAGATTTTTCAATAGGCTGGGGATTCCGTCAAATACTTGAATGGTATCTGTATATTTACACATATTTTTATTCCATAATTCCATTGCATAGGAAATGTCTTTTATCTCAAGTTTTTTCAAAGCGTCTATTCCGGTAATCCCCAATGCAAATTTTAGTTCAGAGAGCTGGATCTTTCTTTCCGATAATTCCCTTATGGTATCCCGCAAGGAATGTAAGACAGCATATTCCGTATCGATCAAAGTGCCGTCAATGTCAAACACGATATGCTTATACTTCATATTGCCGCCTTTCCATGTCTGTATCAAAACAACGTATCACTTTGCAAGGATTTCCTGCCGCGACACAATTAGGCGGGATAGGGCGGTTTACCACACTTCCAGCCCCTATCACGCTATTTTCTCCTATGGTTACTCCCGGCAGGAGAATACAGCCGCCTCCAATCCAGACATTATTTTTTATCTCTACCGGACGTGCATAGGTTCTAAAAAATGTTGTCCGGCGTTTTCTCCAATCCGGCACAAGCCTTTCCCATGGCAAAACCGGGTGTGAAGATGTATAAATCTGCACATTTGACGCAATCAAAACCCTGTCGCCAATTCGGATAGTTTTGTTATCCACAAAGGTACAGTTCATATTGATGATTACATCATTTCCCAAAAAAATATTTTTTCCATAATCACAATGAAAAGGCGTGTCGATTGCCACATTTTCTCCGATTCCCCCCAACAATTCATGGAGAATGGCAGACCTTTTTTCCGTATCTTCATAATCAGAAAAATAATATTCTCTTGTCAATTTCCTTGTGCGGGCGATCTGCTTTAACGTATCGCTGTCCGCGGTTTCCAAAAAATCACTTGCTTCGTAATACATAATATCCCTCCCTTAACGAAGACTGTTTTCCACAACGCCCGGAAGCAAGGTATAAATAGAACAGCCGATCTGATTTTCAAACAGTTCTTTTATCTCAAAAATTTTTTTCCACCTGTCTATTGTCGCCGGGTGAACGCCGTACCGTATTGTCACGTCTACAAATCGCTTTTCCAAAAGGCAGAACCCCGTGGGCATAGCCAATGAGTCACATAGCTGCACTAAACGGTCATAATCATCATATACAGCCTCCTCGACAAACTTTTTCATAAACAGGTAATCCTCGTTACTGACATCAAATTCTCCGATCGAAGTATCAATATCCTGTATCATAAATGCGTGGGATATACATATCTGCGCAGCCTTTTCCCACCCGCGCTCCATACAGTAACGATAGCCGTCTATCAGATGCCTTTCCGAAGTCACTCCGGAAAAACGTCCGATATCGTGTAACAGCCCATAAAGATACGCCCGTTGCGAAGATAAATCTTTACATTGTGACGCAATATTTTTACAGGCTTTCGCTACATAACGGGAATGGTCTGCCCATGCCCCCGGATTAGATTCTGCCGCTTCCTTTAATGCCAGTTCCGCGGTCGGAATGTTTAATTCCATTTTAACTCCTTTCAAAAGGGTGGGGCTGGCAGATAAACCGTCCAGCCCCTTTATGATGAAATATTTACAGACAGATCAGCAATCTGTAAATAGCTGATTTACTTTACAGTTATTATTATAGTGCAAAGGGCGTAGCAAAACTATTTCATTTCTGCCCTTATTTATCACTATTCTGCCATTTCTTCCGATATTCTGTGGGGGAACAATGTGCATATTCCCGAAAAATTTTTCCAAAATAACTGCTGCTTTCGAAACCGCAGTCATGGCTGATAACGGTAACAGATTCCTGCCCCTTTGCTAACATCTGACAGGCGGCTTGCAGACGGTAAGCCCTTATATATTCTACGGGCGTCATGTGCAGACAGTCATGGAATACTCTATAACACTCCCTTTCGCTTAGGTATGCGGCCGCCGCAAGTTCCGGGATAGAGATTTTCTCCCCGTAATGCTCATGAATGTATATCATCATCAGCTTTATTTTGTCGTTGGCTTTATTATGGCCTCCTGTCTTTTCACGCAAAGGGCGGGATAGTTCAAAAAGCATGAACCATATTTCCGTTAGGGCTTCCCGCAGTTTTATTTCATATCCAAATTCATCAGCGGACAAACGAAATGATGCGGCTATAAGTTTCAAAATACTTTCTTCCGCCGCATTGCCCGGAAAAAGGGGGATTATCTCAAGCTGCGAGGCTGTTATAACAGGCGTAATATATTTTTGCTCAATCCTGCTTCCATGTTCCCCGGCAAGCAGGGAAACATCGAAAATATGAAGCAGCTGTATATTTTGTTCTCTTTGTGATATTGCTTTTGTCATATGGAGTACGTTGGAATTTACCATGCCGCCGCTTCCGGCAGGAAACAAGAGCTTTCCTTTCGGCGTATTATATTCCAAGCTGCCGCTTTCCATGTAAAAAAGTTCCACCGCTTTGTGCCAGTGCCACGGCACATAACGCCCTATATATTTGTCAAGCTCTGCCCTCGAAGCGATATAGGGAAAATCTTTTTCAAAATCGGGAAGCAGTTCTTCCTTGCTTCCAGCATAAAATTCAATGCTATGGGTATTTTTCATATTTATTCACCTGCATATCTGCGATTTTGCTGTTTTATGAATTAAATATACTGGAATGGCTTTGTGATTGTCAATCTGGCATTGAAGAGGAAATGCGGGATTCCGTGCGGGGCAGGGAGGAATGGGTCCCGTCAAAGATTGTATTTTTCTAAAAGATCTGACGGAGTGATTGCAAGTACATTTGAGTTTGAAAAATCGTCGGTGTTCCGGGTGATGATATAGTCTGCATGGTTTTGTGTAGCGCATTCATCCTGCAAGCAATCCTTAAAATCGGGAAAATCATTTCTTTCTAAGGCATGTCGCACATTTTTATGACTGGCATTTGCGACCTGGAGAAATTTCAAAATTCCGAGAAGTAATCGCCTACGGTTTTCAGTGAAATAATTTTTCCTCACTCATTTCCTCCAATTCTTTTTTATAATCGAAATCAGCGGGCAATGTACCTGCAAAAGATTGTAATATGCGCAATCCCTCCATACTTTCAGAAGTATCAACGGAGTTTTCCGGATGCTATATTATAGTCAATAACGGAAATGACACGAATGAAATTTGTGTGGAAAGGGATTGGCGTTCCCTTGAGTTCAAAGAGACTGCTTTCTTCCAGAATCGACGAACATTTCTCCCACGCCAGTTGTCAACTATATGTGATCAACGCTGAACCCACGGCTAATAGATTTAGCTATTAGTTCAGTGAGGCCACGTTCGCCCTTTTCAATTCTTGATACAGTGGTTTTTTAAGCATATCACGAATGGAAATGAGAATCAATAAAAAAAGTTACCAAAGGAAACATTTATGATATTTTTAAGTTACTTTTCACGGAGTGGGGAGCTATTGTATAAATAATAGGGCGTTATCCGGCAAAATAATGGGGTTTTTTTGCCTCCCGGACGCTGGAAACAGGCAGCAGGCCCGTCTGGATGTTCCGGCTCCGGGATGTAAG
>CANDMI010000075.1 GCA_947385775.1 uncultured Eubacterium sp. | reverse complement strand
GCCCTGCTTGAATATGATTGTAGTCTAATATCACGATCATATTGCCAAGTTTTTGCGCCGCAGCAAAAATGGCCGCCTCCCATACAGATCCCTCCTGCATTTCTCCATCGCCGATTATGCAGAATATGCATCCTTTTTCTCCATCCAACATTTTAGCCTTTGCGATTCCTGTGGCATAACAGATTCCCTGACCTAGCGAACCTGTCGGAATCGATATGCCAGGCAATGTAGGTGAAGACAATGCAAGTAACCTTGAGTTCATATCGTAGTACGTTCCAAGCTCTTCGTGTTCTATCAATCCCTCATCCGCAAGAATGGCATACAGGGCAGCCGCCCCATGTCCCTTGCTCAATATCACGCTGTCACATTCATCTTTACAACAGTAAACGGCTGTCAGAATCTCAATGCATGAAAACGCAGATGCAAGATGCCCTGTACCCGAATGATAGAACATCCTTAGCACATCTGCTTTTAAGTCCTTTATCCTGTCCACAATACCTTTCTGCTCCATATCTCATATTCTCCAAAATCCAAAAAAGAAGATGACACAGCAAAATCTCCCAGTTAATAATCGGAGAAAAATATAATATCGTAAAAATTAACCCAGATACTTAAACCAGTCCTCTGTTGCTTTTCCTATACTTTCCGGAGTCCATACAGGCGCATTCCTCCAATATTCAATATTATTAAGAACCTTCTTCACGCCCTGCTCAAAGGTTACTTTTGCCTGCCATCCCAAAACATTTTTTATCTTTGTAGTATCCGCAAATGTGCAATCCGGTTCTCCCGGTCTCTTCGGAATATGGGTAATCTCACCGCCTAATAGTTCGCAAAGCTTATTCACGGAGTAAGTATCTCCGCTTCCCACGTTAAAAGTGTCCTGAACAACATCACTCATCGCAGCTGTATAGAATGCATCGGCAACATCCGTAACGTATGTAAAATCTCTGGTCTGCTCTCCCGTGCCAACTACTGTAAACGGCTTATTTACAAGCTTTTGAGCTAAAAACACCCCAAAAACAGCTCCATAGGTTCCAGGTGTTCTAGACCTCGTTCCATACACATTAAACAAGCGAAGCGTGATTACAGGCAAGCCATATACCTGTCCCCAATGAAGAACGGTTTCTTCTCCCAAGCGTTTTGTCAGTGCATAAGGATACTGTGGCCTGATTTCCGCCGTTTCTTTCGTCGGATACTCATCCGGAATTCCATAACAGGATGATGACGCCGCATATACCAGCTTCTTTATGCCTGCGCTCTTTGCGCATTCGACTACATTATATGTTCCCAAAATATTAGACGCGTAATAATCCCATGGTCTTTGGATGGACGGCACGATATCCGCAAGCGCCGCCAAATGGAAAACATAGTCCACGCCTTCAAATACAGGCTTTATCTTTTCCATATTCCGTATATCCATATGGTGAACTGTCAAATTCCTATCATTCTTTACGTGATCCAAATTCTCTGGATGTCCCGTAGTCCAGTTATCGATTACCCTGACTCTATGCCCTTCGGATAAAAGCTTGTCTACCATATGCGATCCTATAAAGCCACAACCGCCCGTTACCAAAGAAATCATTTCAGCTTACCTCCAATCCTGGCATTCATACATTCATCAGTGTGCTTGCAAACTTCAAAGTATCCACTTTTTTCACGGAATCTTTGTTTCCTACAATGTTTGCGCACAAAGCTCCTCCGATATTTCCCATAAACATGGCAAGTTCCTCAGAAGCTCCCGCAAACCTATATATTCCTGATAAAGAATAAAAAGCATCCCCTGCCCCTACCGTATCTTTCACGGAAAGCGTAAGCGCCGGGCACGAAACTATTTCCCCATCTTTAACGGCATATGCGCCGTCAGATCCCCGTGTAAGCCAACCTTGTCCGCCAAGATATTGTGATAATTTAAAAAGTCCATTTTCCTCATCACTGGCAAACTGAGGGAATGCAAGCTTCAATTCTGCCTGGTCAAGCGAAAACGCATCTGCCCTATGATATTTTGTAATCGGATTCAAACTCCGATTGGTAGAATTTGTCTGACAGTTCAAAACAAGATACTTTGCTTTTTCCTGTACCAGATTCCTTATTTTCTCAGCCATCATACCATGACCAAAATCGCACAGAAAAACAACATCATAATTGTTTATATCAGAGTCAAGTTTCTCATACAGTTCGTTATATACGTCCTCTTCATATTCATTGATCTCGCTTATATTGTTAATTGAGAAAACTTTCTGGTAACTTTCTCTTTTCCCTCCTTTATTGAGAAATCTGTGCTTAATAATTGTAGGATTTTTATGACTGCTAATAAGCTTCAGATGCACCGATTCGGAAATGGAATCATATATCTTTAGCCTTTGTTCATCCTCATCACCTATGACGCTCATAAGCGTAACATTTTCCGAAAACGATGAGAGATGTCTGGCAATGGCCGCGGAACCGCCAAGATATTCCTCTGTATATTTTTCTTTTGCAGAATATGCCATGTCTTTGCTCATCATGCCCATCACAGCGCAATACGTATACCGGTCTATGATCAAATCACCTAAAACAAGCGCTTTCAGCTTTTCTATCCTCTCAGATAAACTCAAGATATCACTCATCGAGTTTATTTTCTTGAACCCGTGCATAAATGATATAACATCATCCGAAAGACCTGACAATCCAGTGTTAATAAGCCTCGTGGATGAAAAAACCTGTCCTCCCGTATATGCTACTCTGCCACCATGCTTTTCGACAAGTTCACGTTCCGGCTGAATGTTCTGCGTGATGTCTCCAGATTCATTCTTGTACTCTGATCCTTTTACGTAAATATCCGGCTCCACTGCTTCTATAATATCATGAACGGTGTACCCCTCTGAAATCATCACATAGTCGATGTATTCAATAGCAGAAAGCTCTTTCATTCGCATTTCATCATTAAAAAAAGGCCTCCCTGGACCTTTCCTAACATAATCTGCGTTCGTTATTGAAACCACCAGAATATCCGCCATAGCCTTAGCCTGCTCAAAATGTATAATGTGGCCAGGATGGATAAGATCAAAAACTCCATGGCAAAGGGCTATTATCTTATTTCCTTCTTTTAACTTCGGCCTAATCTCATTCTTAAACTGTCCTTTCGTGACTATCTTACCCATTACTTATGGTCCCTTTCCAATAATTTTACTACATCGCGTAAGTCATGAAATATATAATCTGGTTTAACTGGTTCTTCCAAGCGTCCAGTCCCATAACCGGATTCCAAAAGAATCGTTTTTATCCCTGCCTTTTTTCCTAACAATATATCAGAAGCTCTATCTCCGACCATATATGAACTTTTCATGTCTATGTTAAAATCTTGACACGCCTTTTTCACCATACCCAATTCCGGTTTTCGACAGCTGCATAAAACATGATACTCTGGTATGACGCCATCTGGATGATGCGGACAAAAGTAAACCTCATCAACAAGCGTATAATTTTTTAGCGCATCGTTCATCAGCAATAGCTCATTGAGATCAAAGCATCCTTTTGCTATCCCGCCTTGATTTGATACAACAATCGCCAAATATCCTTTATCATGAAATTGCTGTATGCAAAATTTAGAATATGGAAATATCTTCATTTCACTATATTCATGAAGATAGCCCCTTTCTTCGCATAATACGCCATCTCGATCTAAAAAAATGGCTGGTTTCGCTATCTCTTCGATTTTTTTGCCTTTTTGAAACATATTTTTAAATGTCATCAATCAGCCACGGATTTAATCTAAAAAATGATGACGCTATTTGAGTGTGAGGCGTTAAATTATCAATCAAACCATAACGCATTAAGTTTTCTTTTATTAAATAGTTGTATTTTTCTATACGTCTGATATCCGTTTGCGTATCAAACCATGTTCCATTTATTCGTTCATTCATTTCACGAGCCAAAGCCTCAATTTCTTCACTTGTATTTTCGTGAAGCTCTACTCCAATTTTCTTGAAATAATCACCCTTGCCATCCCAATCCTTATCACATTCGAGGCACTCTTTTACGTTAAGATATCTTTTTTCATGAATTAAATAATGTTTTTTAAATATATGAAGCCCCATTTTTATGGTTGGTACGCATCCAAATGATTGTGTATCCAAAACCGTCATGTTTTTTATAGCGACTGGCGTTCCGTATATAAAAGCAGGCAAGTAAATGCCGCTATCATCGCATAAAATAAACTTACAATATTTTGAAAGCGCAATGTCGACAAGTTCATCATAATAATCCGAGGCAAAATCTATACATGTTTCGATATTTATGCCCTTTTCCACATATCTGCCTATACGAACTGTATTTATTCCGTTAGCATTAAGATAACGCGATGCGCCTTTGCAATTATTTATACTTGAGTTTCTATAGTCATGATAAGATGTGTCCGCATCTGGTTCAGCTTTTTTTAAATATAACGAATCTCTAGAACTGATACAAACAAATGGTTTTTCAAGTCCCATTACCTTGAATTTTTTCCTAACTTCTTTCTCCTCTGAAGAATTAAGCTCCAAAGTCTGCTTGGTATAATCCGAATCTAAATATCCCATTATACCAAGATTGGCGCGCTCTTTGTAATCAAATAGATGTTTTTTATAATCTATATTCTTGTAATTTTTTATAACATAAAACCAAAAATCAGCATTATCATCATCTACGATCGAAATATGCCTGCCCATGATCTTATGCATCCTTTTATTTCTCTCGCCATAAGGATCGGAAGGAATAAAAAGATCCAGAACTCCCCTACGTTTGTTATATCTAGCATCACGTTCCGCTCTCAAATAAATGCTTAAGCACTCACCTATCCTTTCAGACCGAATCAGATGAAGCCTTATTTCTTTATATTCCTTTTCTAAATCACAAAGCCTCTTTTTCCAAATTGCTTTATTTTTCAGGTTGCGTCTCTTTAATTTGATATGTGCATTTTTTAACCAAGACAAATATAGTATATTTTTCCCAAGCAGTCCTCTGCAACCGGCTCCCATCAGATATCGGCTAATACTTTTCAATCCTATCCCCCCAATTATTCTTCTGTATCAACATAAATCTCGTATTTTCACACATTGTCAATTATAGAAAGCGCTTGTTTTACTCTCTTTTTATTATTTGTCGCATAAAACAAACTTCCTTCTGTTCTCACAAAATTTTTATCTAAATCTATAACTTTTGTAACTTTTTCAACAATATCATCATTTTCATTCACATATACTGCTGATTTGATATCTGAAAAATAATTTTCAAATCTAGTTTTGGCAAAATTATCTATATTGTCTAGAACTAAAGGAGTTCCTAAATACAACGATTCAAATGCGCATGTAGACATGCCTGTAAGCGTCACATCGCTTGCCTGCATACACTGGTATACATCCATATCGTCTTCGAAATAAAAATCTTTATGAGATACATTGTACACTTTCCCATACCTAGGTTTGAACACAATAGCAAATCCCTCTGTCATATCCAGTAAATTAAGTCCAAGATTAATCGCATGCATATCATAGTATTCCATCGCAACTCCTATAATACACATAATCTTTTTTCCTTTGACGCTTGGATATTTTTTTCGTAGTAATTCCTTGCTTTGTTTGTCTCTCCTGCTCATAATTTCCAAGTAACCATTGCCGACTTCAAAAATAGAGTCAGGAGCGTATATTGCTTCTGAAATAATCTCTGAAAATTTTTTCCCAAAACTTAGATAATAATCTGGATACGCCTCTCTTGAAGATAAACCATACGCCCGATATGCGGCATGATCATATCCAATATAACCATGCTGAAATTCTATAGTCTTGATCCCCATTTCTTTGGCTATTGAAATTGCAGGCATTCTATTATAATCATAATAACAACTAACAAATATCTTTTCGGGATTCACTTTGCGAAACCATTTTCTAAAATAAATTTTAGCTGCCAATATTTTTTTTATGATATCTAAATAATCAAAATCAGGAATGTCCAATTCTAGTAAAATCGATTTAACTATTTCTCTTCCCTTTAATCTATTCTCATCAAAGTTCAGTTTTTTTCGTTCCCTTCTAAGTTGGTAGCTGATAATATTAGAATCTATAAAATATTTATATGGCGTTTCTTTTATATTTTCAACGGGAATCCGTATTGGAACACATTTATCTCTGTACATCTTACGTACAGTCTCAAATAACTTAGTTTTCTTTTTCCCATCAACTGTGCATACATCATCGCCATCAACAAACATAATTATTGGATTTTTTTTGTAGAATAAGCGAAAATCCGTTTTTGATACAGCCCTGATCAGACGTAGCGCCTTTGTAACATGGCTTACTTTTTTTCTAAAAATAGGTTCTTCTTTATTCTGATATGAAAAAAACAGATATGTTCTAAGATATGACCAGATAAACGTATCTTCATATCTAATTTGGCTTACATCATATTTTGTTTCTATCCTTTTGATCACTTCGGCCATATCACCTGCAACCATTCCATCAATTCCTCCAAAAACTTCTTCTTAATTCGCTAATCTTTTCTTCATACGTCTATCTCTTACCATCTTTATTGCCTTATATCTAAAACTATTGTCTTCCACCTTATAATCTTCATGTTGATGTGATGGCGCATCCACAATTTTATCTAGCCCCTGCCGTGTTATTCCTAACCTTTTTATAATAATCTCAATATATTCATCCATTTGTTTATCATCATAAAGCGGTTCTTCAAGTTCCTTTAACGCTTCCTCTCTTGTTATCTGTCCAGAAACTATCATACTGGACAAGTGAGATGTTCTTTTATCAACGCCAAATTTCTTAGGAAACCAATAAAGCTGGGCAAAAGCCGTAAATATATTTTCTAAATGCTTCCTCCCATAATATTCAAAACCGCAAAACTCATTCAATTCTTTAAGAGCCCTATCTCTATTATAATCCAAGCAATTCAACGGATAAACATTCTGAATTTTCAATAAATATCTATTTAACAGCACACCTGTGGTAGAAACAAACCGGAGCTTATCCGTCTTATCCTTATCAAAAAGTCTCTCAATATCGCGTATATGCACAAGATCCGTATTTCTGTGTGTATTTCCCTCCTGTAATATACATTCGGTTGAATAATTGCCTCCACTCAACAAATAATTAATCTTATATTTCTTCATCAAAGCATATAAAAAGGCAAACAATATATTATCTTGTGGAATAGCAATATTAGGTACACCCGCCTTCATAAAAGCAAGCGTTAATGCATCATATTGCTTTGTATCAGGCTTTATTACCTTATAAGTATAACCGGTCTTTTTGATTAATTTTTTTAGATTACTTTCTGTAACGTCTGTGTCATATCCATCATCAATATGCACAACAAGCGTTCTAAGCCCCCATACATGTGATTTATACAAAAGATAAGACGAATCCAATCCGCCTGACAATCCTAGTACACAATCAAACTTCTTATTTTTGCCATGTTTTTTAATATTGCATACCATTTTCTCTAATTTTTTCTTTCCTTCTTCATTAGCAAAATAGACTTTATCTTTTATAGACAACATCGAATTACAATACCTACATTGTCCCTTAGAATCAAATGTAATGGTTTTATCCGACGAATTATCCATTATGCATCTAGAACATCTTTGCACTTCTCTCATTTTAAATTTCATCTCTCCTAAAATTGATCCTTAAAGTCAGCAGTACTGCATTCCATTAAAGGCAGCTTCACAGGGCATCCTTCGAATGCTGATTTATAAATTGCCAAAACAAGTTCCAACGCCCTCTTTCCTGCTTCTGCGTCAACATAAGGCTCTCTATTTTTCTCTATTGCCTCAATCACATCGGCATATAACGGAGCATGCCCATAGCCGTATACATTCGGAGGATCCTCTCTAAACTGGGCAATCACTTCCTCTGGTTCGTCAAGCGCGTCTGCGAATCTCCACTCTTCAATACGATTTACAGATGTCCCTCCCGCTTTCACCGTACCTTTTTCTCCAAACAAATAGAGTGTCTCTTCTAGATTCTTGGGATAGATATCCGTGGTACCCTCTATCATGCCATATGCTCCATTCCTGAACTTTACAATTGCCAATCCCAAATCCTCAGCCTCTATGTATGGATGATTAAGCCTGTCAGTCATTCCCACCACCTCATCCACCTCATCGCCCATCATCCATCGGAGAAGATCAATATTGTGAATACATTGATTCATAAGAGCTCCTCCATCCTGCTCCCATGTACCGCGCCATTTAGCTCTTGCGTAATATTCCCAGTCTCTGCACCATCTTATGTGAGCGGTTCCATAAAGCATTCTCCCGAAACGATTTCTTTCAAGCGCCTCCCGTATCTTTTGTATCGATTTATTAAACCGATTCTGATGAGAAGCACAGACCTTGACTCCCTTTTGTTTTGATTTTCTTATAATCGCATCTACATCAGCCATGGACAAGGCTATCGGCTTCTCAATGATCAAATTGCATCCTGCATCTATACAATCCAAAGCTATTGCCGCATGTTTTCCTGATTCTGTGGCTATGGCTACAAGATCAGGCTGTTCAATCAGCAGCATTTGTTGGTAATCATGATATTGATGAACGTTTTTTAAATCAAACTTCGCCGCCTTATCGTACAGCATCCTCTCATCTATGTCGCAGAGCCCCACAAACTCCAGATCATTGTTCTTAGCCGCCGCTATATGGTTTGGACTGATGCGTCCACAGCCGATTAATGCATATTTCAAAAATTTAGTCCTCTCTTTCTATGATACAGATAAATCCCTATGCCCATGCATTCCCCCACGACCGTTAATAGTTCTAGCCTGGCGCTTGGACGTTATAAGAAAAACAAAACTTTCATAAAACCTCTATGTTGTCTCTTTGTACTATTCTGACCATTACATTTTTTGTATCAAATATAACTTTCGCATTCTTTTGAACCATCTCGTAATCTATATTATGATGTCCTGCTGTAACAATTACAAGATCAGCTCCTTTTACCACATCCTCTGTCAGTTCTCGAAGCCCTTTTGCACTTAACCCATACATATTCTTAAACTCTGGAATCCAAGGGTCATAATATTCTACTTCTGCTCCGACTTTTTTCAGTTCTTTCATTACTCTGATTGCAGGAGATTCTCTGTAGTCATCGATATCATTCTTATAGGCCACGCCTAGCATAAGTATTCTTGCGCCATTGACAGCTTTCTTTTGGCGGTTCAAGATGTGCATAACTCTTTCCACACAGTATTCAGGCTGTGAATCATTGATAACCATAGAATTCTCTATTAAAGTTGTATGAAATCCATATTCCCTTGCTTTCCATGTTAAGTAGTACGGATCAAGTGGAATACAATGGCCACCAAGTCCCGGTCCCGGATAAAAAGGCTGGAAACCATAGGGTTTAGTTTTTGCCGCTTCTATAACTTCCCAAATAGAAATACCCATCTCATTACAGAGGCGGGTAAGCTCATTTATAAGACCTATATTCACATTTCTATACGTATTTTCCAGTATTTTTTCCATCTCAGCTACTGCCGGGCTTGACACCGTAAATACTTCTCCATCAAGAACCGCCCTATACATTGCACTTATAGCTTCTGCGCCATCAGGAGTGCAAGCTCCTACTACTTTAGGAGTATTTTTTGTCTTATATATAAGATTACCTGGATCCACACGTTCAGGACTAAATCCTAAATAAAAGTCCTCACCGCATTTCAATCCTGAACCTTTTTCAAGTATCGGTTTAATAAGTTCTTCCGTTGTACCAGGATAGGTGGTTGATTCCAATACGACCATAGTTCCTTTTTTAAGATACTTGGATATCTCTGTTGCAGAATCCCTAACATAGCTAATATCTGGCTCTTGATGAATATTAAGAGGGGTAGGTACACAAATAGCCACAAAATCAACGTCTTTTATGAAAGAGAAATCATCTGTTGCAGACAAAATATTTTTCTTTACAAGTTCCGTAAGTTCAGCATCAACGATATCTCCAATATAATTTTGACCATGATTTACCATGTCAACTTTAGATGACTGCACATCAAATCCTATCGTTCTAAATCCCGCCTTAGCCTTTTCAACTGCAAGAGGCAGTCCCACATATCCTAAACCGACAACTCCTACAACAATAGCGCAATTTTCTATTTTTTCTAATATTTTTTCTTTGTCCATCATTATTTGCACCATAAAAAGCTCAAATTACGCTTATTACCTTTCTATAAATATCACCATTATTCTGGCAAAAGTCCAAAACATGCTCATATAATCTCTGTCCATCAATAACTGTAATATTGAAACCATATTTCTTTACAGCGCAAGGATGTATATCCAACAATAATTTTAAAAATATTTTGTCATTATTTATGTAATTCTTATTTCTGACTAAATATCTGACATTTATAATCTTGCCATCCTTGTCTATTACTTTTCCAAATTCATTAGTGTCATATATTGCTTCATATTTTTTTGAGTTTTTTATCGCCTCTACTGCCGCTAAATGATATACGGGTGTTTTTACAGAATGTTTATCAAGTCCCATAAGGATTACCTTAGCATCATATTTTTTAATTGCCTTATAATATGGAGAACACTTGTCAAAAGAATAAACACATCTATCATGTCCATCACAAACTTCATTCGCTCCTTTTCCAATTGCACACATGCTAAAGTGCGGTTGCCTACTTCTAACAACCCCATCCATTTTTCTGAATATCTCGGATAGCGCTCCTGCATGCGAAGGAGTTTTTCTGATATCTAAATAATCTGCGCTTTCACCATATGCTGGCATTAAGATCAATCCATTTTCACCAACAATGTCCCTAAAGATTTCAATAACTTCTTCTGGCGACATATCCAGAGAATAACATCCTCTCCATCCGCAATGTATAATGATAGTATCGCCTCTTTTTAGACCTACGTATTTAAGCATCTTCCTAAATTCTTTCTTTGATATTCTACGTTTATCTAGAAGCCGAATTATATGTATCCTTTTTCGTTCTATCGCGCTCTTGATGGTTTCTCCACCTTTCACTCCAAAAGCTACTCTAATAATTGCTCGCATTAGCTTTTTTAAGGTATATGCAAATCTCATCTTAATCTATCACCCGTTAGCAGCATATCTTTGAACCAAAGCTATTTCCTTTTCACACCTTTCATCCCAAGTCAACATTTTTTCATCCATAGTCATCCGTATTTTCTTTTTTAATTCATCAAGCTCCATCTTATTCTTAGACAATATTTTTTCTATAATTTTTACTGAATCAATCGAATGATAAACAAAGAATCCACTTACTCCATCCGATATAAATTCCTGTAGAGGCATTTCGTTATAGGTTATTATAACGGAACCTACCATCCCGCATTCAATAAATACATTGCTTAGATTTGAGCTTCTTGCAAATAATAAAACAGCTATAGACTCATGCGCGTACCTTTGCATTAAATCTCTAGGAACATCGCCTAGAAAATGAACTCTTTCTTCAATGTCCATTTTTTTTGCCATCTCCTTTAACCTCTTGTAGTAATCTATATCTACTAAAGGACCGGCTATAACGAGATCCAGATCATGACCGCTTCTAACCAATGCATTCAATACCTCTATTGACTTATGCTGCCTCTTTGGAACACATACTCTGCCTGCTGTAAATAAGAAAGATTTCTGTGGCAAATCTAAATGACTTCTTTCAATGTTATCAAAATTTCTGTCAACACCATTTTTCCAATTATAAACGTCATAATTATCCTTTATTCTTATTCGATTTACCACATAATCGCCACGAGAGCCATCGTCTGTAATAAGCATAAATTCTTTTTTTATGTTAAAAAGGACAAAGTACGATGGATATTTTAAGATTGTATATATTATACCTTTTCGCTTGATCATACTATACATATCCATCGTCCCATAAATTCTATATCCACAAGGAACATGACGTATATTTGCAATTATATTACCAAAAAGAGCAGCTTTACCATGACAGTACACAAAATCATAATTACCCTTTTTCAATTCCTTGTTTATTACTTCACATAATTTCATACTTTCTTTAGTTTTATTTATAAGTCTTCTTACTTGATTGCCAGACACAATGTCAACATTAGAATTATATATGACATCCTCATTTCTCAACCAGCCCACTTTTATATTGATAGGCTTGCGATGACTTGAGATAAGAATAATTTTGACTTCATGTCCATTTTTTATAAATGCCTTTAAAGGATATACAAATGATGGGAGTCCTCTATCATCGCGACCGCCATCTATTATATCTCCCATTCCTCTCATGGAAAGCGCTACATATAATATCTTCATTATTACTATCCTATTCTTTTATGTCCCTGTTCTCTATAACCATTTGTCCATACAACACCTGTGCATACAACTGCGTCCCCAGTTCGCTTGGATGCACTCCATCCCGGTAAAGATATTTTTCCATGTTATTCTCTGATACAGGAAACAAACTGAACATATCGATCGTTCTCCACCCCATAGACAAGGCGCATTGATCAATCGCCTCAACATATTCCTCTAAACTACCCCCCCACGATCTGAATCACATTGGACTCCATTGGCATAATAACGCCATATGGGTGTTATTACAATAATATCTAATCCAGGATATCTTTGATTCAATTCTTTAATCCCATAGCGTAACGCACCACACACAGTTTCTGTGTCATACTTATCTACTTCGTTATCGATTCGCTTTCCTGCATTATAATCATTTGTTCCGTATTCGACTGTGAGTATATCTATTGTATCAAAATCTATTTTTTTAAGGAGCGGAATTGTCGAAGCTGTAAAATATTCAGGAACACCCTCTAGAGAATCAACATATTGCTCTATATCCGAAAAATCCTGTTTGCATATACAATCCGCTATATGTGGAAATGAAATATAATTGGGAATCTCACCTTCATCAGAAAGCATAGCTCCGCCAAAAGCGCAATTGTAGCATATTGCTCCGCTCAACTTAGATAAATGATATGAAATTGATGTATCTCCCTGATTATAAGCAAATATACTGTCTCCAACACTTACAATATTCTTTCCTGCAAAACAACTTTGTTGGTTTATTTTATCTTGACCTCTAAAATGATAAAAAACCAAAAAAACAATAGTTAATCCAATAATCATAGAGCCTAGAATGCTTTTTCTAAAGATAGCAGATTTTTTATATCTATCGATTAATTGCCTTTTTTTCATAACTTTCATCCTATATGCTATACCACAAATCTATAAAACAAATCTTTCACAATTTTTCTCATCGATCACATTCCTAGTATCAAGAACAATCTTATTTCTCAATTTTCTTTGATTGTTTTTAATTTCGTCATGCCCAACCATGATCACTACAATATCTACACTATCTAAAAAATCATTAAAATCATGGTATTGGTTTTCAATCTTATCATCTTTGATAAAGGGATCATAAACTTTAAGCGGTGTGCCAAGATGCTTCTTCTGAGATTCTAGCAACTGTAATGTCGGACTCTCTCGCATATCATCTACATTTTCTTTGTATGTCAGTCCATATAATCCTACACGAGCCAAATCCCTAATCCCTTTCTCTTTCATAATGTCATAAATCCTGTGCAGAACGAATGCAGGCATAGCATCATTCGTCTTCATAGACTCATCAATGACTTTGGCAAGATTCGGATAATCACCCACTAAAAACCAAGGATCGACTGATATACAGTGTCCGCCCACGCCAGGTCCAGGCTGCAAGATGTTTACCCTTGGATGCAGATTACAGATTCGGATAATCTCATACACATCAAGATTGTCATGATGGCATATCTTCATCAGTTCATTTGAGAAAGCAATATTTACAGCTCGATATGTATTCTCCACGACCTTTGTCATCTCTGCTGTCCTGATATCAGTAACTACTATCTCACCTTGGCAAAAAGATGCATAAAGCTCTTTTACCTTCTCTCCTATCGCCTTATCATCCGCTCCGATAGTGCGGTTATTATGCATAAGCTCATAGACCATATTCCCCGGAATTATACGCTCCGGGGCATGCGTTAGTTGAATGTCCTCTCTGTTCTCCTTTTTAAGAATTGGCCTTATGTATTTATCAATAGTTCCAGGACTTATCGTAGATTCAATAACTATTACCGCACTTTGCAGAGCAATCTCAATTATCTCACTTACGGCGGAGATCACATATTTCGGGTCAACCTTTTTACTGAACCGATCATATGGCGTTGGAACAGAGACTATGTAAGTGTCAGTCACCTGATATGAGCTACTAAATTTAATTCCCGCACTAATGGCAGATTGGAACAAATCCTCAAGTCCATCTTCCTTAAATGTCATATGCCCATTATTTAATGTATCAACAAGCTTACTATTATAATCACTACCAACAACCTCTAAACCATGTGAAGCAAGTATCAATGCTGTTGGCAATCCAATATATCCAATCCCTATTACATTTATCATTACTTTTCACCTTATATACGCACACTATTTATGTAAAATATTTTTTTCTTAGACATATATGGACAGCATTCATCTTGCAATAACATAGCTTCCTCATCCATAGCCAAGTAACACATCAAAAGAAATGTCCATATCGGCGTTGAAAAGACAAGTCCCCATCCAAATTGAGTTAACAAAAAAGCTAAGAAAAGCTTTTTATTATGTTTAAGAAATGAATACTGGTATATCAATAAACCTATCAACCCAATATAGCCCATAGTCAAAGCTGCTACTACAAGAACATTAAATGCCTCTCCACCTTGCGAATACCAAAAAGTATCTCCCCAGCCAAGACTCTTATAATAAAGAGCATTGTTCCCTATTCCCGTTCCGTACCAAGGTGTATCCACCAAAAAATGGAATGTGCCTAATGTTCTTAAAATGGCTGAGTGGTCATTTAATGTAATAAATCCTAAAAATCGGATACGGATAAAGTCTACTTTCATAATAACAAACACAGACAGGAGCATGATAGCGATTCCACCAACAAGCATTTTAAGGATGTTTTTTCTTCGTTTAGCGTCCCAATAATAGATTAAATAAATACCTGCCGTAACAAACAAAGCAGATAAAGAGACTGTCGCCGCTACTGATATTAAGTAAGCGATATGAAGGCTCATTGGTATCTCTTTTTTGATAAATAAAATGACAATAAAAATAAGGGCAACGTGTATTGCCATAAAGCCAGGCTCATTATAAAATGTCCTAACCCTCGCAAGCTGATGATATCTAAACATCGCATCATTATCTGTAACTCTGTATAGAAAGCGAAACACAACATTTTCCCTGCCTAATGTTTGAATCATAATAAATTGAAAAATTGCATTTAGTGATATAAAATAAATATAACCCGATAATATTTCTACTACTTTTACCTTTTTACGCCTCAGGAAATTGGGCAATATACCCAAACTAATAATATATACACCTAATTTTCCCGCACTGCCCACAAATTCTGACAAGCTAAACCAAGGCTTATATACATTTAACGCAAAAGACAATACAGTTCCTGCTAATATTAAGCTTCCCCCAATTCTTTTATCATGATTTGTTGTAAAAACAGGTCTTTTTAATAAAGCAAGAAAATCCAGTAATATCAGAACCCAATCCGCAAGGCTAATCGGCCCTATTTTATACATAACAAAACATAACAGGAAAAATAAAAAATTGTACATATTTACATACCTTTGTTATTATATTCTTCATAGCAACGTAACTCTTTCACGTTTTTAATTCCAGCTCTCATTAGCGTTCTGATCTTATTTTTTGATATGCCAGACAACCTACATATTTCGTTATGTCTCAGAATAAACTGCTCGCACAAGAACATTGATAATGTTTTCGACACCATTGACATCAACGCTCCCTTATCATAAAAGAACTTCTCATTAAATCCCTCAAACCATGTTGAAGTTGACTGGTCAACTGCACCTATTACTTTCGGATACGTATATAACTTCAACCCCCGCTTGAGCATATCCGTTACAAATAAAACATCCTCTCCCGCTGAATATCGACATCCCCCACCGAAATTAGTGTTAAATGTTATTCCTTCCCTAACTATACTCTTCCTTTTTACTGCTATTCTAGCTGCGCCATAATTTAATGCATTATAAAAATGCACTCTCTTAATTTTTGTATTCTTCCTACGACCTGTTTTTGCGCCAATCGTTTTAATGTTAAATATAATACAATCTGCATTTGGAAGTTTATGAAACGCATCTTCAATTATCTTGTCATAACTATTGACATATATCATGTCATCATCAGCCATGACCAATATATCTCCTGATGCATAACATAGCGCAAGATTCCTATTTGTACCCACACCTCTTGTCTTAGTCGTTATCATTTTCACGCATGAACCATTTATATCTTTTTCTTCAAATGATGTACAATCCGATTGATTTGCAAATATAGCATCTGTATGAAGTTTCATCTGATCATATTTTGAAAAATCAGTCTGATCCATAGTCGCTACAAGAACTTGTACTTTGCTCACGCCCACCCATCCTCAAACCATGCATTTAAGAGCTTATCAACTAATGTATCCACTCTATGATACTCAATTATGTATTCCTGCCCATGCCTGCCATACTCTGCGCGCTTCTCTGGCGCCATGTGATACAATTTCTCAATTTTTTCCACAAACTGTTCCGGTTTGAAAGGCTCTATCACGAAACCGGCTTCATATTTTGCTACTGGATCTTGCGGATCGTCTCTTCCATAAATGACAGGATTTCCCGAATACAGATATTCATTAACCTTATTCTTGGATACTCCGTATTTAAAAGATTCCCTCTTTCCTTCTGTAGAGCAATGCGCAAGACAAACATCGCAAGACCTAAGAATCGCCGGCATTAACTCTTTGCTTATACGCTCGTAAATAAGGACATTTGACAAACCATTATCTTTAGCGTATTCCCTCATCTTTTCCTCTTCTTTTCCAGAACCTATGAAAAGGAACTTAACAGGCATATTCTTATCATATAATTCCTTAGCTGCCCTTAACATCACATGAACGCCCTCATATTCCATGAAATATCCTGTAAAAACAGCAACGAATGCGTGATTTGTGAATTTTCGGATTTCTTCCGGTATATCCCTAGCTTTAGCAGAAGCATTCTTATCAAACCGCTCACAGTCCATGGGCTGTCCTATAAGAGCAACCTTAGACTTATCTATCCCCAGTTTCCCACAGATATACTTATTTCCATAGAGCATGGAATAAATAATCTTATCCGCTCTCTTATACGCCCATCGTTCAATCATTCCAAAAAACAGAACCATAGGTTCATAACTCTTCTTCTCACCATTTAGCAGCCACATCTGTGGCCACAAATCACGAACTTCCACAATGTAGCGTGTTTTATAATGCTTCGCGATTTTGTATGCAGCTATCCACGCCAAAGGATGTATCGACGCTCCAATCACAACATCCGGCTTTCCCAGTTTCTCTACAATACGTTTGTAATATCTCTCTACATTAAACTGGAAAGAGAACATATTTCTGACACGATCCAATCCCTCATTTTTTTCATAAGATTGCGTGTGAACATATACATAGCAGCTGTTCTTAGCAAAACGGGAAAAATGGATTTTTTTCTCACTTATATATGAATGCGTATAATGAGAAAATGCCGATGATACGATGATAGTTTTATATCCTCGATCCGATAATTCATTTGCAAAATCAAATTGTCTTTGAATGCCACCATATTTAGGTTCAGAAGAATAATGATCTATAATCCAAATTGTTTTCATAAGTCTTTATCTATTGTCTTTAGATGACTGATAAAAACACATTTTTTCACTAATGTGTTTTGGTTTCTGTCCTTCTGATGCTTTCTTCCAGCTCTACCTTCTGATAATCAAGCTTTTTGTATGCCGATAACTCCTTTGCATAATAATTATTTCCAAAAGCTTTTCGCGCCAGCCCCTGTATTTTCTTAACCGGCAAACGCTTAGCCACATCTATCGCAGGATTCATCCATCTCACAGTCCAAACGCGTTTTTTAGCTGACTCCCCTATACTCTTAACAACCTCGCTCGTCCTGCTATACTCCCTATTCTGCGGAAAATAAACGCCTCCTTCACCAGACAGCGTCAAGCCGCAAAGAAACTCACAAAAATTTTCGATATACAGCATTGACCTCTTATTCTCGTAGTCTGGAAACACACGGACTTTCCTTGCAATCTTGCTCAACATTGGATAGTTCCCTTTGGCCCCTTTTCCATAAATCATTGGCGGCCTTAACACAGCGACCGCAAACTTGTCATCCGCAAGATTTCGCACTCCTCTGTCCGCCTGCCACTTTGAATCCCCATAAAAATTTGCAGGATTCGGCTTTGTGCGCCTGTCTATGTACTCCGCGTCTCCATAAACGATCATGCTGCTCATGAAGATAAACTGCTTCACCCCAGCTTCTTTCGCTTTTTGCGCAGTCTTTATCGCAAGATCCGTATTAACCCTGTAATACCGCTCTTTTGCCTCATCGTTTGCATTCCCAACGTCCGCATGAGCGATCCCAGCCACATGGAAAACAGCGTCATAAGGATGTCCCACCCCATCTGTAAAAGAATGTGACCGCCATGACTCGTCTTTTAGGTCAAGCGTGTCTATGACAAAGTTACCGCCATAGCGATTTTCTGCGTAAGCCTTAAATCTCTCGCCAATGTAACTGTCGGCTCCTGTAATAAGAACCCTGGCTTTTCGTTCCCAATCAATGTGGTATGTCTTGTCGCAGCCAAGCTCGCTTATCGGGTCTTTTTCCGGCACTCCGGAACGCAGAGCTGATTTCATGCCTCCCGTCCCGCCCTCAACCACGCCCTCATGTCTTAGAACGCTTTTGACCGTCCCGAAGAAACATTTCACATCCGTCGAAAACGACAGTTTTTTTACATACTCTCCATCCAGCTTCGCTTTCTCTCCTATTTCAAGCTCGTCCCTGCCATTGATCTGCGCCCATCCTGTAAGCCCCGGCATGACGTTGTTTGCGCCGTATTTATCCCGCTTAGCCACTAAATCATCCTGATTCCAGAGTGCGGGCCTTGGCCCTATCACCGACAGCCTTCCCCGAAAGATGTCCCAAATCTGCGGGATTTCGTCCAGCGAAGTCCGTCGCAGAGCTCTCCCAACCCTTGTAATATACTGATCAGGCGCGGCAAGCTGGTGGGTTGGCACGTCATGCGGCGTGGACATCTTCATAGATCTGAACTTGTGGATCATGATATAGCGTTTGTCCTTGCCTATCCGCTTCTGCGTAAAGAATACAGGGCCAGGGTCATCAAGATACACCGCAAGGCTTATCAATCCAAATAACGGCGAAAACAGGATAAGCCCGCCAAAGGACAATGCCTGGTCCAACGCCGGCTTTACCTTTCCCTCATAAACGCCGACTTTCCGAACCTCTTTTGTGAATGCCCTCGCATCTTTCAAATGTGGATTGTCATCGTTTATAGACTCATCTTCCGCTCTCTTTTTTGCAACAGCCTTCATGCCCCCATAGGCTGCCGTTAGCCATGCGCTGACAATTAAAATATTTCTAAATGCATTTCCCATGCTAAATCTGCCTTATCTCTATCCATACTCTGTCCCACGTCTATGATCACTTTTATAACCTCTTCTTACCATTCCTTTTTCTCCGTATTTCTTATAAATGAAAAATTATGCAGTTTGTACCATGCGCCCCGCAAACTCCCGCGCGTTCAAACAGGCCGTAACGATCTCAACGATCCGCTCCTGCTCCTCTTTTGTCATTTTAATGTCCGACGGAAGGCACACGCCCTGCTCAAACAGACTGCCGCTTTCATCCGCCCGCGCAAACATCCCGCTGCAACCTCCCTCAAAAGATCTCCTTGCCCCATCCACACTGACAAACTCATGGCGGCGAAACATCGGCTGCAAATGCATCGGCTTCCAGACCGGACAACCCTGCGCCCCGAACGCTTCCAGCGCCTCTAAAACCTCCATCGGGCACGTCTTTCCATGCACATTTTCATACGTATAGGACAGGTCTGACCTTGTCATCGCGCACAGGCTGTTTTCGCTAAGACGCATACAGGACAGCCAGTAATTCGGCTCTGACTCATCCGCATCGTATGGATTCAATTCTACCCCAAACGGCTCGAACCAATCCGCATACCGGTCATATATCCGCTTTTTTTCCGCGATATGCTCTTCCAGATGCTTCCACTGGCCCAGCGCGATGCCAGCGATTACATTGCTCATCCGGTAATTGTACCCAAGCTCCTCATGCTGGCTCCACGGCGCGGCCTCTCTGCTCTGCGTCGACCATTTCCTCGCCCTGGCGGCGCTGCGCGGGTCGTCCGTGAGCAGCATCCCGCCGGAGCTTCCGGTGATGATCTTATTTCCATTAAAGCTATATACGCCATAATCGCCAAAGCTCCCCGTCGGCTTCCCTTTATACC
>CANDMI010000074.1 GCA_947385775.1 uncultured Eubacterium sp. | reverse complement strand
ATGGACTAAGCAGAAACCCCTGTTTTTCAAGGTTTTTCTAACTTAGTCCAATTATAACAGCATCATACAAATACGGATCATTCCCCTCTACAATCCCCCACTGCATCAAAAGCGCCGCGCTTCCCGTCACAAACGGCGCCGCCATGGAAGTCCCGCTTTTTGCGGCGTACCCGCCTCCTGGGGCGGCGGAGATGATGCCGATGCCTGGGGCGGCAAGGTCTGGTTTTACCTGGTTGGTCTGTCTTGTGTAGCCCCTGCCGGAAAATGGGGCGGCCTGGTTGGTTCTGGAATCGTAAGCGGCTACGGAAATGACTTTTTCAGCCGTAGAGGGAATTGTGAGAGTGGTTTGTTCTGTTGGGTATAAAAATCCGGTGCCGGCGTTTAGGATGCCGCCGCCAGGCAGCCACATGTCGTATCTGCCGTTTACGATTTTACGGGGCGAGAAGCGTATCTGCCATACGCCGCTGTCTAAATAATCCCGCGCCGGGAGAAATTCCAGATAGATTTCCTGGTACATGCTGTAGGGGCTTGGCTCACCGTAATAAAGAAGGATTTCAGTCTGCTGTATTTTAAAGCGCTGCGGCCCTAAGATTTTTTGGATCGGCCCAACGCTCTGACCGGATGGGTGTATAATCTGAATGTCAAATTCATCGGAATAGGACTTCCAAATTTGCAGGCTTAAGGACATTTCATAAGGCGCGACGGAAAACTGCACCGCATTTTCCATTTCAGCTCCTAGCTGGACATATCCAGACGTATGGATGTCCCCCGCTCCCTCATTTCCTGTACCGACTGCAATGACATTTTTCCAATATCCGCTTAAGCTGTTTAAATACGTTTCCAAAAGGGAGGAGCCGCTATGGGACCCGTAATTATTGCCAAAGCTTAGATTAACCGCAATGGGGCGGGACATTTCTTTCGCTTTTCGTATCATGTAATCGACCGCCATCATAAGCTCCACCGTGCTTGGAAATCCATCCTCCCTTGGCGTTCCAAGCTTGACCGCCAGTATCTCGCTTTCGTAGGCCACGCCGCGATAACGTCCGCCGGACGAGCGTCCATTTCCAGCCATAATGCCTGCCACATGGGTCCCATGCCCGCTAAGATCCACCGTACGATTCGCGGAAGCGATGTTTTCCATTATAAAAACAGGCGTTTGCTCTTTTAACGCCGTATTTATCTGCTCCCTTGTAAATTCAACGCCGCGGTCATAGCCTGCCGGAGGAAGCATGCCCTGGGCGCGGTCCGGCTGCAAGGTCTGGTCCCAGATCGCCGCTATCCTGGTCGTCCCGTCCGGATTGCAAAAATCCGGATGGCGAAAATCGATCCCGCTGTCCGCCAACCCGCACAGCACGCCTCTTCCAGTCAGATTCAAGGCCTGGGTTTGCGCCTGATGGATGCACGAAGCGCGCACTGCCTGGTCAATGGCAAAAAACAGCCTTTTTGGTTTTTCGATGTATTCCACTTGCGTCCTATTCGTAAATTCTTCCATAAGCGCGTCCGGCAGCGTTACGACTGCGTACCCGTTCAACAATTCGACAATGTTCGCCTGCGGAAATTCCTGGCGCAGGCTTTGCAGGTCGAAGGAATAACGGATGATCAGCTCCCATGTATTCTGCAAGCGGTCATAGCCCGCCTGTAAGTTTTCCGATTTTTCTAATTCCCGGCTTGTCGCGTCCAGGGCAAGGTTTAAAAGATTTTCGCGTTTTGGATTGTTCAACTCCGCCATATTTTCTCCAAAGCATTTTATACTTAATATATGGTTTTTTCAAAAAGATGAAACCGCAAACTGTCAAAAACCTAGAGCGTGTTTGAAAAATGCTCTCTGACAGATTTCTCTTCAAAATCCTCAACCACATTCACCCCTGTCATCTTGATATCCCCCGCGCCGCATTCGCCTGTAATGCATCCCAAAACCGCATACAGCAAATCTGGTATCTGGTCATATTCCCCTTTGTCCCGGATCTTTAGCTTTAATGCTGGCTCAACCGGAATCTTTCTGTCTACCGAGCGCTCCGTTAGCTCATACAATTCCTGCACGATCGGATTATTTAACGATAATTTCCGTTTTATTTCACGGTTTTCAAGCCCGCGAAAGCGGAATATGCCTAATATATACTCAAAACATGCCGCGACTTCTCTGGCGTTCGCGTTTTCCTGATCGAGCAGCTTTTTTATGAAGCGCACCGCCGCGTCGAAATAAAAAAACAGCTTATCCGCTCCGGCGTTCCATAGAAAATCTCCATGGCCCCAGACCGCCCTTGAGAGGATGCGCACGGTATTTTCCTCCTTTAGCTGGTAAATATGTTTTATAAGGGACTTTTGCTCTTCGCTTTTGCAGCTGCCAAGCGCATAGCCAAGATACTCCGTAGCCTCTTTTTTTTCATCCAGGCATGCAAGCGCATAATCCCCTGCAATGCGATAATATTCCCCTCCAAGGTCGTCTGCGGCGATGGACAAAAGCTTCAAAATCTGCAATTTGATAAAAGGGCTGTCGCAGCGCTCATACGCCTTAAGCCACTCGTCCTTTGCATTTTCAAAAGCGTCCCGCAGCCTTTTTGGGCATTTCCTGTCATAAAAGGAATTTTTGCCCGCAAATACGTTAAGCATCATAAAACGCATCCATCGATCGTAAGTAAGCTGCATGGGCGCGTCCCCGTTTCGGATATGCAGCGCCAGATAATGCTCTCCATAAAACCGGACATGCCTCTCATCGCGAATTTTTACCGCTTTATAATAGCTTTTATAAGGCTCTATCCCAAATGAAACCTTTGTGATGCTAGTGTGAAAATTTTGGGGCTCGTCAAATTCATTTTCAAAAAACGCCACCTTTACCCTTTTTCCGTCCAGATTCAAATACGGATAGCAGACATGCCCAAAATCCGTCTCCATCCAAACGTCCCACTCGGAAACAGCCTTTAAATCCGCGCAATAGCGTTTTTGCACCGCATCCTCGTCCAATTCAAAGGAAACCTTCCCCGGATGTGCAAAATCCCACATCTGCCCATGGGCGTTTATTTCTACATTTTCCTCTTTAAATTTTATGCTGCATGGCTTCCCGTCCAACTCCTCTTCCAAAATAAACTCCCGCTTTCCCATCTCTCCTAGCACGGATATTTCTTTTTTGCTTAAATCCCGGACGAAATAGCCTTTTTGCATCGATTCAAAGACGCTCGCTAATTCCTCTGTCAGATCCACAAGTCCCCGCTCAGAAGAAACCGCCTTTAACTCATCCCACGGATACGAAAAAACCTCGCCAGGCGCGGCAAGCTCCTGATACGGGTACTGCGACAGCTTTTCCAAAGCCGCCTTCGCTCTAAAAAAACCGGCGTTTTCCTGCACCGGGATAAAGGACAGCTGGTAAGGTCGCTCGCTCCCGTACTGATAGGTCACCTCCAGCCTGCAACGGACATCCTGACGCAATGGAAACGCGGGATTTCTTACGATCGCGGTATACCGGGCTTTCTCCAAATCACCCTGAACAAAATAAAAACGGTATTCTTTTTTCTGTTTGGAAAGCACGATCTCCTTTGGGACGCGAATCTTTTTTGGAACAAGAAACCGCGGCGTAACCGTCTCATCTTCCATCAAAGGAAGCGACCCGTACAACAATTTCAACGAAAGCTTTGGCAAATGGTTCCTCCAAAGCGCCAACTGGGATTTTTTTTGAAGCCCTTCATAAATCCGGGCGCCTTTTACAGACTCTTCCGCTTTCACATAGCAAAAGCTCCGCCCTCCTTTATATAAAAGGCATTTTGAAAATGAGAATATACGCACCTTATTCCTTTTTATGATCTCCTTATGGCTTCGCAAAAACCCATTGATCTCATCGGTAATGTTTATCTGAAAGCTTTTATCCCATCCTTCCTTACTGGAAAATCTTTCTGAAAATCCTTCTGAAAACTTTTCTGGAAATGTAAAAAAATCTTCCTTATCGAATAGGGCGACCAGACGGCTCTCGGACTCCAGCCCCCGAAGCCCGAACGCCCGGTAAACAGCGTCCGCCAAACTTTTCTTTTCTCCAAACAGCTTTTCCTTTAAAGCCGCCATTTTATCTGGAGCCTGGACCGCAATGGCCGGATGGCGCTCCCAGAGGATTCCGCTGTATTCTGGAATGTCGTTTTTTATATTTTCATCATAAAGCCCCTGGATCAGCGTCATACTGACCGCGTCTTTCGTCAGATCCAAAACGAGCAAAAACTCGTTTTTGCGAAAAGAAGCCGCAAACTCCTCTGTCGCCATATAAGAAAAGGCTGCGCCGACGCTCTCCGGCAAAGCGCCAACCTCCTGGAACGAGAGCCTGGCCGCTTTATAAACAAGGCTTAGTTGAAAGTCCTGGTAAAGGTCTGGAAATACAAACAAAAAACTGCCTGCCGCCACATATTGCCGCAAGATCAAAAACAGTTTTGCAAGCTTTTGAGAGGACGCTTCTTCTAAAGCCGAGGCCATGTTTGCCGTTTCAACGCCTTTTCCAAGAACAATCGCCTTTGACTGGTCGCATGGAAGGTAAAAGCTTTTTTGCGCTCCCTCCAAAAAACAGGTATGTCTTTGGCATAACAGCCTGCCCTTTAGTTTCGAAAGAGCCCCCTCGTCCGCTATGTAAGACGGCCTAAGGGAAAAAAGATCCATAGCGATAAAACGGCATTTTTGCGCCTTTGGATTTGAATTTGAATATGAAAACGAAAGCGGAAACTCCCGCTCTTCTATCAGTTTTCCTGTATCCAAACCCGATATTTCCGCCGCCCTTTCCACAAAACCCAAAATATTTTCCTCATCCAGCAAAATTTCTTCTGTTTTTTTCCCATTCAAAATAACGCTCATGGAAATATTTATCCCATCGTCACAAAACCGGATTTCCATCTGCCTTCCCAGATAGTTTGTATGTAACGTATTTTTATCCGCCATTATTTCCAACCGATTGCCGGCAGCGTCCACACCATAAAACAGATTGGAATATACGCTTACGCTGCAATCCTCATAGATCATGCCAACCGGAGTCTGCGGAAAACGGACGGCTCCTTTCGCCTTTATTATAAACTGTACGTAAAACAGCGCGCAAATCCTTTGCGCAAGCCTTTCGTCGTCTTTTCGAACAAGCTCGTCCACCTGTTTTAATTCATTCCAGCAGCTCCATATTTTTTTATAATCCCGCTCGGTCAAAAGCGTATTGTTTGGCGGCATGTTTTCCCATCTTCTGATTTCCGAAAGATCCGGGTTTTGCAAAATCTTTGCCGCCTGTAAGCAAAAATCCGCTTCTTCCTGTGGATGCAGCTTAGGCGGATACGCGTCCAGCTTTTTTTGCATAAGCTTTGCCATTTCATCTAAATAGGAAACATAAAGTCTATTCTCGCCGGTATCCAGGCTCATCCTCCTTCGGACTGCCAAAATAGAGCCGTTGGAGCTTGCGACCTTTTCCCTTACCGTGTCCCCTGGGCGGCGGCTTAGCCAGTTTAATCCGCGGCTGTTTATCTCGCGCACCTTATGAACCGGCATCTTCACGTTTTCCCGAAGGATTTTTAGCCTCATATTTTCCGATATCCGCTTTACGGCAAGAAAGCTTTCATCCACAAGCCTTGACAAAACATCTTTTTTTGTTTCATATTCCGGCCTTTTTTCATTTACCGCAAAAAGCTTATCCAGGCCGCAGCCGCTTTCTTCGTCAAAATCCTCCATAAGCCGGATCATCCAGTCGCGGACAAACAAAATCAGGCCCGCCCGTTTTCTTTCTAACGGGCCGCCGCTTAAAGCGTCGCAAAATTTTTCATAGCTATCGATCGGACTTATCGGCATTGTATGTCACCTCTGTTTTAATTTTTCCATTCTGATTCTGGTTTCTCGCCTGATCCCATCTCTGGTTCCGCATCGGTCTTTTGGGCTTCGTCCGCTTCGATATATTTTGCGCTATTCCATATAAACTGCCCATATCCTTGCTCGCACGCGATCTCGAAATCGTCCTTTAGCCGCTCAAAGCCCTTATCCTCAAGCATGGCTTCGATTTTATCTAAATGCTCCTTGCTCCTGCCCCTTGTCTCCACGCCCCTTAGCTTTGGCATGATCTTTTGCACGATCTGATCTTCAAACGCGGTTTTCATGCTTTCACGAAGCTCTGGGGTCATTTCGCCAGGGGAAAGCTTTTGCATTTCCTGTGAAACGGACGGGTAATTGAGCATATAGTATTCGATCGCCTGCCACACCCGGTGTCCCAGCGCCCGCCCGGTGTACTCCATCTCAGCGTTGATCTCCTCGACAAACGAACGGTACATCGAAAATTCCTTCTCCTGGTCTTTTTGCAGCGCCGCTTCCCGCACGATCCATTTCTCCCATTTGCGCTTGGAAAGCATCGGGCGGTTCGTTTCCCTTACCGCACGGTCTAAAACGCCCATCGCGTTCCTGCTTCGCAGCTTGCTCGGGCGCGGGAAATGGATGACCAGCCCCCTGTCTAACACTTTATCCGACAAGGATTTCGTCGTTTCATCCTGGTTCATCGTCCCGGTCCAAAGAATCGACCGCTCCAGCCGCAGCAGATACGGCTCCACGCCTGCGCCAAGCTTTACCTCTACCGTAGGAACCGCCCGGTTCGACGTGCCCCTTCGCGTCTCAAGCTTGCTTAAAAAGTCCGCGAAATAATGCTCCACATGCGCCAGGTTCATCTCGTCTAGCAGCACAATGCTCATATACTTACTGTAGTCAATATCCTCGGTGCACTGCACTAAAAACCGAAGCAGCGGTTCCGGCTCAAAGCGGTTATCGATGGAATTGAAAAATCCGAGCATGGATTCCTGGCTGTCCCAGCTTGGCTGTACCGGGACGTTGATAAAATTAAACCCGCCAAACGCCGCGTATAATTTGGGCAGCTCTGATTTCCCCGTGCCGCTTACGCCCGCAAGCACCGTAACCGTAGACCAGTCCGCGATCTTAAGAGCCGTGTGAAACGCATATAAAATCCGCTTTGGAAAATGGATTCCAAATTTATCACACTGTTTATAAATATTTTCAAGCCAGGATATTTCAGAAAGCTCCATCGGCTGTCCCGCTCCGATCAGCGGCAGCAATATGCCTTTATTGATCTGCGCCAGGCGCTGCTCTCTGTCGGCAAACCGGGACTCTTTCGAACAAAGCCGCTCCAAGCGCATTTTATACGTGTCATTCTGGCTCCTTAATTCCCCGACTAACGACGCAAGTTCGTCGTTTCTGCTCTCAAGCCCCATGTTTATCGTTTCAAAAGCCGCAAGCTCCCCATTTTTCCTAACGAGTATCCGATTTTCCTTTTCAAGCTGGCTAATCTGCTCCCGCTGGCTTTCGCATTCCTTTTTTAAGTCGTCCCGCTCCTTTTGCACATGCGCAGGCGCCCGTTTGGATAATTCCTCTTTTAATTCCCTGGCGGTGGTCTGAAGGCTGTGGATCTCATTTTCAATGACCGCAGGCTCCTGCCCGATGCTGGCTTTGAATTTTTCAACGGCAGCCTGCCCTTCCATTAAATATTTTACATTGTCCCGAAGCTCCTTTAACGCCTGCTCCTTAGCTTCCAGCTGCGCCTGGAAATTGGCGGCGTTTTCCGTCATTTTATGCTCTGTAATCTTTTGCGCTTCCGACAGCTCATCCTCCTTAAGCGTAAGCTCCTCTTCCCGCGCATCCAGCTCTTTTTCCCGCTCCTTACACTCTTCTTCCAGCTTCGCCGCCCTCTCCCTTGCTTCCTTTGCGGCTTCAAGCTCTTTTGCGGCTTCGGCTTTGGCTTCTGTCGTTATTTTCGCCGCCCGCTCCCCTGCCGCCTGCTTTTCTTCTTCCTCAAAGCGGCTTAGCGCCGCTTCCGCTTCTTTACGCCGCTTTGACAGCAGATCTGAAAGCTCGTCCATCGCCTTGCTTTTTTGCTTTGCAAACTCCTCTTCCTGCGCCGCTTCCAGCTCCAGGCGTTTTTTCTTTAAATCCAGCTCCAGGCGGGTCTTCTTTCGTTCCAGCTCGTCTTCCTGCTCTTTTATGAAAACCTCCCGTTCCAGCAGGCCGCTTTCCCTCTCTTTTAATTCCTCCTTTTTCTTTTTTAGCTCCAGCTCTGCCGCCGCCGCTTTTTCCTGCGCCCTGTCCCTTAACCGCTCGGAGCCTTCCTGCGCGTCGTTCCATATTTTTTCCGCCTGCGAGCTTGCCGTGGACTCAATTTTTTTTGCTTCCTGTCTTATTTTTTCTGCTTCAAAACGCAGCTTTTCGGCTTCGGCCCTGGCGTCCTGCCGCATTTTTTCCGCCTGATTTTCCGCTTCCTGCTTACGCTCCTTTTCATACTGGGTTAGCATCGCTTCAAATTCCGCTCGCTGCTCCGTAAGATGCTCTTCCAGGGAACGCGTCGCTTCCGCCTTTTTGCCCGCAAGCTCGGCTTCCTGCGCTTCTTTTTGATCTGAAAATTCCTTTTCCAGCCGCGAAAGCTGTTCTTTTAGCTCTGCCTTTCTTTTTTGGTATGAAGCGGCTTCTTCTTCCCTTTCCTTTTTTAACTCTTTCTCATAGCGGGCCAGGGCGGCTTCAAATTCTATGCGCTGCTGCTCCAGCTGCCCTTTGACCGATTCCATCGCCTGAACCCGCTCCCTGGCAAGCTCCGCCTCCTGGACGGCTTTTAGCTCCAGTCCCTTTTTCTTTAACTCCAGCTCCTGCTCCTGCTCCTGTTTTAAAATCCCCTTTTCTCGCTCCTGCAACGAGATCTCACGCGCCGAAAAGCTGCTTTCTGCCTCCGCCTCCTTTTTATTTAAAGACGCCATACGCTCTTCCAGCTGCTTGAGCTTTTTTTCGTATTCGCTTTCCTTTTGCTCTATCAGCTCCGTTCGATCCTTTAGCTCCAACGCCTTGATCGAAAATTTTCCATTTAATATGTTTAGCTTTGCCCGCTCTTCATTCAGCCCCCTTTCCCGTTCATTGAGCTTTCTTTCCCGCTCCTTTAATCTTTTTTCCCATTCGTTTCGGTCTGCCTGTGCCATAGCTCCTCCAATTTTCCCAAATCATTTTCATAATCAGTCAAAAAAGCATCTGGATTTTTATCCAAATGCTTTTTTCCATTCTACGCGTCTATTCCAATACCACAGCCCCCGCTGCCTGTATTTTATTATCCGACACAATCTCCATTACATGATCGACGGACTGGTGCGTTGTAACGCCGCTCCTGCAAAACAGGATCATCGCGTCCTCTCCTTCCAGTTTATCCCACTGGGAAACGTCGCCGCTTAAATTCTCCGCCGTCACGGTCTGGATGCCCCAATCCTGCAACTGCTTTGCCGTCTGTGAGAGCAATTCCTTTTCCTTGCCCTCAAGCGGAAATTCCACCGCCAGGCAAAGCTTCTTGATCTCCTGCTTCTCACACACAAGGCGGATGCGTCCAAGCATCTGGGCGGTCTGCTGGCGCATATCCGCCTGCCCTGCGCCTGTCCATTTGCTTCCAGATAACCCTAAGACCGCTTTTACGCCCCGTTCCTTTAACCGGCTTCCTGTAACGACGCTTCCAAGCAGCGGGATCGTGTAATAAGACTTAAATTCCCCTGGGGTGCGCACGTCTTTTCGGAAAATATACCAGCATCCATAAATGCAGGCATAGAAAAATACGCCCGCGATCAACCCGATCAATACATATTTTTTGCTGATCCCTGCGGATGCCTTTACAGTCTCTTGCTCCTTTGGCTCTTCTTCATCCTTTTTCACATTTGATTTTAAGTTTAAAACCGCCATTTGCTGATCCGTCATCGCATCCGTCGCGGTTTTTAAATTCGTCCGGTCTGTGCTTAATAAATTACGCCTGTCCTGCTGCCAGGTTTGCAGGTCGTTGTCGATCCTGACGCTGTGGGAGCTGGTCAGAAGCTTTAACTTATGATCCCCGCATATTTTTTTCACTGTCGGAATATAGCTTTCCAACGCATCGCTCATATCCTCCGACATCCGCTTTGTCATCTTTTCGTCCTCACCGGACACCTCTACATAAAAAAGCTTTAACCCGTCCTGCTTTTGCTCGTCTGTGATCAGCTTACTTTCACTGTCCGACACCTGGGATACCGAGATCAGCTCCGCCAGATAAATGCTGTCTAAATCCTGAAAGGATTTGTCTATTTTTTTCAATGCGTCCGCAACTCCGCCGCCTGATAAAAACCCGCTGTAGCATTCCTGCGCCTTTCGTAGTGTCTGCCTGTCCGCGTCCTCTATGCTGTATAAAAGCAGCGCGCGGTTTTTATGATACGGATCCATTTTCATACGGATGGAATTTTCGATATAGTCCTCCAGCGCTGTGATTTCCGCTTGCAAAAGCGCCGCAGCTTCAACCGCCTGCTGCTCTTCCTCGGTCAGCTCTATGTTTTCCAGCGAATCGGCTCCGTCTCCCTTCGCGCCTTCTTGCACAACTGGAAGAACTGATTGGGCATTCCGGCTTTTTACATAACTATAGCCCCCCGCAAGGACCGCGCCTACGATCGCCACTACGAGGATCTGCTTCCACTGTCCTAAGAAGCCCCGCATCAAATCCAACAGATCTATTTCGATTTCATCTGTTTTTTTCCAATACTGTTTTTCGTCCATCTCAATTTCCTCACCTTGTCTTTTTTCTTCTTCTTTTTCGTTTCTCGCCATATTCATTATAAGAATTTCTCTTGCAGATGTAAAGCTTTTTTATGCTTATTTTCAGATTTCGTGTTGCCGAAGGCTTGGGCTTTACTTCATTTTTCCAAGTTGTATGTCCATATACCTAGCGTATTTTGCAAACGCGGAGGGAATCGCGTATTTTCTTTCGGAATCCTTCGCTTCCGCAAACACGTATCCGCCTTCTATGTCCTTTGCATACGCGTCATCCAATTGGGCGATATGCACAAGGTAGCCGATCATGCGCCATTCCTTATGGGAAAAAATATGCTTCGCCTCCTCCATCGGCTCAATGCGCAATGGCTCTAACTCCATACGCTCGACGTAAGCCGCCGCTTCTTTTGTGGATAAATGTCCTGGCTCGTTTGGAAATTCATACATTCCGGCAAGCAGCCCCTTTTTCGGACGCTGGTGGAGCAACACTTTTTTTCCATCGCAGATTAAAAACACTGTCTTTTCCTCGATCGTCCTTGGCTTTTTCCCTCCTTTTACCGGAAGCAATGCAAAGGTTCCATGGGCCGCGGCAAGGCAGTAAGGCCGCCACGGGCACTCCTGGCATTTTGGCTCCCCGTTTGGCACGCATACGATCGCCCCAAGCTCCATCATCGCCTGGGTAAACATCCCGGCATTCTTTTTCGGAATGACGCTAAGCAGCCGTTTTTCCGCCAACGCCTTTACCGACTGCTTTGCGATATCGGAATCGTCTTCAGACACGCGCATTAATATGCGAAGCACATTTCCATCCACTGCCGGAGCCGGGATATTGTATGCGATCGACGCGATCGCTCCCGCCGTATAGCTCCCGACGCCCTTAAGCTTTAACAGCTCTTCGTAATCCGCCGGAAGCTTGCCGCCATAGCTTTGCATCACGGTCTTTGCCGCCGATTGCATATTCCGCGCACGGTTATAATAGCCAAGCCCCTCCCAGAGCTTTAATAAACGCTCCTCGTCGCATTCCGCCAGGGCGCGTACATCTGGAAGCTCTTTTATAAAGCGCGCAAAATACGCTTTCACAGCCTCCACCCTGGTCTGTTGCAGCATAATCTCTGACACCCATATTTTATATGGATCTTTTGTATCCCTCCAGGGAAGCTTTCTCGCATTGGCGCTGTACCATTCTAACAGGGGGGCCGTCAATTTCTCTAAAGGATAAGTTTCAAGCATATCGCTCTCCAAATGTATTTTTCGCGTATTTACCTGTTCCATCTGAAACGTTGTTTTTATTTCCTGTTTTTATTTTCCGTTCATCCTTCGCCAGCTACTTGCATACATATTTTGCGCTTTTCGATTTTCTACTTACTACCTTTAATTTGTTTTGGACGCATCCGCTCTTTATCGTGTAATAATAGGTTTTTCCCTTTACGGCGCCTTTATCCAGATAGCTTGTCTTTGCCACGTTTTTTACCGTTTTGATCTTGCTGTAAGAGCCGCCCTTTTCCTTGCGGTATATATATATGCGGTTAGCCCCGTTTTGCCATGTCCAGGCAACCCTGCCGCCTTTTGCGGATACCGATGGCGCTTCGGCTTTTATCGCCAGCATATTTTTGATCATTGCGCACGTCATATTCCCGACGATGCCGTCTGCTTCCAAGCCGCATTTTTTTTGAAAATCGATTACTCGCTTGGTCATTGTATCCGACCATTTTCCATTTACGGTAATCTCTTTTTGCCCCAATGCCATCAAAGCCGCCTGCAACCACTGCACATCGGTTTTTTTCATCGTCGTCTTTTCGGCGTAAAGGGAGCCTACAGGCACGGTGTAATCCGATGGGTTTGTGGAATAGATCGTTACAAATACCGTAACCTGCGCCGCCTTATAATTTTTCGTCGCTTCCTGACTTACGGTTATTTTCGCGCTTCCTACGCCGTTTACAGACACGTTTCCATCCGCTGTGACGGTCAGTATGGATTCATCCGAGGACCGGTACTGGATCGGCGATTCCTCATGGTTGCTGGATGCGGAAACTGTAAAGGATTGAAGGCTGTCATTCGCGGCATAGCTTTTTTTATCCACCGTTAATTTTGTCTTTTGGGACGAAGTCTGGTTTTCATTGTCATCCGGCTCCTGTGGCGGTTTTGCCGGATTTTGCCCCGACGGCTCCTGCTCGCTTGGGTCCTTAATCGGCTCGTCCGGTTCATTCGGTTCATCCGGTTCCTTTGGCGGCGTATCCGGCTCCTGTGGCAATGCGCCTGAATCGATCGTCTCTCCTTTTACGACCGCCTTTATTAAAGCAGCGATCGTATTTGGGCCTGCCTGCCCATCCGCCTTTAAGCCTTTTGCTGACTGGAAGGATTTCACCGCCTTTTTCGTCGCGTTGTCATAGGCTCCCGTCACGCTTAAGTTTGCCTTCATGCATGTATTTAAAGAACGCTGCAACCATGCCGCGCCGTCGCCGCACGCAGATGTATAATCATAAGGGATATACGAATCCTGCGGGTCGCAATACTCCCATCCAAGCCCCGCCGCGTACTGATATGTGCCAAAACGCCTGCTGTAATACGCGCTGTTTCCCATGACGGAATCGCATATCGCGGCTTCGTGCATTTCATTTAATGTAACCAAGGCGTAGCTTCCCGCTATGCCAGACGCAGACCTGCCGACGCGCCCTGCCGCTCCAGAGCCGCCCTGGTTTGCCAGATCCGCAAAATAAACAAGCGCAGGCTTATTCGTAATCCCAAGCCGCATCCCCTGCTCCACATAGCTTGTAATGTCCTTATGCGCAAGCACGTCCTGCGCCTGCTTGCTTTCCTGGATCGCCAGAAACTTTTTTACAGCCGAAGCCTCGGCGCTTGTCAGCACGCGGCTGCCCCATTTTGACGTGTCCGTAGTCGTAGTCACTTCATTATAAAGCTTTGTTCCTAAAAGCTCCTTTGCGCGTTCGTCATTTGCCTTTGCGACCGTCTGCAAAAGGGAAAGCGCCCTCCAGCCATGCCACTGTAATTTTCCGATCGAAACCGCGCCGTTATCATTTGCGTTTACCGAATCATAGCTTCCTTCATTATTATATAAGATCTCCGCCGCGCTGATCACGATTTCTTCCGTATCTGTCTGGGCGCCCTGCACATGGCGAAAGCCAGACAGCAAAAACACAAGGGATAAGCCGCACGCCACAGCCACCCGAAAAAAATGGAAAAGCGATTTTTTTACACTCATTCTAAATTTCCCCTTTTCTTTAAAAAATACGGATTATGCTGTAAAAATAATGGGATTTTAATGAAAGAAAAGCGCCTTCTTTCGTTTTTTGTGTTTCGCTTTATTCATTTTTACTATAGAAGCCCATTCTAAAACGCTTATTTTCTACGGATTTTAAGGAGCGCAAAAACATAAAAAATCATATTGACAAATGTTTAACAAAGATATACAGTAATAATAAGGTTTTTTTTACCAAATTATAAGTAGGAGGATCGTATCATGAACAATTTAACACTTGAGGTGGAAAATCAAATCGCCGTTTTAAGCATTACAAGGCCGGCTGCATTAAATGCGTTAAACAGCGAAACGCTGGATGAATTAAATACGGTATTAACGGAAATCGAAGCCAGGGACGATGTGAAAGTAGTCATCTTAACCGGCGGCCCGGATAAGAAGGGCAATGCGTTTAAATCTTTTGTGGCAGGCGCGGATATTGCGGAAATGGTGAATTTCTCCGCTGCCGAAGCTCGCGCTTTTGGCATGAAGGCTTCCGTTCCATTTTTCAAGTTAATGAATATGCGCCAGGTTACAATCGCGGCTGTAAACGGCTTCGCGCTTGGCGGCGGTTGTGAGATCTGTATGGCATGCGATATCCGCATCGCTTCGGACAACGCTTTATTTGGACAACCAGAATGCGGCCTTGGCATTATCCCTGGATTTGGCGGCACACAAAGACTTGCCCGCTTAGTCGGCATGGGACGCGCAAAGGAAATGATCTTCACATGCGACAACATCAAAGCGGACGAAGCTTACCGCATCGGCCTTGTAAACAAGGTAGTCGCTCCGGAGGAATTGATGCCTACCGCTAAGAAAATGGCGGAAAAGATCGTATCCAAGGGAAGCTATGCCGTTTCCATCGCAAAAGCCGCAATCAACAACGGCTACGATATGGACATCAAAAACGCGGTTGAAATGGAAGCAAACCTGTTTGGCGTAACCTGCTCTACAAACGACAAGAAAGAAGGCATGTCCGCATTCCTGGAAAAAAGAGCGGCGACTTTAACCGATTTTTAGTTCATTCCGTTCTTTATGGATCTTAAGAAATAAATATCTCGCAGTTTTTTTGCTAGATTACAAAAATGCAGCTCTGTAAAGAGCTGCATTTTATTTATTGTAACAGTTCAGACATCCGATTCTGCCGGAAGCAATTTCAGCAGATCTTTCATCTGGATTTTTACGTTTACCATTCCGGACGGCTGTATTTTTATATCTGAATTTTTAAAAAACTCTTTCCATTTTGCATCAGCGCCGCTTTCCGCTTCTTTTTTAACCCCCACCTTATGCTCATTGAGGTTTTGAATGTATTCATCGGAAATGCGTTTGGCAATCTCATCTGCCGCCGACTTTGCAAAGGCGTTGACGGATGTGCGCTGTGAGGATTCTTTCACCGAAGCGTATGCGTCCATCGTAGATTTTAAAATATTTTTAACCGCAAAGCTGTCATGCCATAAGGATGTATCCTTTGCCATATCATAAAAGCTTTTTGTCCCATTTGTAAGGATCGCGGTCTGGCTTTTATTAAACGCCTGATTATCCAGATAATTCGATATATACGCCTCAAACGAATCCACGCTGCCAAACACCCCCTGCAACGAGTCCTTGCCATCCTCGCTGTCCGGGCGGAAATAATCGATCTTATCGTCAAAAGCTTCTTTCACAGGCTTGATGATTTTTTCAGCGAACGCCGCATTATAGGAAGCGTCCAGTTTTTCAAGATATCCCGCCTTTTCTTCCCCTTCAAAAGAAGCCTCGATCTTATTTTTATACGATTGGTAGATACTTTCCATCCGGTCGATGGCGGAAAAGTCCATATCCTTTGCCGACACATCATGGCTTAAATAAGAGCCGCCTACGTATTTTTTTACTTCCGCTCCTTTAAACGGGCCGCTTGTAAGCTTTTCGGTAAAATCCGCAAAACCGTCCGCCGCGTTTGACAGTTCTTTTTCATATTCTTTTAAAATATCATCTTCCGCCGCTTGTTTTGCGCCGGATACATTTTTTGCGGTCAGTTTCATGGAAACCGCAACGGAAGATACATCGGAAGCTGCATTGGAACCTGTAACAGAAGATGTAGCGGAAGCTGAATCTGACGGATTCCTTTTTTGCAAGCTTTGCGATTTGCGCAGCCTTTGCAGATTGGAAGAAGCGTTTTGGATCGCGTATGGCCTGATCATACTGTTCATAAAGATACCTCCTTGTAGTGATTTTTGGCAAAACATCCTTGTTTTTGCTTTTCAACAATGCCAGGGTGTGTTCATATAATAATGACAGTATATCATATTTATTATGGAAGGTCAATATGCGCGCCTGCGCTGCACATAAAAAGGGCGACTCTGTCTACCAGGGCGCCTTTTATGCCTGCGGGTATGAAATGCACACGAATTGACGATCAAAGCTTTTGCAGCGTTTCCAAAGCATCCCGTTTTAACAGGCAGACTCCATGCTCCGCGATATAAGCTGCCTGATGGATCTCCGCAGAAGAATCCTCTAAAAACTCCAATGAAGCATTGATCACTTTACATATTTCCTGGTCGCCGATCCCGTTGCGCTCGATCAAAAGGTAGTATCCGCCCACCCCCTGCTCCTCTAAGCGGAACACGCTGCTGACAACAGGCTCTTCGAGCACAATGGATTTCGCGTATGAAATGATCTGGTCCATATCCTGAAACTGTAATATGTACAAATGCTGGTCGCAGCCCTCAATAAGGGTGTCCGCGTCCGGCTCATCCGCCTCCGCTTCCCTGCTGTCCTCTATCTTTTTCCCAAGGCCGGATAGACTGTCAACCGCTGATTTTAAATTTTGCAGGATGTTCATAATGTTGTTGTCTGATTTTTCTGAAAAGGTCAGAGCCAAGGAATGCTCCGGCAATACCGCGACCTGGACGGACAGCGGCCCTCCCTGCACTTTAAACCCGACCTCTTCTTCTGCCATGGAAACAATTTTGCGCAAAAAGTCCTCCGTCTTTCCATCATTTTGCAAAAAATCATCCATTTGCAGCCCGTTTTCATTCAATTCTGTCTCTGATACAATACACCGCACCGTATCCATATTAATCCTTTTAAATTTCATACCATCACCCTATTTTTTATCCATTTACGTTAAACTTCACCGCAAGCTGTAACGCCCCGCTGACCATAGTATATATAAATACAGTATACAACATACCTGCCCTGTTGTCCATTGGATTCTGCTACCAAATTACTTTTTGCGTAACAGCCAGATCAGACTCCCAAAATAGATCGCCGCCGCCACGATCACAATGACAGGTCCTGTAGCCGTGTTTGTAAAATAAGATATCCCAAGCCCGAATATCCCGGAAAACATCGAAAATAAAATCGAAAAAAAATGGTACTCCCGCATATTTTCCGAAAGGTTGCGGCTTGCCGCCGCAGGCAGGATTAAAAGGGCGTTTATGATAAGTATCCCGACCCACTTGATCGAAAGCATGACAATAACCGCCGTTAACGCCGCGAATAAATCCTCCATCAGCCGCGCCTTAATATGCCAGCTTTTTGCAAGCGTGCGATGGATGCTTACCGCGTGCATCTGGTTAAAGCAAAATAACCAAAAAAGCAACGTGATCGCAAACGCCCCAGCCAGGTATCCGATCTCTTTTTTTGTAATGCTTAAAACATCGCCTACAAGCAGGCTTGAATATTGGCTGAAATTGCCGCCCTTTGAAAGGATCGCAAGCCCAACCGCGATGCTAAAGCTGGAAAAGACGGAAATGACCGTATCATTCGACGCGGCGTTTTTTCTGCTAAGCTGGTTTAATAACAATGCAAACGCCACCGCAAAAAACAGCATCGAAAGATTCGTGTCCGATACGCCAAAGACAACGCCGATCGCAATGCCCGTCAGCGCGGAATGCCCAAGCGCGTCTGAAAAAAAAGCCATTTTCCGCTCCACGATCATAGTACCCAGCATTCCAAACAGCGGCGTTAGGATCAAAATCGCGGCTAACGCCTGCCTCATAAATCCATATTGCAGCCATTCTGTCAATATACGGCTCACAACGACACCCCCACATTTCCAAACACCTGATGAAACTCCCTACTCTGGTACACTTCCTTTGCCGTACCCTGCTTTAACACAGTCTGGTCAAGCAGCACGACCCAGTCCGCGTACTTTGCGACATAATCAAGGTCATGGGAGATCAGTATGATCGCCAGGTCAAAATTTTTTTTCAGATCGTCCATCAGCTGGTAAAACAGCTCCATCCCATTTTGATCAACGCCAGACACCGGCTCATCCAGTAAAAGCAGATTTGGCTCTCCCATAAGAGCCAGGGACAACAGCACACGCTGCAATTCCCCGCCGGACAGCCTGCATACCTGTCGGTCGATCAAGGAACCCGCCTCAAACACGTCAAGCATTTCCTTTATTTTTTGATACCGCCTTTTGGCCTTATGCAAAAAAACTGGGAAATGGGAGCTAAAACTTGCCATTAAATCATAGACGCTGACCGGGGTCTGCGCTTCGATATTGATGCTTTGGGGCACATAGCCGATCTTCAGCTTTTGAATGCGCCCGTCCTCCCGGTCTTTAAATTCTATCTTTCCCGTATGCGGCAACTCCCCAAGCATCGCCTTAACTAACGTAGACTTGCCCGCCCCGTTTTTTCCTATAATCGCATGGAACGCGCCACAATGGATATGGAGGTTCACGTCCGTTAAAATTTCCTGCCCGCCAAGGACTACGCCTAAATGCTTCACCTTAATACAGTGCAGCCCGCATGGTCGAATGATCTTACGCATAAAAACCTCTCTCTTTATTTACAAAGGCTCTCGATCTTTTTTAGGTTATCAGACATCGCGTCCAGATAACTGTCCGCGTCATAATCCCCCCTTACGCAGGTATCCAGATATAAAACGTCCACGCCTGTTTCCCGCTGCACCGCTTCGCTCATCTCCTGCCCGTACAGCTTTTCCGCAAGGATCATCGAAGCCTGCTTATCCCGCACCTTTTGTACGATATTTTTCACCTCGCCCGCACTGACCTGCCTTTCCTCGTCCAGATCCATGCTGGCGCAGACCTCCATTTTTAAATCCCTTGCAAGATATGCAAACGCCTCGTGGAAAAGAACCGGCTTTTTTCCTTTTGCCAATGCCGCGACCTTCTCTTTACGCCTGTTTAAATCCTCCAGCGCGCCCAGATACCTGTCACCGTTTTTTTTATATTCCCTGGCGTGCTTTCTGTCCGCCTTCACTAACCCGGCTGTGATCTCACGCACCTGCTTCCCGTAATCCGAAACGCTCATCCATACATGGGCGTTTTCGTCCAGCAGCTCGATATTTTCACATGCGTAAATAATCTTAAGCTTTGGAAGCTGCTTTGCCACATCCGCCAAAAAATTCTCTATGCCGCCGCCATTTACAATAAAAACATCCGCCGCGGAAAGCTTTTTCATATCCTCGGTCGTCAGCTGGTAATCATGCATACAGCCCGTCTTTGGCTCGCTTAAATTCATAAGCTCCACCTGTGCGTCCCCGATGATGTTTTTTGCGGCAATATACATCGGGTAAAAAGACGTAATGACTGTAAAGCCGTTTTCATTGCTTTTTGCTTCACGGTCTACCGACAGCCAGGTAATGCCTGCGCCGCCCAAAAAAACCATAAGCAGCAGCGCCGCCGCAAAGACATATTTATTCCTCATGCCGCGCCCCATCCGCAAAATCCTCCATCAGCTGCCAGACCTCCTCCCTGCCCTGCTTTGTCACCGATGAAAACGGGATCACGATATCGGAAGGCGCAGCCCCAAGCCCCTCTTTTACTTCTTTGATGCATTTGGAAACCTGGCTTTTCTTTAGCTTATCTAGCTTTGTCGCAAGGATGATCGGAGAAAAGCCATAATGCACCATCCAGTCATACATCTGCTTGTCATTGCCAGACGGCCTGTGCCGGATATCCACCAAAAGAAAGACCGCCTTTAACTGCTTTGAGGTATGCAGATACCGCTCGATCATCTTTCCCCATTTTGCGCGCTCCGCCTCCGGCGCCCTGGCATAGCCATACCCCGGCAGGTCCACCAGGTACATCGCATCGTTAATGTTGTAAAAATTAATGGTCTGCGTCTTGCCTGGCTTTTCAGAAACCCGCGCCAAGGATTTGCGGTTCATTAGCGAATTAATTAAAGAGGATTTTCCAACGTTGGATTTGCCGGCAAACGCGACCTCCGGCAGTTTATTGTCCGGGAGCTTGCTTGTAATCCCGCATACCGTCTCAAGGCTTACATTTTTTATAACCATTATTTTCCTCCTGGCGAAATGACAATTTGATTTAATCTGCCAGCGCGACCGCAAGCGCTTCCTTTAACTGGCCAACCAGCACGATCTTTAAGCCTTTTGTGATCTCCCCTTCTATTTCAGACAGATCCTTTTCATTTTTCTTTGGCACGCAGACGGTTTTAATGCCCGCGGTCTTAGCCGCCAAAAGCTTTTCTTTCAAGCCGCCGATCGGCAGCACCCTGCCCCGCAGCGTGATCTCGCCTGTCATGGCGACCGTAGCCCGCACCGGAATCTCACTGACCGCGGATAAGATCGCCGTAGCCATTGTAATGCCCGCCGACGGCCCATCCTTTGGCGTCGCGCCCTCCGGGATATGGATGTGGATATCATGCTTTTCAAAATAATTGTCTGAAATGTGATACTTCCTGCCAAGCGCACGCACGCAGCTTAACGCCGCCATGGCGGATTCTTTCATCACATCCCCCATCTGCCCGGTCAGCTTCATCTGCCCTTTTCCAGGCATACAGTTTACTTCCACCTCCAGCGTCACGCCTCCCACGCTGGTCCAGGCAAGTCCGCGCACAATGCCCACCTCGTCTTTTTCATTGACGGATTCCGGCGTATAGCGGACGATCCCTAAATATTTTTCCAGGCTCTGTCCTGTCACATGCACGCTGGCGCGCTTTTTCTCATAAATCTCCCTTGCGGCTTTGCGGCAGACCGCGCCGATCTT
>CANDMI010000073.1 GCA_947385775.1 uncultured Eubacterium sp. | reverse complement strand
GCAAAGCCATATTCAGTCTTGGATTGAAAAGGTTCAAAAACTGTAAACTGCTGTATATATATTAAATCCAATAAAAAATCATGTAATCTGAAATCACACGGTGACGGGAGATACCGAGAGACACGAAGTGAGGCATTGAAAAAATACGTAATTACACAATTACAAAAATCAATAAATCAAAAATTACAACAAATACAATGCCGAACGAGTGTCACAAGGAACAGGAATAAACGGGAAGCCAAAGAAACCGGGAAGTTGTATAAATAATCAATAAATTACAACGCGCATGACGCGCACGGGAGATTTGGCGAACCGGAATTCCAGTTCGTAAAATACACTATAAATCAACGACTGTACGGGTGCAAAAATGTAACCGTAAATCAATCAAAAAAACAGAAAGGAGTCGGTTAATTATAACCGTAACAAATCAAAAAGCATTCTTCATGGAGTACATCCAGGAGCCAGAAGACTATGTACTTCTCGGCCTCGAATTTGCAAAGAACAACGGGGAGTGGTCTATCACCAAACGACAGATCGTCCCCGTTAATGCAATGGTGCCAGAGATACGGCAAAAACTCAGGCTATTGAAGCCCCTAAAGGAATTAGAGGCTGGCGCATTCCTGACATACTCAGCCGAAGTGGACAAAGATGGACATATCCTGTATTTCATTGATGTCGCCATCAGGCTGATCAGGTGACAGCAGCGCCAGCACACAGATCCATCCCTGTTGCATGGGCGGCTCGCTTCCTATATCCGCCGCCCTTGCAGTCTGTACCCAGACAAAAAAAGCTTTATACAAAATTACAAAGACAGCACGGGTGCAAAAATGAAACATAAAAACAAACAAAATTTTAAAAAGGAGGTAACAGAAAATCTGTTCAAACCACAAAAACAACCTGCACAAAAGCGGCCAACGAGGCCATCAGAAGAATGAGCCTGCTCGGCTTCCCATCAGATGCCATAAAGGACTTTCAGCAAAACGGGAAGCCAGGTTACTGCATAGAAGATGACGAGCTTCTCCCACTAAGCAAAGATGACAAATGGTTTATCGAACTCTTTGACAAAGCCGGCTTCACAGTCTACGCAGCAATACGTTATCTTGAAGAATCCCTTGGGTATTCTACTGCCTACCTCTTTGTTGACCGCTCCAATCCCTCTATGGGACAGGCAGCCATCAAATTTGGAATGCCAGCCTCTTTCATTGTCCATCCTGTGAAATTTGGCTTTAGCCTGGAAAATAAACCTGTAAAGATTATCTGTTTCCCTGACGGTATGATAGAAGTGTTTCCAACAAATCCTAAAGAGATGGATCTGGTATGGCTGGAGGCATTCCTATAGGAACTTCCCAAAACAAGAGGCACATTGTCTGTCAGAAAATGACAGGCAGTGTGCCATAAAAAAGCTGTTTATGCAGCACAAGGCTTACGCATGGTGTAACATTACCATGCAGCTTGTATACAGACAAGTGTTTACTGCTCCGCCTGCTCACGGCTGCATAACCAGGCATTGCAGTAGTCCAAAAGCATCTGCCTGGCATCCTCTATCCTGTCATGCCAGTCCTGCACATGCTTCTCAGCTTCGGCAAGATACTCCATGCCTATATGCTCCAGCGGATGCGTACACGAATACTTCATGTCTCTGGTGTCCAGGTCATAGAACCTGTCTAACATCTGCGCTACATGATCCATCGTCATGCCCTTCCCGTCATTCTCCATGAGTTGCAGGGCAATGGCAGCGGCAAGGACGTAGACCGTCGCTATGGTTTCTTCTTCCGACAGAAGCACTTTCCGAGGCGATGCGTCCTTTATGCCCTTTGCAAGTTCCACAATCCCGTTGCGGCCACGTATGCAGGTCAGCGGCACGCGGGAGAGCGTCTGGCTGTCCATTTCTGGCGAACCAATGCAGAAATCTTCCCAAAGATCCTCGCGTCCCATATGTGTCTGGTATGCGACCAGACTGTTATCTTCCGCGCAGCCGATCTCGATACTGTCCACGCTGACATCCTCGGCAACCGTATGGAGTTCCGGCTGTATGAGGTCTGTCACTGTGCGGGCAAGCAACCTTGCGCCCTCTTTACTGTCCATTGCCTGCCGGGCCATACAGGCGGCAGCTTCTTCCGTAATACCAACTTGGACACCCTGTGTTTTGTAAAGCAGTCTGTCATACTGGTACACAGGGGAAGCCTCTGACTGTAGGAGGATGCGGTTATAATCCTCCAGCGACAGCGGGTCCGTATGTGTGATAAGCGAGATTCTGCCGAGAAACTCGTGGGATATGCCATATGTATGCAGATCGTTTTCTGTAACATACGGTAGCAGGTTTCCCTCTGGCAGCTCTGTCGGCCTTTCTGTGGAAAAACCAATGCTGGATTTGCCCGCTATCCGCTCACGGATGATGTCCTCCAGCCCCTCAAACGCACCCAGACAGACAATAAGCAGGCTGGAGGTGTCCATCTTACAGGTACGGTTGTTGTCCGTATGAACGACCACGCTGCCAGCCAGGAACGTGAGCAGGTTGTCAACAGGCAGGAAACTGCTGTCACCAACACGGGACTTAAAGACCTTGTCGATCTCGTCCAGGCATACGATGTGTGCGTTGCCTCGGCTTCGTTCCTGTCCGGAGCAGCGTCAATGCAGCGGGTGATGATGGAGCTGACGCTTCGTCCTTTCCAGCCTTCCCCACGCAGCATACTTGCGTTCTCAATAATCACGGGCAGGTTTAACAGCTTACCGAGCTGCTCCACGGCAAGCGTCTTGCCGGTGCCGGATGGGCCGATACAGAGGATGTTCTGCTTGGGCTTGTCTAACACTTCCCCCGTCTGCTTATAATGTTCGTAGCGCAGGCTGTGTAGCCAGGCAGCATTGCAGAGGGATTTCAGATATCCCTCCTGCCCAATGACCGTCTTGCTAAGTTCTTTGTATAAAGTTTCTGGTGTTATGTTGTCCATATGGGACGCCTCCTTTAGTTGAAGTACTGGTACTGGGCTTCGTCCTGCCCATCTGCCATAAAAGTGTTATCGGCAAAAGAGTTCTGTGCTGTATTGGAAGAAGCAGCTTTGCTCTCACAGAACTCCTGTGACTCGATTACCACATCTGTGGTATAGACTTTCTGTCCGTCCCTGTTTGTGTAGCTGCCTGTCTGGAGACGGCCCGTGACCGCAATCTTTGTACCTTTCTGCAAATATCGTTCCGCAAACTCCGCAGTCCTGCCAAACGCTACGCAGCGTAAAAAGTCCGCCTGCGGCTCACCCTCACGCTTCACAAGCCTGTCCACGGCAAGCGTGTATCTGGCAATGGCTGTATCGCTTTGCTGGGCATAGCAGATTTCCGGGTTACGGGTCAAACGGCCTACTAAGATTATTTTATTCATAAATGGTATATCTCCCTTCTGGTTGTATCTTTTATTTTTCATGCGTTCACTCGCATGCGTAAGCATGATATTTGTTCCTGTGTAGGAGAAGCCGACCAGACGCCGTGTGAGCCGTTTTAAGGGGTGGTTTGTGCTTGAATATAACATTTTAGATGACTGGACTAAAATGGCTGTATGGGGCTGTTATGAGGTCTGAGGGGTATGTCAGTGCGATTGGAATGATGGATTGGTTTTATTATTAAGAAGTTTATCTGTTGAAGCTTTTTTCTGTTAAATTGTTGCGATTAGTGTTGCTGTAAACCCGGCGCGAAAGCGCAATCTTAATGGAAAGGAGTGGTACATATGATAATTGTTGTTTTAACGCTTATCTTCGGTGTTATTAGTACTGTTTGTGATGTTATACAAACAGTAATGCTGATCTTGGATCATAGGCAAAAAAACGAAATTTACCCGTACCTTCATTGATACAGGCAAACTCTACACTCTGAACACCAGCTTTTATAGTTGGTGTTCTTTTCAATTATTCTCTCGTTTGAACATTATCTTTTGTATTTGTTTGTAGTATTTTGTACGAAATTACTGAAAATTATTGTGATGTGTGATCATATATTGTTCGTGATGTTTGTTTGATATCTTTTCTGTTATATTATTGCAATTAGCGTTTCTAACGACTTGGCGTGAAAGCGTAATATTATCTAGGTAATTGCGAACTTGTTTCGCAATTACCTAGCTGTATGTTTATGTTTTCAGATTACTTGATTTTTGCTTTTTTTGTAAAGCATTTTTCAAGATGAAACCCGTTTGCATAAAAGTGAAAGAGAATGATAACGTATGTGTGCCTGTTTTGTGTTTTGATTGTATATTTGTGGCTCGTTTGTTGCGTATGTTTCGTATGTTATGATTGTTGTGGTTATGTTGGTATGGTTTGTTGATTTGCCCAGCCTGGCATATTGGAGCTTTTAAAAATTTCATGATTTCAGGGCTTAGGCATGGTTTCTACAAAACAGCATATTCACGAGCTGTTTTGTGGAATGATTTGCGTCCAGATTCTGCCCGTTTTGAGCTGTGGGCAAGAAGTGAACTTAGGATTATTTTGCATCATGTTAAGGTCTCTGCCTCCTTTCTCTTCTAAAGCATCAAATTGAACAGCTACCTGATTGCATACATTTCCTGCTTGCTGCTACAGATTCCGCTCCCGATGTGCAGAACACATAGAAATCATGCAGAATTCTACAGCAACGAACAGTCATGATACATTACCTTGCGTTTCATTATACTACTACAAGCAGCAATTTGCAACCCAAAGTTTCACACCACCATTTATCATAGAAGAAAAGGGAGGTGTACTGCAATATGATCCAGGGACTTGCAAAACGGTTACAGATTGCACGAATAAACAAAGAGCTTTCCAGAAAACAGACTGCTGAACTGATTGGTGTATCCGAAAGTTTGATCGGGCTGTATGAATCCGGCAGCAGGCAGCCCTCGCTGTCCGTCCTTATGAAGCTTGCTTCTCTATACCGTGTGTCAACCGACTACCTGTTGGGATGCGATACGGCAGAGAAACATGTGCTTTCGCTGGAAGGTCTGACAGACAGGCAGATACAGGCTGTGACGCTTACTGTCCAGTGCTTTAAGGGGCAGGCGGATTAGTTACCGCCAGGCTTTCTCAATCACGGATGCAAGTTTCCTGTTTATGATGCTTACGCTTCTTATTATATTTGGGTCGTCTTCATTCGCCTGCAATGAGACTTCCAGCATCTGCCCGATGTTTTTGATATCTTCCAATTCCTCAATCATATCTTTCATATCTATGATTTTTTCCTCCCTGTGTTTGTAACGGTTTGCGCTTTGAATCAGAATCATGCCCCCTGCCACAAAGGACATTTCTTAAATCACACACCAGTCTGTATAGCTGTCTGTCTATACAATGCACCCGGCGCGGAACGCGCGACCAGTAATCATAAAAGGGATGCAGGAAATGAGAGTAGAATGAAAAGAATCTGGATTTGAAAAGAACTACATGTGATTGTAAAAAAAGAATGATGGAAGACGGCCCCTTGCTTTTCACCTGTTAATACCTACAGCAACAATTAGGGACAGTCCGCGAAATGGAGAAACAAGGAATAAACCGGGCAAGCAAAAGGATGTCGTGGTATGTGTTCCGAAGCATATGTTTGGAGAAAAGTTTTATGGATTTATAAAGATGAACGATGATGAATATGCAACGCAGACTACTTTATGTGAGCATAGAAATAATTATAGAAAAGGCTGTAGACAAAACTAATAATCTGACATAAAATTAGTAGTTATTAGAGGACGTCCGACTGTGATAACTGTATCGAATTAGTATTTTCACCAAACGTAGTAAATTAGTAGTAAAACAGACGAAATATCTTTAAATAAAGTCAATAAACCCTTGATTTACAAGGGCTTATTGATATTTGTTTCAAGTTTAACAAGAAAACAATATGATTTATCAACTTTATGAATAAATCACGCTGTTTTTATCCCTTTTTCTAAATTTCTAGCATAACATCCTTTGATTATTAGGTATTATTCTATAAGCTTCTTCCAACTATTTGATTCTTGCAAAAAATAATTTTCACACATATCAATAAGAATGGCATCTCGACTGTCCTGATCCTTTTGTTTCCCAAATACACCAACACCATTAAAATACAAATATAATGTACGCAAAAGCAATTCCCGATTGGAACGGTATATGTTCCATAAATCCTTATAATTCTTTAAATTCAAATAGGCATTAATACCTGTTACTGATGCTCCCAGTGCAGATATGAGAACTTTTACCATTATACCTCCATCTGCAAACACAGATGCAACCGGAATAATTCCACTTAAAATAATTGATACTGTCATCCAACGCTGGTATTTTACTTTATAAATACTGCTTTTCGTATGATACCAATCCATCTGCTTTATTACACGTTCTTGAATATACTGTTTTGTATTTTTATTTGTCACACCCTCTATCCATATTTTAAATATTTCATGCCGCTCACTTGATCCCCAATCCAAATTACACCCTCCCTCCTTAATAAGTTTTACATTTCCAATTTATTAGCCTTTACTCTCATCTGTAATGCAGTATAACATACTATACAGATTATATCTATCATATTTTTTACAACCATCAGTTTACAAATTTATAATTTAATACAAAATATAAATTGAACAGGAGCGAATATATACAAGATATAGTTCTGTCTATTACAAAAACATATTGAAATCCGAAAAGTTGTAAACTGGTATTTTTCAACCTTACTATATGATTATCATTACTGAACAGCAAAATGCCCCTGATTTTAATAGTTACAATGTATCGCCTAGCACGTCCCTCCTCGTTTGGCTTCTAAGATACATTAGGCTGAAACACCGCATAAATAAGGCTTTTCTTGTGTATCGTAGAAGTTCAACCGAGAAAGAGCATTCTGACCGATACATAAAAAAAATATACTCCATACCGTTTGGCAAAAAGGCAATTATAATAAAATAGGCCAGAAACCTGTTTTAAAATTTCTGACCTTCGTTTTTGCTTATACAGTTTATTCCGTTTTCAATTTTTTCACTTCATCAATAGAAATTCCCGAATACTCTGAATCTTTTCAAGCATCCATATTCCGTCTGACAGCATCCACTTGACTGTCATCCTTTTTCTTACTGTATAGATTCATTTCTCATGTCCTCCATGATGCGGCACATTTCACTCACTCCCTTCGGATTTTCTTTCAGATACCGTTAAATAAATTATGCCGCTTTTTATATTCCTATTTACAAATTCACGTTACATAAACACCTTATAAATCATCCATTGTCATAACCATTATTTCCATAAACTGCCGCAGTTGTTTGTCGTTTGTAAGAAATACATTACAACCGCTGACTACCGCAGCTGCGAGTTGCAGCGCATCCATTGCCTTAAACTTACTATAACATGCACGAATTTCAGCTGCCTTTTTTGCTATTGGTTTCGTAATATCTAAGATATCTGTTCCAGTATCTTCCAATAGCCTATCAAAATCATCCAATAGTTTTTTGTTTTTTTCCCGATATGGAACAATGGCATATTCCTCTACTGTAATTGTCGATGTTACAAATTCTTTACCAGTATTATAACCTTGCATAAAAAAATTCTTTACCTTATCGCTGTACTGAGGATTCTTTTCCAGATAATAGATATATGGGGATGTATCTATATAAATGCGTTTAAATTCTATCATTGTTCCTTATTTCCCTCATATATTCTTCTACATGTTTTCCCCGCTCTGTTTCCATTCCATATTTATCCCAGTCAATTTTTTTCCTGTCTGCTTTATATGGACGATCTAGAATTGTCAGAATTACTTCTTTCCCGTCATAATTAGTTATATTATCGTTTTCAATAATTACCGTATTTCCCTGTATTGTTCCTGCCAATGCCAGCATATTCAATTCCTCCTCAATAGATTTTATATTGTCAATTAATTCGCCTTTTCTCCTATCTATTATGCAGTATAGCATACTATACAGATTATATCTATTATAGTTTTAACAACAATATTTGTTTTTTATTGCTGAACAGCAGAATGCCCCATTTTATTCATTTTTCAATGTGCCGTCTGGCATGTTCCTCCTCAATCAGACTTCCATCTCCCATTTCTACCATTACGCCCCTACCCTGTCCTGGCGTTATATTTTTCACTATAGACTGAATCGCTTTATGAAACCCAGCCAGGCCAGACAAATCCACTCTCCAAGCGTCCGCCCATCCCCAAACGCCCGCCTATCTCTAAACCGCCGCAAACCATCCCCCTCCACAGATTCATAATTAAGGAAAACACATTGCATTCCCCAAAAAGATGTGCTAAACTAAAAAAGATATAACAAACGTCAACAAAAATCAACAAAATCAACTCACATCAAAGAAAGGAGACCCCATGAAACATCTCAAAAAAATAACCGCAGCCCTTCTGCTTCTTACCCTCACGCTAACCGCATTCCTCCACACCCCGCCGCAGCTCATACAGGCCGAAAGCAATGCCTCCATCATCGGCTACGAACTAAAAACCGTCAAAAAAGAATACAAAGACAAAAAAGGAATCGTCCGCGGCGTTGTATCCTTTCAGTATCCTAAGTTTCTCGGCGATTCTTCCGCTGTCAAAAAAATAAACAAGCAGTTAAAAAAAGCGCGTAAACAGTTTTTTGACTCCAACAATGCAAAAAACATCAAAGAAACCACAAAAGATTCCATAAAAAACAACCGTTTCCATTACGATACCGACCAGTATTTTTGGACGTCAGGCAGCGGCATGGCTTATGGGAAGGACAATATCGTAAGCTTTTACGTGGAAGAAAACTGGTACGCGGGCGGCGTTCATAACCGTTATTATTATGGGCTGAATTACGACTTAAATACAGGAAAAGAGCTTACGATCGACGATGTCATAGAAGGCGACGCAAAATCCGAGATCTTAAAAGCAGCTAAAAAATATTGCAAGGACGATGCCGTTGCCTACGAAATTGTGAAAAACACAAAAAAATATAACTTTTATTTTGACCCGGGCAAAGTTTACATCTGCTATGGAAGCTACGAATTATCCCACGGCACAAGCTGCGATGTATTTGAAGTAAAAGGAAAATATTAATCCAAAAGCCGTAGAAGGAGCGCTTACTTACAATGGATGTGTATTTTGAAAACCAGACATGTGGAGAGGACAGCGCCAGTAAAAAACTGACTCCCCATTTGATCCAAAAATCTTTTCTATGGGAAGATCAGGAAATCCAAATTCCGGCGGTCTATCTGGGCGAAACTGGCATTGCCCTTGACATCTGCGCAAAAATCTCATTCGAGGATATGGCTGCGTTTTTAAAAAAATGGAACAAAGCGCTGCGGCTGGCCATGAATGACCCACAAGAATATGAACAATTGGCTGCCGAAAACCCTGGCAACGCAGAGATCCTTGTAAAAATGAGCTTTGACAATTCGCCGTTAATGCGCAGTATGAGCTCCAGCATGAGATGGTATCCAAAACGCCTGTTCCAGCTGACCGAGCCGGACCTAAACGAAGCATGGGGAAACGACCCGCAGGCAGAAGCCTGGATCTTGGAATATGGCTTGGATAAAGAATGCTGCTGGTATCTGGAACGGGCGCATTATCGATGGAAGGACGCGCCAAACCTCTCCCCAAGCAGACTGTCGCTTGTTTTCCAATCTGGCCTTCGCCCGATCACTGTGGGGCATTTTCAAACGGAAGCGGAAAGCTGCGAAATACAAGTTGACGCAGACGGCGAAAACAGGAAAAACAAAAGCATTCTAAAAACGATCAAAACTATCCACCCAAAAACCGGGCAGGAATACACGCTGACCCTGCACAAATGCGAGCAGGCTAGACATAGCTTTCAGGAGCCTGAACAGGAAGATCCTGAATTGAATGAAGTTGCATTGAATGAAATAAAAGGCGCGATTTATCCAGAATACTGCCAGATCCTTTATTACAGCGTTACGCCGCAGATCGGGCGTGAATTTTTTGACATCTGCGACTGCAAGGCTGGAGAGCCTGTAAAAAATACAGGCTCCGATACGCGTAAAACGTGCGTATCCGCTGTTATTTTTGCCGTCAAAAGCCCTTACCCTGATTTAAACGCCGCAGTTTCTTCCATGCATTTTTCACCTGTGAAAAACGTGGAATGGCGCATTGTATTTAACGTAAAGGAAAAAGAGGATTTTAACGTGCAATTTCCGCTAAACCCGTTTTCTTGAACGAACTCCCTCACTCCCCCGCGGCAAGCCGCGGGGAATCAGAACCTCTTTTATCCAAAAATCTGGCTGCAAATATACCTTATATAATCCTGGGCGATATCATAATCCGTCAGCTCATACAGCCCCCTTGCGCCCGCCATATCTTCAATCTCATTAAATACCAGCTGCCCGTGGTGAAACAAGAAGTCAATCCCGGCCATGCCAATGTCAAGCGGCTTAGCGACCGCATAAACAAGGCTTTTTTGCGCCGGTGAAAGCTCATACCGCTCTTCCTTTCCGCCAAGGCAATGATTGCTGCGAAAATCCTGGCTGGACGTTCGAAGCAGCGCCGCTTTGATCTGGTTTCCTACTATATACACCCTAAGGTCGCGCCCTAAGTCCGATGCGGGCTTTTGTATGATATATTCCTCCTCCGGCCTGCTGCGCTTCCATTCAACAAATTCCTGCCACTGACTTTTATCGGAAATGTAAAAAACCTCCGTCCCGCCATGCCCGCCCGCCGACTTTACGATCACCGGAAACTGCTTTGGCATCTGTAAGCCATAGACGGTCGGCATGATCGCAATGTCTCGTCCCTGCATAAAACGATACGCCGCTTTCTTGTCATTTCCAAGCCTTGCCACAAGAGAGCTGTTGTATACCGGCGCTCCAAACGTCTCAAACGCTTCGGATATCCGGTAATCCCTAGTGCGGTTAATGATAAAAGCAGGCCGCGCCTTTTCCCAAAGCCGCCTTAGCTCTCCTTTTGCAGCCTCGTCCCAGCATACGGGCGGCTTATAAATGCCAAGCGCGATCTTTATTTGATACAATTCCCCCGCCCTGCGATAAAGCTCGATATAAGGACGGTTTCGCACGCTTTCCTCCTTTGTATACAAAAGCCAGCCGCAACGCGCTTTATTCCAGTCCGCCTCCGCCGGATCGCGCGCTTTCTTATCATACGCATCAAAATCTAAGATCTTCATTCCCTCCTCCAGCTTCTAGACGCTCTAAACAATGCCTTACAATATCAATCGCCGCGTTCCTCCCCGTACAGTGGTAAAGGTTTACAAAATGGGCGTTGGAATTGACCTCGCAAAAGATCGGCTCCTCGTTTTTGCCAAACAAAATATCCACTCCGGCAAAATCTAATTCCAGCTCCCGCATAACCGCCCTTGCCATTGCCAATTGGCCTGAATCCGGCTCATATGGCTTCATGCGCCCGCCTCCGGTAATGTTTGCGCGAAAATCAGACTCATTGTAACGGTACATACTGGCTACGGCATGGCTTCCCACCATCTGAATACGGATATCGCGCCCTTTGGAGCTTTTGATATATTCCTGGAACAAAAACGGGCGGTTTTTTATCTGTAAAAGATATTCTGTCATTTGCTTACGGTCTGACGCAAGATGCACCTGCTGCCCAAAGGAGCCAAAGCACTCCTTTATGACCATTGGATACCCAAGCTGACTTTCCGCCCGCTCTAAAAAATCAAACCTTGGATATCCCTGGGGAAGGAAAGTCTTTGGCGCGATAATCGTGCGCGGCATACGGATACCGCTGTTGCAAAGCGCAATATAAGTCCTTGCTTTATCGTCGCAGATTTCGATGCTTCGCGCGCTGTTAAACAGCCGGATCCCCTTTTTTTCCAAAAGCCTCGCCAGCCTTACGTCCTTGTCCCAAAAGATCGCGAACTGCGGCTTTCGTTTTTTCATCTGCCGCTCCAGATCCATGCAAAGAGCCGCGTTTGACTGAACCTCCAATTCGCATCGCTCATTTTTTGCGGCTTCCACGAGCCAGTCAAAGATCTGCTGGAACTTTTTCGAAGAAATAAATTCATTTACAACGAGCCACGCGTATGTTTCGCACATTCCAAACTCCTCCTTCGTATAAAAAAGCCAAAAGCAGGCTGCCGCATTAAGATGCCAGCATTTTCCGCTTTCCTATCCCTTAATGCAGCAGCCCGTTTGCCTGCTATGCCTTACATTCACTTTTTAAATTTCCCACATGCCATCTGTCTGTAGGCGGTCCCAGTCCACTTCTAACAGTAAATGTGTAATTTCACGATTTTTCCCAGCCTTTTTTTGAACTACTTCAATATATTTTTGGCTGATCATGCCGTCCAGCGCCACTTTTACGCGATTCTTTGGCACACGGTTATAAGAAGCCACGCTTTCAATTGTTTTCCAATATGAAGGCTTCCTTTTCATATCTTTTTTCCGTAAACGGTCCAAGCTGATGAGAATCAAATCGTTGTAATGATTCCGTTCCTGTTCTTGTCTTGGCATTTCCACATAACTAGTCGCAGCAGATTTCAATGCATTGCTGAACGCAAACCTTACGCCATAAATCACCACTTTTTTATTCTGTTCCTTCAGATATTCTACAACCCTTGTAAAATGGGCATCCCCTGTAAAAAGGACATATACGCTGGCATCCTCTTTTTCAGCTACGCTTCGGTATATTGTATCCAAAATAATGATATCTGTAAAATCCTTGTCCACACCTTCTTTTGTGCTTGCCGTATGGACCACATGCTCTGTCAGCGTTTTTAATTTTTCCAGTTCTGTGCCAATCTTAGGTTCCGAAAAATCTCCAAAAATATAAAGCTTTCCAACTTCAAACTCTTGTTTTAGCTCATCCAGCCATTCTTCTATATTTGGTTTCATCTGCACTTTATTTTGATATCCATAATACCAATGCTCATAATCGACAAACACTGCTGCTTTTGGTTTACTGGAAGTCTTTTTTTTGAAAAATGGAAACATCCTCTACCTCCCCTCCTGGAAGACTCCCTGACAATTGTTGAAAATGCTGGCTGTCTTTTTTATTATAAATCAATTTTTGCCGAAATACAAGAACTATAGCAGCTTTTGGACTGCTTCTTGCACATTTCTAACGCCAAGCAGATGAATGCCGCCATCCGTTTTTATGGAATCTAGGCTGACATCTGGCAAAACGCAGCCTGTAAACCCCAATCTTTGGGCTTCCTGGATGCGCTGCTTTGCCATGCTCACCGCCCGCACCTCCCCGCTTAAGCCGATCTCTCCAAAGAACACGGTTTTTTCATCCACGCACCGGTCTTTATAACTGGAGATGATCGCAAGCACAATGGCAAGGTCGAGCGCAGGCTCGTTGACCTTCATGCCGCCCGCAATGTTAACATAAGCGTCGCACTCGCCAAGCCGCAGGTGCAGGCGCTTTTCCAGCACCGCCATCAGCAAATTGACGCGGTTCGTATCCGTCCCCGCGGCAGTGCGCCTTGGTATCCCAAAGCTGCTGCGGCAGACTAACGCCTGTACTTCTAGTAAAATCGGACGCGTGCCTTCCATGGAGCAGGCCGTCACACAGCCGGAAGCCTCCTTTGGCTTGCCGCTTAGCATAAATTCCGATGGATTTTCCACCTCGGATAAGCCCTGCTCGCCCATTTCAAATACGCCGATCTCATTCGTAGAGCCAAAGCGGTTTTTGACGCTGCGTAAAATCCGGTAAGACGCGTGCCTGTCCCCTTCAAAATACAAAACCGTATCCACCATATGCTCTAAAACCCTGGGGCCTGCGACAACGCCTTCTTTCGTCACATGTCCGACCAAAAAAAACATGATCCCAAGGCCCTTGGCTAACTGCATAAACGCTCCGGTCGCCTCCCGCACCTGGGAAACGCTGCCTGGCGATGACGTAATCGCTTCGCTGTACACGGTCTGTATGGAATCGATCACTGCCACCTGGGGTTTTTCTCTGCGGATGACTTCGTCAATCGTTTCCAGGTTCGTCTCACAAAGCAGCGTTAAGCTGTCTGAAAACGCGCCGATGCGTTTGGCGCGAAGCTTGATCTGCTGCAAGGATTCCTCCCCGGATATATATAAAACGTCAATGCGCTCCCTGCTAAGGCTTTGGCAGACCTGGAGCAGCAGCGTGGATTTTCCGATCCCCGGGTCGCCGCCCACAAGCACCAAGGAGCCGGATACGATCCCGCCCCCCAGCACATGATCTAACTCTGGAAATCCGCTTGTAAAGCGCTCCTCGCAAGTCATTTCAATCGCGGATAAGGCGACCGGCTTTGGCGCCTCTTTTGACCGCGCGCCTTGAGATCCGGTCTGCCTTGTCGTTTTTTCTTCTACAAATGTATTCCACTGTCGGCACCCCGGGCACTGGCCCATCCATTTGGACGACTCAAACCCGCATTCCTGGCAGAAAAATACCGTTTTTTGCTTTGCCATTGCTATTTGCGCACAACCTTTACCGCGGTGCTTCGCCCGGATTCCAGCTCTACGCTAAGCGTCAGCTTTCCTCCAAGGTTTGTTTTCATTGTGCCTGCGTTTTCCCCATCAATCAACACGTCATATTCTGTAGAATCACTTAACCCCAGCGTAATCTCGGCATCCTCATAGCCCTCGACCTGAAAAGATACCGCGTCCTCCGTCACGCTAAGGCGGCTTACCGCTGTGCCAGGCACGGATTCGTATACAAACATCCCGTTGCACTCAAGCTTTGTGATCTCCTTGAATGTCTTTACCTTATAGGAATCTGCGCCAACCTCAAACTTGTCCTTTTTTGTCTTGGAAGGAAGCGTATAATCTCCAAAGCTAACCGTCCCATCTGATTCTGCACGAATTAATTCGCTAATTACAGCCATTTTTTTATCCTCCGTTATCTGTATTCCTTTGCAGCTGCAATATGTTAATATTGACTGTCACTTCTTACACTTCATATGATACAATATTTTGCAAACATAATCCATATACGATTTCAAAAAAATGTTTGGATTTGTTACAGCAAAGCCAAAGGCTTCACTATAACTTGGATTTTACTCCCCGCTAAAATGGATCTCTTTATTTTTTGTGCCGATCGTCACCGTGCTGCCGCGTTTGACCTTGCCTGATAACACCTCTTCCGCAAGCTTGTCCTCGATTTCTGTCTGTATCATGCGCCGAAGCGGCCTTGCGCCAAATTTCGGGTTGTAAGCCTTCTCCACGACATAAAGCTTTGCGGAGTCGCGGATGACAAGATCGATGTCCATCTGGGATTTGCAGCGGTCTACCAGGTTTTTCGCCATCAGCGTCACGATTTTTTTCATATCCTCTTTATTCAGCATACGGAATACTAAGATCTCGTCAATCCGGTTGATAAACTCCGGCTTAAATATGCGCCTGACCTCTTCCATAACGCCGTTTTTCATGCGTTCGTAATCCTGCTTATCGTCCTCCTTAGAGGCAAAGCCAAGCTTTTTTGGCTCCACGATCGCCTGGGCGCCCGCATTCGAGGTCATTATGATGATCGTGTTTTTAAAATCCACCTTCCTCCCTTGCGCGTCCGTGATCCTGCCGTCGTCTAATACCTGCAATAAAATGTTGAATACGTCTGGATGCGCCTTTTCGATCTCGTCGAATAAGATGACCGAATACGGGCGGCGACGGATCTTCTCGCTAAGCTGTCCTCCCTCGTCATAGCCCACATAGCCTGGCGGGGAGCCAATGAGCTTCGATACGCTGTGTTTTTCCATATATTCGGACATATCCACGCGCACAATCGCCTGCTCGTCCCCAAACATCGCCTCCGCTAACGCCTTGGATATTTCGGTCTTGCCTACGCCGGTAGGCCCTAAAAACAGGAAAGAGCCGATCGGCCGGTTTGGGTCTTTTAGCCCGACGCGGCCCCTGCGCACCGCCCTTGCCACGGCGCTGACCGCCTCTTCCTGGCCAATGACGCGCTTATGGAGTATTTTTTCCAGCTTTTGCAGCCGCTCCGCCTCGCCCTCTGTCAGCTTTTTCACCGGGATCTTCGTCCAGCCGCTCACCACGTCGGCAATTTCATTTTCGCCTACGGTCAGCTTTCTTTTCGCCTGGCTTTTTTGGTATTTTTTCACCAGCTTTTCGTATTCCTTTTTGCATTTGTCCCGCTCCGCCTTTATTTCTTTGGCTTTGTCAAACTTCTGGTCGATTAACGCCTGCTCCAGCGCTTCTTCCTGTTCGCGCATTTTAAGCTCCAGCTCGGTCTGCTTTTGCGGAGAGCCGCCGCCAAGCCTTACTTTCGATGACGCTTCGTCAATTAAATCGATCGCCTTATCCGGCAAAAAACGGTCGTTGATATATCGGTCGGACAAAAACGCCGCGGCGGTCAATCCTTCATCTAAGATCGTAACCTGGTGGTGCGCTTCGTACCTGCCCCGAAGCCCCTTTAAAATGTCAACCGTCTGCTCCACAGTCGGCTCTTCGATCGTAACCGGCTGGAAGCGGCGCTCTAACGCAGCGTCCTTCTCCACATATTTACGGTATTCCTCGATCGTCGTAGCCCCGATTAGCTGGATCTCGCCGCGCGCCATCGCCGGTTTTAAAATGTTGGACGCGTCGATCGCGCCTTCCGCGCTGCCCGCCCCGATGATCGTATGGATCTCGTCTATAAATAAAATAATGTTTCCAGAAGAGATCACCTCATGGATGACTCTTTTTATGCGCTCTTCAAATTCCCCACGGTATTTCGAGCCTGCGATCATGCCGGATAGATCCAGCGTCACGACCCGTTTATCGTATACCGTATCCGGCACCAGCCCGGAGACGATGCGCTGGGCAAGCCCTTCTACGATCGCGGTCTTTCCAACGCCCGGCTCTCCCACCAGGCAGGGATTGTTTTTTCCGCGCCTGCTTAAGATCTGTATCACGCGCTCAATCTCGCCCTCCCTGCCAATGACCGGGTCCAGCTCGCCTTCCGCCGCAAGCATCGTTAAATCCCTGGAATACTGGTCGAGCATCACGGTAGCGTCCCGCTTCCTTCGGATCGGCTTCCCATTTTGGAAATCCTCTTTGTAAAGGTTTGTGTCCTCCCCCATCGCGGCTAAAATATCCACATAGACTTTTTGCATATTGACGCTCATCGTATTTAACAGCCTGGACGCCGCGCAGTCAAAGGATTTGATGATGGCAAGCAGCAAATGCTCGGTGCCGATATCCTCATTTTTAAACCGCTCCGCCTCCTGCGCCGCCATTTCTAAAACCGCGTCCGCCTTTGGGGTGTAGCCGTACCTATCCGCTAACGCGGCCCCGCCGTCGGAAGGCGCGATCAGCTCTTCTATTAATTGCAAAAGCTGGTCCTCTTCCACGCCGTTATCCATAAGTATCTGTGCCGCAACCCCGCTGCCTTCCCCGATCAGGCCAAGCAGGATGTGCTCTGTCCCAATATAATTATGCTTTAATTTTTTTGACAGCCTTGCCGCAATTTCAAGCGCCTTATGCGCTTTTGCGGTATATGGTTTTCGCATTCAATCTTCCTCCAAAGCTTTTTTCCTTTATAAATCGTAACAATTCAGCCCGCGCTCATTCATGCAAGCATGACTCGCCCATCTTACAGCCGATGGCTGGACTGTTACTATAAATCATTTAAATCCATAATATCCATATCCTCGTCCAGCCCCCGTTTTCTTCTCTGGGCCGCCCTGGATTTAGCGGCGGCGGTTTCTTTCATACGTTCTTCCATGCGCTCTTCGCGTTCTTCTATACGTTCTTCCATGCGCTCCGCCTCCCCATTCACAGGCGCGCCCGCGCTTCCCGCCGGACGGCGCACGGACTGTCGCATTTTTTCCGCCGCAAGCCTTACCGCGTCATCCGAGCCCTGGGAATCCTTTCGCAAAAGGCTGCGCCTTGCGGGCTGCGGACGGGTAAATTCCACTGGCGGCGTGACCGGCTGCTGCACGTAGTCGGACTGTATCCGTGCGGCCCCCTGTCCGCGCCCTGACTGCGGGCGCACGTCCAACTCCCGTTTTCTTTGCATGGATGCGTCCATTTCCTGCCCAGGCTGCGAAAGCGCGCTGTTTTCCTGGGGTTTTGAAAAACCGGCCTCCTTTGGCTGGCCCTGCTGGGTGATGGTCTTCGTTATTTTTTTCGATTCCCCTTTTACGGCTTTCCCGTCAAGCTGCCTTCCTGCCGCAAGGGAGCTTTTCGATACGGGCTGCTCGTTTTTTTTCATTCTTTTCGGCTTCTTTTTCGCCTTGCGCTCCTTTACGCCCGTCCTTTCTTCCTCGCCGTCATAATCCTTGCCTCGGAGTAAGACCGCCGTAAATAAAATGATAAGGACCGCAATCCCTATGACAAAGCCGCTGACGGTCTTTACCATGCCGCTTTTTAATTTCGTGTATTTTTCATTTAAAAGGTTATATTTATCCAGCGAAACGCTTGGCTCTATCTCCTCTCTAACATCCGGCTCCTGGGATATGCCAAAATCCTCCACGTAACGCATATAAGTCCCCTGCTTGTTGTCATACAAATACCACCCGTCGCTCCCGTCTGAATTGATGCCATAGATTAAATACATATCCTGCATTTGCGCGGACGACGGGTTTTTGTAAGCCGCGACCTTTTTTTCGGACGGCAGCTTTAAGGTCTTGCTCTGAAAGCCGTTTGGAACCTCCGCCCTTGCGGAGCTGATAAAAATAACAAAATTATCCCCGATGCCCGTATATTTAAACCGCTCTACCGCGTTTTGCGCTTCATCATAATAATAAAACCCCGTGGAGCCTTTTCCATCCGTATTTTCCATATAAACCAGATCCACGCCGTTGGACTCACAGTGCAGGGTCGGATAGCTGGCGCTTCCAATCTGCAAGGAGCCTTCGCCAAACGCCGACGGAATATCCTGGCTGTAAGAACCGTAGCTGAAATTGCCGGACAGTTTATAGGTCGCGCCGCTTAACGTGACCGTCCCATCCGCCGCCACCGCCCCGATTAAGGAAGCCGCCTTTTTCTTTTTCTGCTTTTTTACCGTGCTTACGTTTGACGCTCCGTCTGGCGACTGGCTGTCCGTCCCCGCGCTATCCGGTGACTGACCGTCTGTTCCAGCATTGTCTGACGGCTGGGTATCTGTCCCCGCGCCATCCGGCGACTGTGGAGCTGTCCCCGCGTCGTCTTTTGGCTGGGTATCTGTCCCCTGCGCGTCCGCATCCTGTCCTGCGGCGTTCGCGGAGCCTACGGTGATCGTGATCGTATAGACTGTATAGGAATTATCCGGCGCGGAGCAGGTGACTTTTACGGTATTCACGCCCGGCTTTAACGTCCTTGCCCCTTCCACAGAGGCGATCGTGCCGCCCTGCGCCCGTGGCACCGCCCGCACGTCCACCGCGGTCACATTCGCATCCACGCTTGCCGTATAATCCAGCACATCGGGAGAAAACGCCGGGCTTAAAGAGCCTGGATGCACTCCAAATTCGCTAAGCTTGCTGTCACTGTTATTTAACGAGCCTGCTGACGGCCCGCCTGATGCGGTTGCAAAAACAGCCTGTACGGATGCAACGGTCAAAACCATCGCAAAAAATACTGCCATTATCATTTGTCGGCATTTGTTCATTTTCATGTCCCTGTCCCTCTTTTCCTATGTACTGAATTTTAACCCATTTTATCATTTCTCCATCAGATTTGCAATGCAATGCGGCAAATCCGAAAATTCCCGGATCGCTTCCACCTTTTTATCGATGGAGCCAAATCCATAGGCCGCGTGGATAAATTCCGCCCCCGCCGCCATCGCCGCTTCATAATCCGCCTGGATATCGCCGACATACACGGCGCGCGACAACCCATTTCGCTCGATTATAAGCGCGATGTTATCGCCCTTTGAACGCCCATTGTCCCCAAAGCAGACAAAATCGCAAAAATAATCGGACAACCCATAGTGTTCCAAAAATGACTCAATATATCCGCACTGGCAATTACTTACAATAAAAAGCGGATGATCCTTTGCCAATGTCTGCAAGGTCTGTATCAAATTCGGATAAAGCTTTGCGCCATGCTCCCTTAGATAATCATTTTCCGCCTTTTCGCATTTCTTTAAAACCGGCGTAAGCTGATCGAAACTGTACCCTGGAAGCAGCTCCATCGCAAGCTTGTCCATCGGCATTCCCATACAGCGGTACATATCCTCTTTGGTGATCTTAATGCCAAGCTCCGGCTCCGTCACGCCGCTCCAGGCCCTCGCCACCTGGCTTGCGCTGTCCCATAATGTTCCATCCATGTCAAATATGATCCCAAGCTCTTTTTTTTGCTCCATTTTTCATTCTCCTTAAAAAAATAAAATAATTTGAAATTTACGCTCCACAAAATCAGAAATTTCGGGTATAATAAGCTATTGTAACACAACCATTCAAGATTTAGAATAGGAGATATGAGAAATGAGCCAACAAAAAGTAGACAATTATAAAAAGGAAAAATATAACCGCAAAAAACAAATGCAAAAAGAAAAGAAAATGCGCGCCATTTACCGCGCCATCGGATGCGTCGTCGCGGCTGTGGCTGTCTTTTGGGTCGGCGCTTCCATGTATACAAGATACGAAGCGAATAAGCCGGCGTCTTATACCGAGGTGAACATGGACGCGATCACCAATTATATGCAAACCTTATAGCGCTCGCGTAAAATCGCCGGATACGGGCTTTGCAGTAACCGCACTGGAACCTGCAAAGTCCCGGGCGAAGCGGCATTTTTTTTATCTAATCTTTTTTATCTGATCTTTTTTAATCTTCTTTCGGCTCGGCTTTTGACAACGCGTCTTTAATGGCGTTTAAAAGCACTGTCGAGGTGTACTGGTTTGATTTTTCATAAGTAATGTCGTCCGTAGACTGCTTTTCATAAATCTGCTGGCTGATATTGTCAAGCGCAGGCTGCATCAGCGGATACATTGCCGCCGCTGTTTCATCCAGGCTGTCTAAGGAGATCGCGCTGATGCGGTTTTCATCCACAACGACCTTAATGTCCATTGTCTGATTATTCAGCACAATGGAAGACGTATAGACTCCTGGCACATACCCCATTGTCTCTTTCGCATCGGAATCCTTCTTCCCGGAACGGAACATAAATACCAGCAATAAGATCAACAAAAGGGCAAGCGCTGCGAACACCGCAGTATATATGACTTCCTTCATATGTAGTACGACAATTTTGGTCTTTGCACTCATAGGCCGTCTCGTCTCTCTGTTATCTGCTTATCCTTATTTTATGCGGCGAATTTCCTTTTATGCAAATTTTTCAAATTTTTTTTATTTTCCTATTGACTTTTTGGATTTCATCCTGTATAGTATTACTTGTGCTTGAGAGAGCAGCAAGCAAACAAGCGATAGTGGCGTAGTTGGTAACGCGCGACCTTGCCAAGGTCGAGACCGCGGGTT
>CANDMI010000072.1 GCA_947385775.1 uncultured Eubacterium sp. | reverse complement strand
ATTTGCACCTATAGCTCAGCAGGATAGAGCGACCGCCTCCTAAGCGGTAGGCCGCTGGTTCGAATCCAGTTAGGTGCATTATAAAAAACAGGGGGTAATAGAAATGGCACGTGCGAGCGGTGATAACTCTGAAAAGACACAAAAGCATAACAGGCAAATGATAATCATTTCTCTTTTGTCAGTTTTGAATATTCTATTATTTCTGATAGAAATTTATGAGATTCTAAATGATCAAAATAATTTACCAATTATTGGAGCTTTGGGAGTTTTTATTCTTGCGACTGTTTACGTTGAAACTGTATTTATTCGCAGAATAGGCATAAGTAGAATAAAGGAACAAGAAGAGGCTTATCAAAATATTTATCGTTCTGAAAAAGCCTCTTATTTATTGTTACGGAAAAATTTTGAACAGATGGAGAAAAAGCTGGACCGGATTGAAAAGCAGTCTGTTTTTCCATATGATGATCTGATCGCTTCGCAAAAGGCGTTGACGAAGGTGCAGATTAACCGGGGAAAAGAAAATACGTCTGTTCTGATGACTGCAAATAACCGGATTAACGATAAGCTGAATTCTATTCAAAAGACTCTGCAAAATATGAATGCGCTTCCTACGGAGGTTGAGGACAAGGGAGAGCCGGCATTTTTGGAGGAAAGCAGAAAAATCCTTCTTGGACAGCAGGCGATTTCGGAAGGTAACAGCAGTATCCTTGAAAAACAGAAGGATATTTTACAACATATAAAAGAAATGGAAGAATCTTTAAAAAGTGAGATTCAAAGTTCTGCAAATACGATTCATTCGATAAAGCAACAGATTGAAGAAAATCAATTCTCGAATCCAAAAATTATAAATGATAATCAGGAATTAGGGCAGCTAAATTTGGATGGCGTATCTCCAGATTCAGAAATGTTGCAGAATGATAGTCTGATTCAAAATACAGATTTAAGCCAAAGCGATCATATATTAGGAAGCCAAGGATTTGGTGAAAACGACAGTATATTAGGAAGTGAAGGATTTGATCAGAGTGATAGCATATTAGGAAGTGAAGGATTTGATCAGAGTGATAGCATATTAGGAAGTGAAGGATTTGACAGCATATTAGGAAGCGAAAGTTTTGGTGGGAACGACAGTATATTAGGAAATGAAGGGCTTGGACAAAACGATAGTATATTAGGAAGTGAAGATCTTGCGGCAAATGATAATTTATTAGGGAATGAAAATCTTGCAGCAAATGATAATTTATTAGGGAATGAAAATCTTGCGGCAAATGATAATTTATTAGGGAATGAAAATCTTGCGGCAAGTGACAGTGTATTAGGAAATGAAGATTTTGCGGCAAGTGACAGTATATTAGGAAGCGAAGATCTTGCGGCAAATGATAATTTATTAGGGAATGAAGTTCTTTCGGCAAATGACAGTGTACTAGGAAGTGAACAACTTGATTCAAACAGTGATTTACCAGGAAGCTTAGAGATTGCAAGTAATTTGGATCTAAGTCAGGATTCGAAGCCGGAAAAACAGGCAGGTAAAAATTCGTTAGAAACGGATTTAGATAAATTATTAAAGGATATGGATAGCGGGGCGAATGCCGTAGAAGACTCAGATATCAATCAGATATTGGACTCACCGGAAATAGAGAAGATGATGGATGATTCCATTGATTCACTGGGTAAGGAAGAAGATTTTCCGCCGCTTGATCTGCCGGATATCGGTTTTGACAGTTTGCCAGAAGATGTGGAAATTAAGCCGGAGGAGCAGCAGCTAGAAAATGAGGGGCAGGATTTGCCGGTTATGGATGGCCCGGATTTAGGGCTGGGAATTGAGCAGATGATCAATGAGATGGAACTGGAACCAGAGTTTCATCCAGAGCCGGAAAAGTCAGATGATGAGATACAGGACATTATAGGGGACGATGATATTCGTCCAGTAGTAGATGATGATGACGATGAACCTATTTTAGATGTAAATGATATCCAATCGTTTTTTGCAAATGAGGGCAGTCAGCCAGATACACAATCGATTGCGGAAAATGACGAGATTGAGTCTATGATTGGAAATGATGACATTCAGCCTGCTTTAGATGACGATACCAAGTCGATAACGGCGGAAGATCTACAGCCAATCCCAGAAGATTTGGGAACGGAGGATTCCGGGAATGTGATGAGCGCGGATGAGATAGCGGCTTTGCTGGCAAATACGGATTCTTTAGAAGAGCCTGAGCCTATGGAGGACAAGCCTGCAATGCCGGATTTATCAGATCCAGGACATGTGATGAGCGCGGATGAGATAGCGGCTTTGATCGCGAATTTATAAAGATAAAGATTGTCTAAAGAAAAATGCAAAGAAATTAAAAAAAATGTAAAAAAACACTTGCATTTTTCAAATTCATAGTATATAATAATTCTTGTGCTTAGGAAATAAAGAGCACAGGATACGCGCTACTAGCTCAGCTGGCAGAGCACCTGACTCTTAATCAGGGTGTCCAGGGTTCGAACCCCTGGTGGCGCATTAAAAGTATCGGTTTCAAGCAGTAAGACTTGGGGTCGGTGCTTTTTTTGTGTTCTATTTTATTTTAATATTTTTTTCAGCTCCAGTATTGATGCGCGTAAAGCGGTAATTTTTTGAAAAATAAATGGATGCCGATAAGAAAATACGATTGCTTTTGTTTTGAAAGACATAGCCTTCACCAGCCATTTCCGATTCGAATTTTTAGGGTTAATATATCATATGAAGAAAAGATTATTGATTGCATGTACGATGCAGTTAGACAGCATTCGATTTATTATGAAAAAAGAGAATATTAAAATTCCAGTGATCTGGCTGGAGCGTTCTTTGCATCATAGCCCTGATAAGCTTCATAAGCGCATTCAGGATGAAATCTATGAGCATCAGGATGCGGATGAGATCCTGCTGTCTTATGGCTTATGTGGAAATGCGGCGCTTGGGTTGTGCAGTCAGAATACGAGGCTTATTATGCCCGCATTTGACGACTGTATTTGCCAGCTTTTGTATCGGGGAAGCGGGAAGGATCGTATCATGCCGGAAAAAGGATGTTTTTATCTGACAAGGGAATGGACGATCGACAGACTGGGGATTGTACAGCAATGCGAGGAGATTTATGACAGATATGGAAGCGTGGATGGGCAAAAGATGATTGATGAGATTTACGCGGGCTACCATACTTTGGCGCCTCTTTTGACCGGAGCTTATGATGTAGATAAAATACGGGGATATGTGGATAAGGCGGCGAAATATACAAAGATGTGTGTAAAACCGCAAAAGGCGAGCGTTGAAATTTTGGAAAATATGCTAAAGGGCGATTATCGAAACGATATTTTAAATTTACAGCCGGGGGAAGCTGTAAGGAGAATGTCGCTATCAATGAAATAAGGGAATCCGAAAGGCGCATGGAACATGAAATGAATTCCATGCGTCTTTTTACGCTGGAAGAAGGAATAATACGAAGAAAATAGAGTATCTGTCTTTAAGCGTTTAGAGAAGCGATGATAAGCTTAAATATCGGATTGCCAAGGGAGGAAAATTTTTCTTCGTATTCTGTCATGATATTTTGCGCGTTTAATTTTTCATCCTTGTGAAGGTCGTAGGTGCATCCAAGCAGCTTCCAATGGCTGTCTGAAATTTCATTTAGGGAAAAATCAAATAAATCCTTATTGTCAGTTTTAAATTCCACTACGCCCTGCGGGATAAGGATCTGCTCATAGTGCTGCAAAAATTGCCTGGATGTGAGCCTTCGTTTCGCATGTCGTTCTTTTGGCCATGGGTCAGAGAAATTTAAATATACTTTTGAGATTTCCCCAGGCGCAAAGATTTCGGTTATTTTTTCCGCGTCGGTGCAGATAAAGAAAAGATTCCCAGGAGCGTCTGTGCCCATATTCTGCATTTTTTGGATCGCGCGGACAAGCACGCTGGAATATTTTTCAATGCCGATATAATTAATTTCTGGATGCTTTAAAGCAAGCTGTATCAAAAAGCGGCCCTTGCCCATTCCGATTTCGATATGGATCGGATTTGGATCAGGAAATGCAGTGCGCCACGAACCGCGAAAGTCCTCCGGGTTCTGGATGCAAAACGGGCTGGATGCAACTGCGTCTTCCGCGCCTGGAACGTGTTTTAATCTCATAAAAACCTCCTGTTAGTTTATGCGGTATGTATCATGTTATAAAATTATTACAAATATTATAACATTATTTAAAAAATATAGCAAAATGTAAAAAAAGGATTGCTTATTATTTTCCAGCATTTTATAATAGAAAAGGTAGAAATTATACAGGTATGGATGTGTTTGGAAAATTGAGATAGGGATAGGAATATGAAGAAAATTAAAAAAATAATATGTTTGATGCTATGCGCCGCATTTTTTATGCCGTCTGTAACAGTGCAGGCAAAAAAGGACAAGGATTACTGGCCGAAGGTTTCTGAGAAGATCACGGCCAAGGCCGCGATTTTAGTGGATGTGGATACGGGGACGATACTGTATGAAAAAAACGTGGAAAAACGGTATTATCCTGCAAGCATTACAAAAATTCTTACAACGCTGCTTGCGATTGAAAATAGCTCTATGGATGAGATCGTCACTTTTTCTGAGGATTCCATTTATAAGACGGAAGGCTCCAGAATTGGCAGGGATGTTGGGGAAAAAATGACGATGGAGGAATGCCTGTATGCGATCATGCTGGAATCATCGAATGAATCCGCGTATGCCGTGGCTGAGCATGTAGGCGGCAGCTATGATAAGTTTGTCAAAATGATGAACCAAAAGGCGAAGGAGCTGGGATGCACTTCTTCCCATTTTTGCAATCCTCATGGTCTGCCGGACGAGGATCATTATGTAACGGCAAGGGATATGGCGGTCATTTCAAGGGCGGCTTACCAAAACGAGACATTTCAGACGATCTGTGGGACGAAACGATATGTCATTCCGGAGACAAATAAGCATAATGTAAAAACGTATTTGACGAACCATCATCTAATGTTATATCCACGAGACACAGCGGCTTATTTGTATGATTACTGCGTCGGCGGCAAAACGGGATACACGATAGCCGCGGGCAGTACGTTGGTCACCTACGCGCAAAAGGATGGCATGACTTTATTGACTGTTGTTTTAAGCGCAACGTCGCCGGAATATTGGGGGGAAACCCGCGCGCTGTTTGAGTTTGGATTTGATAATTTTAAATTATGCAACGCTTCCGAATATTCTCAGAATATGAATAAAGAAGGTGTGGAAAAATACGATACGCTGAATGTGAATGAACCTTACGCGAAAATTGATTCTCAATCGAAGATCATGCTTCCAAAAACGGCCGACTTTAGTAAAACGGATGTAAAGTTTAATTATAAGAGCCTGCCGGAGAATGTGCTGGCGCAGCTGGAATATTCTTATGGAAAGCATAAAGTCGGCACAGCGAATATTGTTCGGACAAATGTGACGATAAAGCAGCAAAAGTCCAGCAGCCCAAAAGAGACGGATACGGAAGTGAAGAAAGCGCAGACGCAGAATGCGGCTTCGAATGAGCCAGAGCAAAATTCAAAAAACGCTACCTTTTTAGATAAGATAAAAAGCTTTCGGTTGGATTCGATTGGCATTGAGGTAAAAATTGGGATTGGAGTCGTGGCGGCGCTTTTATTGATTTTAATATTGTTTCGGATCAGTTTCCATCGTTCTTATGTGCTCCGGCAAAAGATAGCAAGACGCAGGAGTGAGAGAAAGGCAAGTAAGCAATATGTCATTATAAAAGACAATACAAAACGCAGGCGAAAAAGACGGTAAAGACTTATATATTAAATAAAAAATGTATAAATAGACAAAATCGACAATATTCCATTTGAAATATTGTCGATTTTGTTAATACAGGACATAATAAAATTTATACATTATAGTCAGAATATTTATAAATTTATATATTAAATATACAAAATAAAGCAAAACTATCTGTCAGCTGATAAAAGACGATAGATGAATCAGTAAGCTTTCCGGGTCGGATGTGTAGATTAAGATGCCGTTGGAGGTTTCTAACATGGTAGGACTGATGGAATTTACATAGGAATCCGCTTCTAATAAATGCATAACATATTCGCGCTTCCAGCTTTCTGTTTTTAATAGCACAGGCGTTGTGTTTGAAAGGTCCTGCACAGCCGCGTCAAGCAGTAGACGAGTCAGCTCCCGCTCTGCCGCATACTCTTCCGCGGTTTTGTTGATCATGAAATAGCCGTTTTCATCCCTGGGCAGGTTTAAAGAATTGACTGCGCGCTGAACCTGCTTTGTCAGGCTTGCGGAAGCAGGGTGCAGGGATTCAAAATAAACCATAAAATCAGAAGCCTGTTTGAAATGTCTGTTTTCACCAAATTCTTCAAATTCTCGCGTCAATATTTTTTTGATCGTCTGTTCACAGGATTTCCTTGATGGATTTTTATGTACATAGCTTGTGTAATCGGATTTTAGGTGCGCCATGTGTGCCTGCTTCCTTTCTGTTTCTAAAAAAAAGGGAATTTTTTATGGTTTGCGTATGGATAATATAGCATATAATTGGGGATTGAGCAATGTTTTTCGGATTGCTTTTTGCAGAGTTCGCGTTTCCATATAGTTTGGCCCGCGCCTGGAAGCGCTTGCTGGTTGACAATGCGATGTGTTTAGGAATATAATGATATTATCTTTTCAGCTGTATTTCAAAGTAAGAAGCAATAGCGATCCATCCAGGCAGAAATGGATATCTGGATATAGCGCTGGAACGGAAAAGTAAAATGTTTCAAAAAGGGGAATTTCTGGACGAACGGTTATCCGCATACGCAAGATCAGATTATTATCCATTTCATATGCCAGGACATAAGCGGAATTTGGATGGCCTTGGAAATCCATATCAGATGGATATTACGGAGATCGAAGGATTTGATAACCTGCATCACGCGGAGGATATCTTGTTGCAGTCGCAGGAGCGTTTGCAAAATTTATATCATAGCAAAAGGTCTTATTATCTGGTAAATGGCAGCACATGCGGCTTACTAAGTGCAATCGGCGCGCTTACGGGATATGGGGATAAGGCAATCGTCGCAAGGAATTGCCATAAGTCTGTTTATAATGCGTTGAAACTGTTTGGATTAAAGGCGGGGTATGTGTATCCTAAGATTTTGCCATGGGGCATCCCTGGGCAGGTTGAGCCTAAGGATGTAGCAGCCGCGCTTGAAAAAGAGGGGCGGGCATCCGTGGTTGTGATCACGTCTCCCACTTATGAGGGGATCGTGTCGGACATTCAAAAAATCGCGGACATTGTCCATAAATATCATGCATATTTAATTGTGGATGAAGCACATGGGGCGCATTTTTCGTTCAGTGAGTTTTTTCCGAAATCAGCGTTGGAATGCGGAGCGGATGTTGTGATACACAGCCTTCATAAGACGCTGCCTTGCCTGACGCAGTCCGCTGCGTTACATGTCGCAAGCGACAGGGTGGATTGCGGTAAGCGCGCAAGGATAGAAGAAATGCTGGGGATTTTCCAGACGAGCTCGCCGTCGTATGTGTTGATGGCCGGGATAGATCGATGCGTCAGGATGTTGATGGAGTCAGGTGAACAATTATTTTTGGAATATCAAAAAAAGCTGGAGCGTTTTTATCAAGAGGTTGAAAATTTAAAGCGGCTTTATGTGTTTCAAAAAGCGGATCGAAAAAAATACCGAGAATCTGATCAGGCATATGGTCAAGTATTCGATCAGGTATTTGAATTTGATCAGGTATTTAAATTTGATCAAGTATTTGATTTCGACCGGTCTAAGATCGTGATCTTAACCCTGGGGTCAGGCTGTAACGGGACGCTATTATATAGGAAGCTTCTCGATTCCTATCATTTACAGATGGAAATGTACGCTGCGGATCATGTTGTCGCAATGACCAGCGTTATGGATGCGGAGGAAGGGTTTTTCAGGCTTTCCCGGGCGTTGTACGATATAGATCGATTAATAAATGTCCCGGAAAAAGAAGTCTTTGAAAAAGAAATCCTTGAAAAAAGGTCGGGAAGTGAAGCGATAGATTTTGTGGAGTTTGTAAAGCGCGCTTATGGGGCGCGGGAGAAGGCGATGGAAGCGTTTGAATTTCAAATGCCGGATGTATTAGAAAATCTGACGGAAACGGAATTAGAGTTATGCGTCGGGAAGATATGCGCGGAATTTATTTTTTTGTATCCGCCGGGAATACCGATGATCGTGCCTGGCGAGCGGATAACGCAGGATTTTGTGAATGTTTTGGAAGAATGTAAAAGAAATGGACTGAATGTGCAGGGCACAAGGGATCGGACTTATCGTAAGATACTTACGGTGAATGACGAGCATATAAAGCAGAGGGGTTAAGACATGGATATCAAAGTGAACCAGACTCCGATCATACCACAGGCGGACAATGCTCCTGCTGTAGAAAAAGCAGATGACGGTTTTAAATTCGCGTTGACGAGCGCGATCGAGGATGCGGATCTACAGCAGCAGCTGGAGCGAATGCTAAAGGATATCACTTCTCAGGGGGAATTGATCGCGCGCCATATGGATATCCGGGATATGAAAAAATATCGCGGACAGATTAAAGAATTTTTAAATGAGGTTGTGAACCGTTCCCATAAATTTTCCAGGGAGAATTTTTTGGACCGTAAAGGCAGGCACCGGGTTTACGGCATTGTGAGGCTGATTGACAGCAATTTGGATGAGCTTGCCCAGGAATTGTGTGAGGAAGAAAAAGACCATATTAAAATTTTAGGCAAAATTGGTGAGATTGCAGGTTTATTGTTGGATATATTTACATAGGATAAAGAAAGGGGTGTTATTATGGCTGGATTCAGAGACATTGTAGGTCATGAAAAAATTATAGAGCATTTACAAAACGCGATCAAGCTGGATAAAGCATCGCACGCGTATATATTGAATGGGCCGGATAAGTCCGGGAAGATGATGTTGGCAAATGCGTTTGCCATGGCGCTCCAATGTGAAAAGCATGGCATCGAAGGATGTATGGAATGCCATTCCTGCAAGCAGGCGGCCAGCCGTAATCATCCGGACATTATTTATCTGACGCATGAAAAGGTTAATACGATTTCTGTAGGCGATATCCGTGAGCAGATCAATCAAAAAGCGGCGGAAAAGCCTTACAGCAGCAAGTATAAAATTTATATTGTGGATGAAGCGGAAAAAATGAACCAGCAGGCGCAGAACGCATTGTTAAAAACGATAGAAGAGCCGCCGTCGTTTGTCATTATTTTGCTGCTTACGACAAACGCGGATTCGTTTTTGCCAACGATTTTATCCCGCTGCATCCGGTTGAATTTAATGCCTGTGCCGGACGAAAAGGTTCGTAGGTATTTGATGGAGCATTATGAGATCCCGGATTACCAGGCTGACATCAGCGCGGCGTTTGCCCAGGGGAATGTGGGGAAAGCGATTTCCCTTGCAAGCTCTGAGTCCTTTAAGGAAATGAAGGATTCAGCTGTACAGCTGATGAAGCGGCTAAAAGACATCGACGTGTATGAAATGGGAGAGGCTGTAAAGCAGATTGGGGAATATAAGCTTTCCATTAACGATTATTTTGATATTATGATGGTGTGGTATCGGGATGTTTTGATGTATAAAGCAACGATGGACATCAATGGGCTTGTTTTTAAAGAGCATGTTTATGACATTAAGCATCAGGCAAGCAGAAGTTCTTATCATGGGATTGAACGGATATTAAAGGCGCTGGAAAAAGCGAAGTTAAGGTTAAGTGCGAATGTGAATTTTGATCTTGTGATCGAGCTTTTGCTGTTGACGATAAAGGAGAATTAAGCAATATGACAAAGATAGTAGGCGTAAGGTTTCGTAACGCCGGGAAAATTTATTATTTTGACCCGTTGGATCTGGATATTGAAACAGGGACGCATGTGATCGTGGAAACGGCGCGGGGCATTGAATACGGGGTCGCGATGATCCCGCCAAAGGAGGTGGAGGATGAAAAAGCGCCACAGCCATTAAAGCCGATTATACGGATCGCGACGGATGCGGACGAGCAGCAGCATAGGAGGAATAAGGAAAAGCAGGAGGGCGCGTATGCGATCTGCCAGGAAAAAATTGAAAAGCATGGGCTGGAAATGAAGCTTGTGCAGGCGGAGTATACGTTTGACAACCGCAAGCTCTTGTTTTATTTCACGGCGGATGGAAGAATCGATTTCCGTGAGCTTGTAAAGGATTTAGCGTCTGTATTTCGGACAAGGATCGAGCTTCGCCAGATCGGAGTGCGTGATGAAACAAAAATCCTGGGCGGAATGGGGATTTGCGGCAGGGAATTGTGCTGCGCTACCTATTTGTCAGAGTTTGTGCCTGTTTCGATAAAAATGGCGAAGGAGCAAAATTTGTCATTAAATCCTACAAAGATATCTGGTGTCTGTGGGAGATTGATGTGCTGCTTGAAAAATGAGGAAGAGACATACGAATATTTGAACCGGACGTTGCCTGACATTAACGAGTACGTTACGACAAATGACGGGCTGAAAGGCGAAGTGCAAAGCGTCAGCGTCCTGCGCCAGCTTGTGAAAGTAAAGGTGGACGTGAACGGGGAAAAAGAATTACGGGAATATAAGGTAAAGGATTTAAAATTCCGGCAGAGAAAGCATCGTGTGAAATTGTCCGCTGAGGAAATTAAGAAGCTGGCTGCGTTGGAGGATAAGGAAGGAAAGTCGAAGCTAGATGATGCAAAATAATCTACTTTATCCAGGCGAGCGTCTGGATGAATTGCAGAGAAATGGTTATGTCATTATACAAGATCCGAAGCGGTTTTGCTTTGGGATGGACGCGGTTTTGTTATCTGGCTTCGCCCAGGTTAAGGCGGGCGAGCGGGTACTGGATTTAGGCACGGGGACAGGCATTATCCCGATCCTGCTTGAGGCAAAAACGGAGGGAAGGTCATTCACTGGTCTGGAGATCCAGCCGGAAAGCGCGGATATGGCAAGAAGGAGCGTGGAGCTAAACCATCTGGAATCGAAAATAGATATTGTAACTGGAGATATGAAAGATGCTTCTGATATTTTTGGAGCATCTTCTTTTGATGTTGTAATTACAAATCCACCATATATGGTAAACGGCCATGGGCTTAAGAATACTTTAGACGCAAAGACCATCGCAAGGCACGAGGTTTTATGCACATTGGAAGATATTATCCGTGAAAGCGCAAAGCTGCTGCCGCCAAAAGGAAGGTTTTATATGGTGCATCGTCCATTCCGGCTGTCAGAGATTTTTTGCACGATGACGAGATACGGGCTTGAGCCAAAGCGGATGAAGCTGGTCTATCCATACGCGGACCGTGAGCCGAATATGGTTTTGCTGGAAGGGCTTCGGGGCGGGCGGCCGAGGATGACAGTGGAAAAGCCATTGATCGTATATCAGGAAAAAGGGAAGTATACGGATGAGATAATTGAGATATATGGTTACTAGATTAAAATTAAATTTGAATATGATTGATATTAGAAGATAAGGAATTAAAGGGATATGGCTGGAAAATTATTTGTGTGCGCGACTCCGATCGGGAATCTGGAGGATATGACTTACCGGGCGATCCGGGTTTTAAAGGAAGCGGATCTGATTGCGGCGGAGGATACGAGAAATACGATCAAATTGTTAAATCATTTTGAAATCCATACGCCAATGACAAGCTATCATGAATTTAATAAAATAGAAAAAGCTCATCAGCTAACGGACAGCCTTTTAAATGGAAAAAGCATTGCGCTGGTTACGGATGCCGGAACTCCGGGAATCTCTGATCCTGGCGAGGAGCTTGTTCGTATGTGTTATGAGAAGGGGATCGAAGTGACTCCGATACCGGGCGCTGCGGCATGCGTTGCCGCCCTGTCAGCCTGCGGAATGCCTTCTGGGAGATTTTGCTTTGAGGCGTTTTTGCCACGGGAGAAGCGAGCGAGGGGCATAATTTTGGAGGAGCTGAAAAATGAGACAAGGACGATTGTTTTATATGAGGCGCCTCACCGTTTGCTGGATACATTGAAGGAATTATTCAAGGCGCTGGGGGATCGAAAGCTTTGTTTATGTCGTGAGCTTACGAAAAAGCATGAAGAATTTCAACATGCTACGTTGCAGGAATCTGTTGAATTTTATCAGGAAAAGGAAGCGCGGGGAGAATATGTCTTGATTATAGATGGAAAATCTTATAAAGATATTCAAAAGGAGAAACAGCAGGAATGGGAAGCGATGTCTTTGGAAAAACATATGGAATATTATGAAGCGCAGGGAAATTCCAGAAAAGAAGCGATGAAGCTGGTCGCGAAAGACAGAGGGATGAGCAAGCGGGAGGTGTATCAGGAATTGCTTCCTTAAGATTTTGATTGTGATTTCAGATTGTGATTTCAATTTCATTTTGAAATATTTATGCCAGATTTAAACGGGTTGTTTTTAAAAAGCATTTATTAAAAGCATTCGTTAAATCTGGCGTAAATTTTTTAAATTTCGTTCGTTAAATCCGGCATAAATTTTTTGGTTTTATTTCTTAGAGTCGTAATAACGCGGCAGGTATTTTTCCATAATATAAAATGGGGAGGAGCCCATATCTAAAACCGCTGTGTGAAAGAGCTTTTCTGAATAGTCGTTTTGGTAATATTCCTTCGCCTGTTCTTTTAATTGGAGAAATTCCAGGTATCCGATATAGTATTTTAAGTAGTTTCCCGGATTTTCAATTATGACCTGGTATATTTTGGAAATTACGGATGTATTTGTAATTCCATAGGCGCTTAGGAAATTTGCTGCGTCTCCCAACTCCCAACCATCGTAATGGATCCCCATGTCGATCGTTGCGTAAAGGCTTAAGGTTGCGTCCTGGTTTTTCATAAGTGCGCTGGCGAGCTTTTCGTCCAGTCCGGCGTAGTGATAGGAAAGCATCTCTACATAGGTTGCCCAGCCTTCTGTGTAACCGCCGTGGTAGAGCAGGTAACGGATGGGAGCAAGCTTTGCGGAGTAGGAATAAACGGTTTGGTATAAATGCCCGGGGTAGCCTTCATGCGCGAGCGTTGTAAACAGTTCCATGTTTGAGTAATGATTTCCCGGATTGATGTAAATGCAGTTGTTTTGATATTGATCTAATGGAGAGGTCAGGTAAAAAGCCGGGGCAAGAAAGTCTCTTAGCTTTTCACTGACTGTTTTTACCGTATAGGCTGTGTCAGGGATGGATGGGAAATCGGGTTTCATTTTTTTCTTTAACTGCTCTAAAATTTCTTCTGGCGTGCGGCTTGGCAGCACATCGTAGGATGCCGCGGAAAGCAGTTCGTTTTCTTTCTTTTTTTGTTTTTTAGGCTTTTTTTGATTGATCTCTTCCGCAAGCTTTAACAGCTCGGATAAGGTTTGGTTTCTATGGGTTTCCACCATTTTTTGCAGCTCCGGGACCGGACGGTCTGAGCCGGTTAGGGTTTTTACAAGAAGCTTGTAATAATTTTTTCCATTTTTATAGTGGCTTAGCCCATGCTCATTTTTTCCCGTATTTTTTAAAGAATCCAATACGGCTATTAAATTCTGGTATGCAGGATAAACATGCTCATTTAATACCTGTTTATTTTGTTTTATGTAAGACTTCTTTTCCTTTTTGGATAACGATTTTATCTGGTTAAGACGTTCTGTAAAAGTTGTTTCCAAAAAAGATTTTTTTGATCGCTCTGGCAAAAAGGCTTTGCATTGCTCGATTAAGTTCATCGCCGCCTTTTGATTCATAAATAATCCATGATCTGATTTTTCTTTTTCAAACTCACATATCTGTTGAAAGTAATCGTCATATTTGGTGAGCAGCTTTAAGTAATCGTCCACATCTTTTTTTGTACGGAATGTGTATTCCGCCAAAAGGATCGGGTATTCATTCTGCGCCCCGTTTGTAGTGCTAAGCAGTTCATCGTAATAATAGTAGGGAGCGCGTTCCAGGTTCAGATTTATGGAATCCATCAGCACATCGTAGGTCAGCTGGGAGGAAGCTGGCATAGTGGAAACGTCAAAGGTTTGCAGTTCTTTTTTTATGTTCTCCAATAGGGCAAGCTGTTTTTCTTCGCTTTTTTTTGACACTTCGCCAAATGTGATCGGATAATCGGTAATGTCTGCGGATGCTGGGTCTGCTAATGTAAAATGCAGATTTAATGTATTTGACGTAACCTCCGATTGAAATATATCATGTAAAAGTTTTTGAAAGTCCGCTTCGCTTGTGTTTTTTTTCACCGACTGTATGCCAGAGGGCGGCGACTGGCCAAACAACATGGAATACCCGTTTAGCCGATAAAGCGCGAGTATAATGCAAAATCCACATATGCCAAAAATCGGCGTGAGCAATGAAGGATGAATTTTGGGTTTTCGTTTTTTTATTTTGTGAATAAGAAAATGCTTCATATATGCTCCGGTTGTTTTAATCTGATATATTTATATGAGAATGAGACGGGTTTATTCTTAAATTATGGAATGTATACGAATGGTGGATGTATGCGAATTACGTATGCATACTATGGATTATGCAAGTGTTGAATTATGCGAATGATGGATATATGTTGGCGGAAATGGCTCATGTTTGGGTGAAATCTCACATATAATGCATAGAATCTTGACAGGATATGGGGAGTTTTATGAATTATTTATGGGGGTTTATGATCACGGCTGGAATTGTATACGCCGCATTTACCGGCAGACTGCCGGATGTGACGCAGGCCGCGATCGATTCTTCGAAGGAAGCGGTGACGCTTTGCATTACGATGACGGGAGTTATGTCTCTTTGGGTGGGTCTGATGCGCATTGCGGAAAAGTCCGGAATCATTGCAGGAGCGGTTAATCTGTTGAAGCCTGCGCTGCGGTTTTTGTTTCCGAATATTCCAAAGGGGCATGTGGCGATGAAGTATATTGCGGAAAATTGCATTGCAAATGTGTTTGGGCTGGGGTGGGCGGCTACGCCGGCGGGGTTACGGGCGGTAGAGGAGCTGGAGAAGTTGGAAGAGGAGCGCAGAGAGGGTAATCCAAAGGATATTTTGGATAAGGAACATGAAAGAAGGAGAAAAAGGCGAGATGTTTGTGCAGTGCCGAAAGGAACCGCCAGTAATGAGATGTGTACATTTTTAATATTGAATATTTCGTCATTACAATTAATTCCAGTCAATATGATTGCATATCGGAGCCAGTATGGGAGTGTGAATCCGGCGGCGATTGTGGGGCCGGCGATTGTGGCGACGATGGTGAGTACATTAGTAGCAATTATATTTTGTAAAATAATAGAAAGAGTGGGAATATTTAATATCTGTAGTTTTAAATGAGTATGAGAAAAACAGAAGTGTTTAAAAGCAATGCAATTTCTAAGAATTGTATTTACTTTTCAAAAGCATATATGTTATAATATTTTCATCAATAATAAAAATTTTGTTAAAGAAGGAATGAGGAATAATTATGTGTTGTTGTCGGATCAATACAGAAGTATTAATGGCTAATTTATTTGCAGAATCTGCAAAATCTGCCACTTATACTGTAGATAATTTAAAATGTTATTTGCAGTTTTTATCCAAAGGAATACCAACATATTTGTCAACAAATTTTTCAAAGAAAGCAGTTTGTGATTGTGTTGAGAGGTATCCTAAACTATATCAGATTTCGAATAAGGAAGATGGAACAATAGTCATTCGGTCTGGCAGTGAATTTCCTAATTTAGAGTATTTTAATGCCGCATACCCAACTAATATGTCTGAATATATAAAAAAAGTTACTAGTGTTTATGTGGCTAACAATAAAATAAGTTAATTTTGTTACTACGACTGATACATACCCGTCTGAACACAATAATCCCATGTGTTGGACGGGTAAAGTTTTTAAAAGGTGGAGAATGATAATGATGGATGAACAAAAGGACAAACACAGATTTGAATGGGATGATCAGACGGTTTTTAAGGATACAGTTTTAGGTTATATTTATATTCCAAAAGCAATAGCCCATAAGCTGATTGACCATAAAATTTTTCAACGATTGCATGATGTTGCGCAGACAGGAATGGCAACATTGTATCCGGGTGCTACTCACAATCGTTTTTGCCATTCTATTGGTGTATATTATTTAGGGAAGCAAGCATTTCAAAATTTTCAGCAGAATGTGAAGACACAGCATGAAAAAATATATTACAAGGTGGCAGATTCTAAAGAAAATTGCGAACGGGTGTGGAATCGTTGGAGATTTCTTTTTGAAATAAGCTGTCTCTTGCATGATTGCGGACATTCCCCTCTGTCACATAGTCTGGAATTCCTTTATGATGTTGCAGAATCAGATGAAGATTATACCGATGGTGATTACTCAAAGAAAACAGTAAATAAGGTATTATTAGATAAATTTAAGGATGATGAGAACTTTAAAGAATGTTTTGTGAAAGAAGATAGTGATGATGTCTATGGGGCTCCGCACGAAAGAATGAGCGCCTGTCTTATCGTTTTGGATGAAGGAGAGGGTGGCTATCGGGATATTCTGAGAGATTTGATACAGGATCAAATATTGTATTTTAATGAGAATCATATATATGATTCTATGATGCTTGATATGCATACGTTTGATGAACATTATGAAGATGATATGCTATTGTCTGATCTTGAATTTATAGTCCGTTCCATTATCGGATGTCCTTATAATGAACATTCATATTTTTGTGGAGAGGAAAATATGAATCGAAATATAGTTTATCAATTAAGAAATTGTATTATCAGATTATTAAATGGAATCATAGATGCAGACAATATTGATTATAGTATACGTGACGCATCTGCTTCGGGATATAAAAGCGCGCAGGTCGATTATGAACGCTTAATAAAATCCAATACAATTGCACTTGCATATGAACAGAAAGATTTGCGGCTGAAAGATGATCCATTTGATTATTCTGTTCGATTAAAACATTTTATTTCTGATATGGCGAAAGAAGAAAATCCTATTTGTATGACGATTAGCGGAAGTGCGACTCTTGTTATAAAACCTGATCCATCCTATAAGGAAGAGAAAAATAAAAATATGTCCCAGGAAGAGAAAAACAAATTATTAGGTTTGCATATTATGGGGGATATTTGGGAAGATGATGAACATAGTAGTGAAAAAACGATACGTGTGATTCACATCCGGGAAGGGAGCAGTGCTTATTTAGAATTGAAAAGAGGTCGTTTGGAAATCCGTCCACGGGATCAGACAAAAGAAACAGGTACGCAGTTATATATACAAAGTAGTCGGCTTAGTGGAAAAATGGATGGGACGATTTTTGTTGGCAATAGAATATTGTCAAATACTTCTGGTAATTTTCTGCAAAATAAGATACAAAAAGAGAAATTAAGGATTTATCCTGCATACCACAAAAGTGCATTAAGCGTTATACAGGGTGCTTTAGATGCGGCAAATTTTGAATCTAGATGGATATATTCCCATCATGTAACGACATATTACAATAATTTTTTAAGCGTTTTTCTGTTGGCAAAGTATTCTGATTTTTGTGCAGAGGAGGAATGCTATTATTTGCTTCGGAAGTTGGATGATATTCTGTACATTTTTCATAGTATGCAGCGAGAACTTTCTAATGACCAGAAAAATAATGCCATTCATGAAAACGTGAATGCAAAATTATATCAAAAAGTTAGAGAGAGCTTTGAAAGTACAACATCAAATAAAAAACTGATGGTTGAAGAAAAGTTTCCGCAAACATTACCAAAAGCTATGAATGAAACTGATATTCAATTGTTTCACTTTTTATTACATGTATTAAATTCATTATGTGGATTTTATCCGATTATAACACATCAGGATAGAATAGGAATGCATCTGGAAAATGCTATTTGTAATGGAATAGAGAAGATCCTTAAAACAATGAATGGAATGTCAGAAACTGCTTCAGATATTTCTTTATTATCAAATTTTGAGAAAAAAACATATGAAAATATTTTGGATAAAATGAAGGATATTGAACTTAAGAAACAAGGTATGTCTGTTATGAATGCCATATTGGGTATGCCATATTCACAGAAGATATATGGAAAAAAATATTACCGCATCAGTGATTCTGATTTGCGCAGTATGTATCATAGCCTGGCGCAAAATGCAACAGAGGAACAAAAAGAAAGATATACGGATTTGTTTGATGCCATTCATCAATATGAATCACGAAATTATCTTGCTCCTATGTGGAAATCTCATGCAGAGTTTAAATTTTATACCCATGGATGGAAAGAAGAGTGGTTCCGTCCGCAAACAGACAATGGCAAGGATGAAAATAATACGAATCTGTCACGGATTGAAAATTTTTTTAATAATGAGAGTGCTCCTGCAGCTACTTCTGCAAAAAAAGAACCGTTGTATACATATTTTTCTAAAAAAGAAGAATATTCACTTGGTGAAGATTTGAAAGACTTTTGGAACGAAGCTCGTGAAAAATATTATCTTGAGGTACTGGTGTACGTACCACAAAAAATACGTCACAAAGACCTGAAAGGAAATGATACTTTTGTAATCTGGAAAAACCGGATTGTATCACTGAAAGATATTGGACTACATACAAGCCAGGCACCAAAGCATACTTACTTTTATTTATATTACCGTCAGACAAAAGAAGTAAAAGAGAATCCAGCGTTAAAATTAGATGCTTCTGAATTTATGGATTTTTTAAGACAGAAATTAGAAGATAAAAAAGATGTTTCATCATCCCGAAAAGAGAAGAATGAATAAATACTTTACAGATTAAGTACCATATTGCAGAACAGGAGGATTCAAATATGGAAGAATCAAATAAAATGTCAATGGAAAAATCTGGCAGTATCAGAATTCGGGATAATGTACATGGAGATATTCTTATTCCCGAAAAATTTGTACCTATTATTAATGCGTATGCTTTCCAACGTCTGCGGCGGATCAAACAGCTGGCTACAGCCCAGTATGCTTTTCCAGGTGCAGACCATACACGTTTTATACATTCATTGGGAACATTTCATGTTATGCAGCAAATTATAGCACATTTTGAATCTTACTTTAAGGAACTGGGATTATCTGGTTATATTGATCATAAGGATGAAGAACTGTTACTTGTGGCATCTTTACTGCATGATCTTGGACACACTCCATTTTCACATGCATTAGAGGATGTGATGCCAAATGCAAAAAAGGTTCCGCATGAACAATGGACAATTGATATTATTATGGATGAAAAGGAAGGATTGTTTCATATTATCGAAGACACATTCGGGACTGGAAGTGCAAAAAAAGTTACCGAATTTATTTTAATGCATAATACAAGTGAACCTTTTTTTTCATCAAATTCTATTAATCTGGGTAATATTTTTCATTCATTAATATCAAGCCAGCTGGATGCGGATCGTTTGGATTATTTGAGACGTGATTCAGTTTCTACTGGATTTTCTTATGGTTTGGTTGATATTGACAGATTAATTGGTGGATTTAGGATTGGTATTTTGGATAATGGAAATGCAGTTGTCTGCGTGGCTGAAAAAAATCTTTCTGACGTAGAAGGATATCTGTATGCCCGGTACCAGATGTATCGCAATGTATATTTAAAACCATATAAAATGCTGACTGAAGAACTGTTAAGAAAGATTATACAGCATGTTTATTTTCTGTTTGAACATGATAAACTAAAGATTACAGAACTTCCGCCAGGATTTAAAGCTGCACTTCAGCAGCCATATATGTCAGTAGAAGATTTTTTGTCACTTGATGATTATGTTGTCATGGGAGCTGTCAGACAATGGGCTGAGTTAAAAGATAAACGCGCAGAGGTACTTAGTAGTCTATGTCAATGCTTGCTTTATCGGACTGGATATAAACAATATAAATTTGTAGACCTTTATCCAAAGACTGTACATTTCTTTAAGGAGGAACTGGTTTCAATTATAAGCAAATATATGACGAATAAGGCAGTAAATGAAAATAAGGATAAAGATTTAGATGACTGGATCAATATGTTTCCATTCATTATCTTTCGGATTGCACATCCGCAATTATATACAAATAATGAAGATAACATTTATATACTGGAAAACAGTGGACGTTTAGTTGAAATATCAGAATGTTCTAAGTTAGTTCATGCATTTTATATTGAAAAAGATGCGGGAAATAAAGAACCTGCTTCTGCAGTATCTGCGATATATTATAATCCTGATATATTGGAAGTATATCTACTTCAGGGAGATTTTAATATCAACGATAAAAATGACAGCAGAATTAAGGAAATTCAGAAAGAGGTAAAAAAATTGTTAGATAGAAACCAGGCAAGAAATTGTATAGAAATTGAAAAGAAATACCATGTAATAAATTTTGATTATTGGAAAGAAGCCATGGAACAAATCCCTATCTTTTTTGAAGAAAAAGAATATTTCTATCATAAAAGACAAGATAGTGGCGATACAGCACCTAAGCCAGAGATACAGACCGATTATTATCTTGATACTTCTGATAGTACACTTCTTAACAATAAGTGTACCTTAAGGATACGAATAAAAAATGATAAAGCTGAGATTACCTGTAAAAAACCTGTGACAGTCAGTCATTCCAATGGAAGTCAGGGACAAATTGAACGTTATGAATATGCGTATACGCTGGATCATGTGGATACTTATAAAATAAATGAGATTTACTGTAGTGATGAGTGCAAAAAGTTTATTGAAAAGTATTTGCAGGATGAAGTATTATTTGAAGAACTGAACTATACGATTATTGTAAAAAATGAACGCATAAAATATCTGTTTCAAAAAAATACAGAAGCTGCAAAAGAATTTAAGACAGAGGAAAAATATGAACTCGTATTTGATTCTGTAACTTATACGAATTGCCGTAATAAAAAATCATATGAAGAATATCAGATAGAATTAGAATTAAAATCTGATCCGATTACACGGCTGAATATGCAGGCTCTGACAAATGAGATAGAAGAGAAATACTCTAGGTGGAAATTAGAAGTAATAACAGATTCAAAATATGAACGTGCAAGACGATTTACGGAATAGAATATGTTTTTTACATAAAATTATAGTATTTTTAAGAAATTTCCAATCATCAAGATCATATTTCATATGATAATTTGTCACTAACTTACTGTTCATTAAGCCCCAAGCAGAGCCGGGGAGGACGGAGTAAGCAGTAGCGTTACCTTAAGTACCAAAAATAAAACCTCCATGTTATCATAGACTTGGGTCTAGACTACCAAATCTATGAAAAACAGGAGGTGTCCAAAATGGATAATTAAAGTTTAGCACATAGTGCGCCACGAAACAAGGGTGCGTTGTTATGTGGGTAGAAATCCTGTCCGGTAAGGCATTAGCTACGTCGCCGGAAGCGAGTCTTGGGATTGTACTGGTAACAGTGCAGTCTAAGCGTAGACAGTAATGCAGTCATTGAGTACCGAAATAAACGTAATTCTAGCAGGCCGACGCTGTTGTGTGGGCGGAAGGCAAAACATCAGTTTATTGTTATAGCAAGATTTCGGGTGCTGCGGCGGTCTCGGAGAACCTATCATGCTGTACAAGAACAATGCGTCAACGTGGGAGAGCTAGTATTCCCTGACAGAGGAAACTGCTGGTATGCCGTACAACCATAAGGGAGGAAAGCAAGTAAGATGTGGGTAGTTGAACAGCCGAATAGTACCAGGGAAAGCGGTGAAAGCCGCTGGAGGGAAGCTGAGAGGGGGCAAATCCTCATAAGCGCGAACTTAATGAAAAACTATACAAAATTAATAGCATAATTGGATAAT
>CANDMI010000071.1 GCA_947385775.1 uncultured Eubacterium sp. | reverse complement strand
AATATAACAGAAAATTTGATACTTGGGAATACATAAAAGCTTGCGTTTACCGTGTAAATAACGCAGAAATATATTGACAATAAATGTCGTTTTATGTAGAATAAAAGATAATTCGATTGGCAGAAGTGTATCGCAGAGCTGCATACTCTAAGAAAAAAAGAGCGCTTTTGGGCACCAATGCCATTTAGATAAGGACGATGCAAAGAACAGTGTATGTAGAAATATGTACCTTGTTCTTTTTTGTATTATTTTATAAATCGGCCCTTGTAATTAAGAACTATCTTGATTGCAAGGAGGATTACACAATGAATTATTCTACAGAGGTAAAGCAAAAACTATTATCCATTATTACAGAGATGGATTCTTACCGTTGGCTGTTTACAAAGAATCCAGAAACGGATTTTTCACGTAAAAAGAAATGGTCATTTGAAGAGATAATGAAGTTTATGCTTACAATGGAGGGCAAAGCATTAAGAGATGAATTGTTGGAATATTTTGATTTTGACAGTTCCACGCCATCGGATTCAGCATTTAACCAGCGCAGGGCACAGATATTGCCAGAAGCATTTGAGTTCTTATTTCAAGAATTCACTAAATCTTTTAATGATAATGCTGCATATAAAGGACTTAGATTAATTGCCTGTGATGGTTCGGATTTATGCATTGCCAACAATCCCAAAGATGAAACAACCTATTTTCAACCGCTTCCGGACAGCAAAGGCTTCAACCAACTGCATTTAAACGCTTTTTATGATTGTCAAGAATGACTCTGTATAATTTCTGTGAGATTATCGCGGCTAATGTTGTTGTCAAGCAGAAAGCTGGCTGCAAACATATATATCAGCTGAATTATGTCCGCGCAATGCGGATTTGCTGTCATTTTCTATCAATAAAAAAAGAAAAAGCTCCGCCCGATGTAGAGTGTCTAATCGGACATGAGCTTCTTCCTGTACGCTCTGGGAGAACAGACCCTCGCAAAATCAAACTCCAGTCAGCGATAAGCTTTCTATATAGAGCAACTTAAGCTTGTATGTGCATACCTCCTCCCATTCCCAGATGTCGGTAATATAGCTTCGACATTATAACAAAGGCAGGGTTTTAACGCCCTGCCTTTGTTATATATCTATTTATTTTTTAAAGCGCTAACTTGTATAAAGCCAACTGGTTAAGGCTTACGCCCTCTTTTTCCGCTTCTATTGCCAGTTTTTGATGTAAAGACTTTGGAATCCTTACAACAAATTTTCCGCTATATTTATCCGTTGTTTCTGGAATCGGTATAGGCAGGTTATTTTCCCGCTTTACCTCAAAGTATCCCTCCATTGCTTCATTTAGGCTCTGATATAGCCCCTCCAGAGTATCGCTTGTGCTCTGGCAGCCGTCAAGCTCTAAAATCCTACCATAGAAATAATGTCCGCTTTCATCGTTCATTTCCTGCACCAACCTTGTATATGGCAGTTTCATATAATCTTTGATTTCCACGCTTTTTTCTCCTTTCCGCTCGCTGTATTGACTGAATGAGGAGATCACTCCCCTATCCTATTCAACACATCCACCACATAAGCCTTTTTTAATGGATTTTCTTGTTTTATTGTTATCAAATCTCCAGTTTCTTTATTCAAATAATGCTTCATTTTCTCGACTAGCTTTTTTATGTTCGGCACGTTGTTTCCTCCTTTTATCTACTATAGTATCATATATAGTATCATTTGTCAACTGAATTACGATTTATAAAAGCAAATATTGAGAACAAGGATATAAAACAGATGTTCGTTGAATCTTACTAATAGAGATATTGGGTGTAAATCCAGTAAACATAGAAATAAAGCTGAATGATAGAATTAAGAATAGCAGAAAGGGCAGATTTCCTATCGTGATGAAAAAGAAAAGCCCTATGCGCAGCTTACCTGAAACCTCTGCAATTAAAATTTCACACATTATGAAACAGGAAAATGATTTTGATATAGCAAGAAAACGCCAACAGAATCGAGTAGGAAGAGCATCTTCCCTACTCGCCGCGCGGCCCGCATTCTGCTGAAACAGTATGTTCCATATGCGGGCCTTCGCATAAAAGAAAAAGCCCCAACAACGGCAATTGTTAGGGCTGTGATAATCAGAAAACCTCTGCTACCGATCTGATTTATCAGAGTGCAGAGGTCGGGCTTGCCGATAAAAGATAGCCCTGGTTAGAACAGGCGCAGAGAATAATAAAATTCGCCTGCACTTTTAAAATCGCTCATTCTTTTAAGATCGCTCATTTTTTAAGGTCGCTCATTTCTTTAAAGCCTGAATAAAGATTTTAGCTACATACTCCACTTCCATCTCTTTCATATACGGGTGTATCGGCAAACACAGTACCCGCCCACACAATTCTTCCGTCACAGGACAGTCTGCGACGGCTGATCTTGTATTGTAAAACGCCCTCTGCTTATGCATAGGCGTCATATAATAGATATTTGTAGGAACGCCTTTTGATCTTAACTTACTTTGGAGCCTAAAGCGGTTGGTGTTTGGCGGCAGCTGAATGGTATATTGCGCCCATGAGCTGAAATTCCCATCTTGCACCGTTGGGGTCTTTAATCCGTCGATATCCTTTAATCGCTCTGAATAAGCGGCGGATATCCTGTTAATCCTTTCTAACTCCTCATCTCGAAAAACAGGAAACTTCGCCTGCAAAACAGCCGCCTGCAACGTATCCAGCCGGCTGTTCCTGCCTAATCGGATGTTGTTGTATTTCGCGTTCGGATTGTCCGGGTTTTTGGTATCTTTCCCATGCACGGCAATCGACCTGCACAGATCGGCGATCCTGTCATCATCCGTAAATATGGCGCCGCCGTCTCCATAACAGCCTAACGGCTTCGCCGGGAAAAAAGAGGTTGCTGAAACGTCGCCCAATGAACAGGCCATATGTACGCTGCCATTTCCATCTTTATAGCTTCCGCCAAACCCCTGCGCGGCATCCTCCAATAAAATCATCCCGTACTTTTCACATATGGAACGGACGGCTGAATAATCAAACGGCTGACCAAAAAGATCCACGGCGACTACCGCGCGGGGCGTTAACTTCCCCTCCCCCGTCACCGTTTCCACCGTGCGGGCAAGGCTCGTTGGGTCGATGTTGTATGTGTCCCTATCCACATCCACAAAAATCGGCGTCGCCCCTATTGTGGCCGGGCTTTCTCCAGAACTAAAGAACGTAAAGTCCGGAACGAACACCGCATCGCCAGCCCCCACGCCGTGGGCTTGCAGGGCAATGCTGATCGCGTCCGTGCCATTGGCGCAGGTTATGCAATGCTTTCGATCGGTATATGCGGCAAGCGTCTGCTCCAGTTCCCTAACCTTTGGACCGGATATAAATTGCGCGAAGGATATCACTTCGCTTATTGCTTTGTCTATTTCTGACTTCATGTTTTCGTATTGCCGCCTAAGGTCACGAAACTGAATTGGGTTATCGTTTCCCATTACTGGTCTGCCTCCTGATGAGAAAAATTCGCTAATATAAGCTTTTTAATTATCATAATCTCCACACCGTTTCACTTTATATTCTTCAAAACGCTTTAGCAACTCCCGTTCTTTTTCCTCTGGCATCCGCTTGAATATCACGCTGTCAGAGTCTGGTATGATAAATGTATGCTCCTCATCCACCTTCTCAACAGCGCCTACAAGCATATCAATTTCATTCTCGTAAATCCTCTGCGCCACAGAGTGAAACGTGTCGTAACGCTTTACTTCTATTTCCCGCCGCTCTATCATTTCCCCCGCATCTACATAATCTCCCAAAAAGTGAGCCGTCACGCCAATCGGCAAATCATGCCAGATGCTCCACTTATAAGCATCTAAGCCACGCGCGTAAGGCACATATCCAGGATGCGAATTAATGATTTTGTGAGCGTGAACGAATCTTTCGTCCAACAATCCCGCTCCGCATAAGAGCAACAAAGCGTCCTCCCATTCATTGCAGACAGTTGTCTTAAACTCTCCCTCTATGTATTTGTATTCTAAATTACTGCACAAAATTTGCGGTTCCGGTATGAAAAAGCTTAATCCTGGCCTATGAGTCACAGTTGGCTGTCTTTTCTTTGTATATGTCATAGACTGGGCAAAAACCGTGACGCTGTCATATCCTCTGGCTTTCAATAAACACAGCGTATCATATGTCTTGCGATGCGCCACATTATAGGTTAAGACGGCAAGGCGATCTTTTTTCTTCATGCCGCCCACCTGCGGCAGCTACGCCTTGTTACCCCCCCGTGCAGACCAAACCGCAGCCTTTTTGTTCATATTCTCTTCCACAGTCAGTACAGAAAAATAACCTTCCCTCTTCGTCAGACTCTCCTGAAATTGAGGAAGGATCAAGCGTCTGTCCACACTCACACATCCATCCGATTCTTTTAGCCGGAACGCCGGCCACTAATGCATAGGCCGGAACGTCACTTGTTACGACAGCGCCCGCAGCCACTGTAGCGTGATGCCCTATCGTATGACCGCAAACTACAGTGGCATTCGCCCCAATTGTAGCGTCATGATGAACGATTGTAGCATAATATTTGTGATTCTTCGGATAACGGGACCGGGGAGTCAAATCATTCGTGAACACACAACTTGGGCCACAGAATACATAATCCTCTAATGTAACGCCTTCATAAACAGAGACATTGTTCTGAATCTTAACATGATCTCCAACGATGACGTTATTGGAGATATAAACATTTTGACCCAGTGAGCAGTTAGCGCCGATAACCGCACCGGATTGTATGTGTGAAAAATGCCAGATCTTAGTGTCCCCTCCAATTTTGACATTATCGTCTATCACGGATGTTTCATGCGCAAAATAATTTTTAAAGTCAAAAGTATTTATCATTATTTTATCCTCACGGCAAGATTGTGGCAGACTATGATATGCCTCAAATACAGCTTCAAAAACAGCCATAAGCATCATCCGCCCTACCGATTCAAAGATCTCTCTCTGTTATTGGCTCGCCTAAAGCAATATCACGTTTAGCCGTTGTTCTAAAAAGCCGTGATAAATATTTAGGTTTTATACCATTCCCAGGCCGAATGCTCCGAACATTATCTTCAGTGAATTTCTCTCCGGCCTTGATATCCGATACAGCATAAAGAGACCGTCTAAATAGCATACTTCTCTTTTCCCCATCAGATAAACTATAATCAGGACCAATACACATCGTTTTAACAGCCTTTACATCCCTGACCATAGCTTTATACTCTTCCGTGGTCATGGAAAAAGCCGCATCCACACTTTCTACGCCATCTATTTTCACATGCTTCTCTATCACACAGGCGCCAAGAGTAACTCCCACAACAGCGCCAAGAGAACCCATACTGTGATCTGATAATCCTATAGGCACATTGAATCGTGCTGCCATATCCGGTATATTAAGCATTTTCATATCAGACCACGGCGCTGGATATTCAGAACAACATTTGAGCAGTACAATCCGCTCATTGCCAACCCGTTTACACGCATCCACCGCATCCTGTATCTCATTCAAGCTTGCCATGCCGCAAGACATAATCATTATTTTCCCTTTGGCCGCCGTATACTCTATAAGCGGTATGTCGACTAACTCGAATGATGCTATCTTGTATGCTTCAACTCCCAAATCTTCAAGAAAATCCGCCGCTACTTTATCAAATGGAGTAGATAAAAAATCTATACCGCACTTCTTGCACTCATCCTTGATAGGCTTATGCCACTCATACGGCATCGCGGCATCCGTGTAAAGATCGTATAGTTTGTAGCCATCCCAGAGACCACCGTGAATTTTAAACGGTTCTTCGCCACAGTTGATTGTGAGACTGTCCGCAGTATATGTCTGAATCTTAAGGCAATCCGCTCCAGCATCCGCTGCTTTCCGAACAATCTGAAGAGCTGTTTTTAAGCTTCCACCATGATTAGCAGACAATTCAGCTATGAAATATATTCCTTCTTCATTTATCTTTTGGTATAACTTGAACATCGCATTTTCCTTTCTCATATGCTCTGAAAAAATATTTCATATTCATAGCAATAATACTTCATCTTATAGTCCTCTTTTTCAAATATTTTTTGGGAAGCTATATTATCAAACTTCACTTTCGCTACTAATTTTTTTATCTGTGGATGTTCTTTTAAGACCTTATCCTTTATCAATCTGATAATTTTGTGCCCATAACCTTTATAGCGGTATTCGGACGCGATGCTATAGCTGATCTGCGCCATTTCGTTGTGTATATTTAAACGAACTTGTCCTACTGGCAGATTTTCTTCCTCCATTATGTACTGTACGATATCCGCCGATTTCATCATCGTTTCAAACCATTTCTTATGCTCATCATATAACACAAATGATGAATGGAATGAATTGTCTCTTGTTCGTTTTTCATTTCGCCAGTCATATAAAATGTCCATATCAGAATATAATGCTTTTCTTAATCTTAGCATAAATACAATCTCCGCATACCCTCCAAAACAAAAGATCACATCGCTCTGCCTAAATTACATCGTCCCATTTATCCATATCTGGAAGCGGTTTGCCATCCTCCAGTTTGCCATGATCAAATCCCCAGTCAAACTCCTCTTTAGAAAGCAATATCTCTTCAAACTCCTTCTCAGAAATTCCAACTATCCTTAAAAACTGATCAAGAGAAGCCGGGCGTTTTCCATCATACTCCCGAGCCAGTTCCCATCCGGTCTCCCTGTCTATTTCTCCATTTCGGATATCAATACACGCCAAGTGGTTTGTCCTGCATCCCAGCTCTTTCTTTATTATCTCAACCTGACGCTTAGTGTGCCACTTGATATAATTCCCAAGATAAATAGCCTTCGCTCCAAGCCTCTCCATCTCATCTTTTGGCGGAAAAACAAATGGCATCAGATCACGTTTATCCACCTCGCCATTCAAAAGTTCATACATCTTATCTGCATTTATGCCTAGATCAATCATCTCGTCAAACTTCTTTTCATTAAGTTCTTCTAATTCTCTTGGATCGTGATAGGCTCGATATTCTGATGAAGCCTCACCCCAAATAACCAGTGGAATATTAAACTTTACAGCTATCTGCATTGTGTGCGCAAACACTCCGGTGTGGCAGTGCCAGCAAAAATCCCCCGTCTCTTTCAAAGATGTAAGCATCAGTTTTTTTACGACCTGCCAATTTGCCGTAAACTCCAGTACATCCACTCCAAGCTTCTTGAATGTCCTTACATTATTCTCCTGTACGAGAGGACGATATCCCCAATGATTGAACCGGACTGCCAAAGGCCTTAGTCCTAATTTTTTCACAACATACCATAATTGGAAAGCGCTGTCCTTTCCACCTGAAAATGGAACGATACAATCATATTGCCCTTTTCCCCTATATCTATCAATTATCTCGTTTAGAATCCTCCCTCTCTGATCCCAGTCAATCTCCTCATGCTTTATTTCAGCCAGACGACATACATTACAGATGCCTTTATCATCAAAATTGATCGACTCATGCGTTTGCGGTAAAATACATCTGGCGCAATACTTCATCTTTTTCATCTTGCTGTTTCCTCCATTTGTCGAATGATTTTATATTCAGATTCCAGTATTCCATACCGAAAGACATCCATAAACCGACCATTCCAAAACACCTGTTCTCTAAATACAGCTTCTCGGACAAAACCGTTCCTTTCCAACGCCCTCCAGCTTCCGACTGCCCCTGCATAAACGCCAGCTTCCACTCTATGAAGCTTAAGCTCTTCAAATCCAAATTTAGTTGCAAGTCTGATTGCTTCTTTCGCGTATCCCCGATTCCATAGTCGCTTTTCACCAATAAAATAAGAGATGTCGGCATGCTTGTGATTACAGTTAATAGGTCCTATTTTAATATTACCTATGTGTGCCTTGTCAGCTGATAGGACTATAGCAAACAAGACGCTATGCGTATTATCTCTTTGAGATTTGACAAAATCTTTAATCGACTCCATTGTCTGCTCTGTCCATCTTGTCTCAAGATAACAGTTTACTTCTGGATCATTAAGCCATTCGACATATGAAGTTGTACAATCATTTAAGGTAATCTGGCGAAGAGCTATACCCCCCCCAAGGAGAACTTGTTTCGTAATCATTTCATATTCCTCTTAAATACAGGATCTACCTTTCCACCACGAAGTATCCCGCCTACTGAATCATTATCGATAGCTTTTCGAATAAGAGCGAACGCCTTATCCGTAGCTTCAAGATATCTTTCTGCTTCCTTTTCTGTATGCGAACTATTTAAGTTATATGTCGCAAATACCAAAATGCCGTTTTCAACCATAGTCTGCGAATAAATCGACTGAATATCCAAAGAATCAAGCGACCCATGCCCTTCAAAAACAACTCCGGCATGAACATGAAGGCCGCTTACTGACAGCGCCTCTTTTAAGCCATATTTTCCTATCAGCTCCTCTATGCCGCTTCTTTGAATCTTACCTATCTTTGTCAGCTTCTCATAAAATCCTGGCCGCTCTAAAATCTTAATCGTAGCAAGAGAAGCCGCCATGGAAACAGCGTCGCCTCCAAACGTGGTAGACACAAACACTCCCTGTTCAATCTGCTCCAGCAGCTCTTTCTTACCGGCTACAGCAGAAATCGCATATCCATTAGCCATTCCTTTTCCAAATGCCGCAAGGTCAGGAACTACGCCAAACATCTCCGAAGCGCCGCCAAGCGCATAACGAAAGCCGGACACAACCTCATCAAAAACAAGCACAGCCCCATATTTATGAGCCAGCTCCTTTACTCCTTGCAAGTATCCCTCTTTCGGACCATTACTCTGTATAGGCTCTAATATAACCGCAGCCACCTCATTGTCTTTTAGTTTGCTCTCCAAGTCTGCCAGATCATTATATGTAAAACTCTTTGTCAGCTCTCGTACCGCCTTTGGAACTCCTTTGTGATTCTTCGTAACGCCGATAGACCAATCGTGCATTCCATGATAACCGGACATAAGAAGCATATCGCGTCCTGTATATGCACGAGCTAGGCGTATAGCAGCCGTAGTCGCATCTCCGCCATTTTTCACAAATCTGACCATTTCAGCGCAAGGCACAATCTCACACAGTTTCTCAGCAAGCTCAACCTCAAGCTTCGATTGCAGAGAACCCGATGCAAATCGATTGACCTGCTCAATCACAGCCTCATTGACCGAAGGCTCGTTGTACCCTACTATGATAGGACCCAATGCACACATGTAGTCAATAAATTTGTTCCCATCCACGTCATAGATATAGCACCCCTCACCATGATCCATGAAATTCGGCGCTATTCCCCGACATAAATACCTGTATGATTTACTGAAAGTCTGCGCTGCAAGAGGAGATACTTTTAATTCCCTGCTTAATAATTCCTCTGATTTCTTAAATATTTGCATTTCATGCTCCTATAATCATTCAATCTTCAACATTTACGATTCTGTCTTCCTGAATCGATCTCGCAAGACCCTCGTTCCTCTTAAATTGATTATTTATCCGCTTGAGTTGTGGATTGTCATTCAAGTATTTACAAACATCTTTGTAGCCAAAATCAGGTTTCTTAACCTCATTTAAAAAATAATCATATATTCTGCAAACCAATTCAAAATCCTCTGGTTCATCTACAGTCCACCTATGATCTGAGAAATCGCCTATAGTAGATATTTTGCTCTGTAAATGAAACATCTTTGGATGACGCCTGATATATTGTGTAACGTGTTCACGTTCAAAAGAGTGGCGCGCTTCTTTCCATGACTTCTTTAGAGCTTCATATTTCATGATCTCAAAATCCAGTCCATCGGCAAACGACTCTTCCAAAGTATTGGAACAATAATCTGTCTCTAAATCCATGCCGGCTATAGCCTGGTCTATCAGTTCTGCATCAATAAGCGGACAATCCCCTGTTATCCTGATGATGTATTTAGGCTGCAATAGCCTTGCCGTCTGGTAATATCTATCCAGAACATCATCCTCACTTCCAACCCCAACACGGACTCCTATATCAGCACATATCCTAAGTATAGGAAGATTTGCCTTGTCAATGGAAGTAACAACCATGATCTCGTCTATCAATCTGCTTGACTGTAACCGCTCCACAACCCTTTGAAGCAAAGACTTGCCACATATGTCCTTTAGCGCTTTGTTTTGGAAACGAGTTGAGCCGCATCTTGCTTGAATCATCGCTAAATATTTCATATGCATCACTCACCTCTTCCATAGGCTAGGCATTACGATATCCGCCTTAAGATTGTCAAACTCTGTGCCAACCTGATCCAACAATTCCACTGGCAGTTCCTCTTCAAACAGCCTTATGTTATCTTTCAGTTGTTCAAGAGAATCTACACCAAACACAAGATGCGATATGGCTTTCTCACGCTTCACATATTGCAAGGCAAGCTGTACCCTGCTAATGCCAGCATCATCACACAGCTTTGTAATTCGTTTGATAATAGGTTTTGCCTCTGACAAAAAATCAGGCGCCTGATCTTCATCCATCATAATAAGCCCTTGGATAAAAGCGCTGCGTGTGTGAAAATCACAACTGTTATTCTCTATCGCTTTCAAAACGCCGCTTAACTTCATTCTGTGATCAAAAATGCTATATGGAGCCTGCATAAAATCTACAAACGGGCTTTTAAGACAAGCAAAAGCCTCCTCGGGTTCGTATATGGACACTCCCACTTTTCTTGTATAGCCTTTCTCGACCATCTTGTGAATTGCAGATAGCTTATCCTCATCAAAAGCGTATCTGGAACTGTGAAACAAATAAGCATCAACATAATCTGTATTAAGTGTTTTGAGCTGTGAAGTAAGTTCCTGTTCTATCACTCTTTCGTAATCAGCAGGTTTTACATCATCAAGCAGATTCGGTTTGAACTTTGTGCTTATAAAAAGTCTATCCCTCGGCGTTGATTTCTTCTTAAGAAACTCCCCAACTACTTCTTCTGCTGTCCCATACGCCTTTGCAGTGTCTATTGCGTTAACGCCATTTTGAGCAGCATAGTCAAGACACCTTACCGCATCTTCCAAATCATGTTTTTTCTGCAAAAATATGCCATAGTTCATTCCGAACAAAGCGGTTCCCAAGCATAGTTCCATCACGCTGCCTCCATTTCTGGCAAACAAGATGAAACTACGATATAAAAAGTCTTACGCTTATGAAAATGGGAAATGCAAACATTGTTTCGTTTTTTACGATATAATATATGGGAAAGATTATGTGTTAGTCTACGATACCCCCCCCAATCCCCATCTTCCTTAAAACGCGGTCTTGTCTCTAAGATAAAGCCGCATTCTTTACATGTCCTAATTTCCATCTGCATCTCTCCTTTAACCTTAAATTTTGCTTCCGCTATCCTCCAATCAGAATATGTATCAATATCCTGAACTTCCTCTTCTGAGATGATATACGCTTTTGTTCTTGGAAGTATCAATGAATGGCATTTCTTAAATTTATCAACATTACAGATATAAAACTGCCCGCAGTCATGATAAATTGGCTCCAAATCCTGACTACGCACTCTTTCATATTGTGGATATTGATATTCAATGTTTTCGTCTCTTATGATAAATGCTCTCTGGGGAGGGAAACTATATTTAACAACAGAAACCACTGCATCAGCATCAATTAACAGTTTCATTGCATCTTTTAATTTCATTCCTGTAACAAATGGCGCTGTAGGATAGATACAGCAAAAGAAATCAAAATGCTTTTCTAATAATTCGTACCTACTCAAGACTTCTGAAATCACATCAGCAGTAGTAGAATAGTCTCCACTTGTACCCTCTGATCTAAGAAATGGAACTTTCGCTCCATACCGCTTTGCAATTTCTGCAATTTCATTTGAGTCAGTTGAAACCATAATCTCATCGAAACATCCAGAATCTATTGCCGCTTCAATACTGTATGCAATGATTGGTTTTCCACAGAAATCTTTAATATTTTTATTTGGAATTCTTTTGCTGCCACCGCGTGCAGTAATGATCGCTATGATTGCCATATCCTCACCTTCTATATGCATCAATAACTTTTTTCACTGCATGGATCACCTCTTCCACGTCCTGGTCTGTCATCTTCGGATAAAGCGGTATACTCATTATTCCTTCATATACTTTCTCCGCATTCGGACACAAACCTTTTTCATATCCTAACTTCCTATAATATGAAAACCAGTAAACTGGTATATAGTGTACCTGCGGCTGCACATTCTCAGCGCTCATAGCATCAAAAAACTGATGCCTCGTACATGTCAGCTTTCCCAAATCCAGTCTAATGATATATATATGTCTGCATGTGTCCGACGCTGAAACTTCCTGCTGTACGATAATTTCCGGCATGTCTTTAAATGCCTCATCGTACCTCTTTACTATCTCCTGCCTGCGTGCCTTGAACTTACGCAGCTTCTTCAATTGACTGATCAATAATGCGGCCTGAAAATCCGTCATACGATAGTTGTAGCCAAGTCCTACCTCTTCATAATACCAAGGCGCATTGACATCTTCATAAGCATCTTCACTCATCATACTCAGATCGTGGGTAATTCCATGCGTGTGAGCAAGGACAAGCTTCTGATACAATACATCGTCGTTCGTAGTAATCGCTCCCCCCTCTCCCGCAGTAACAGTCTTCACTGGGTGGAACGAAAAACATGTCATATCGGCCAATGAACCAACCGGCCTCCCCTTATACCTCGTGCCTATCGCATGTGCGGCATCTTCTATAAATATAAGCTTGCGTTTATCACAAATTTCTCTTATACGCTCATGTTCAACAGCCTGCCCGGTGAAATCCACAGCTACAACAGCCTTGGTGCGTTCTGTGATATGTTCTTCTATACTGTCAGGATCAATATTATATGTATGTGGATGAATGTCAGCAAATACCGGCCTTGCCCCAACATATAATATACAATTAGAAGAAGCGGCAAATGTAACCGGCGTGGTGATCACCTCATCGCCAGGACCTATCCCGGCTGCTATACAAGCGCAATGAAGAGCCGCGGTGCCATTTGCGCAGGCTACGGCATGAGACGCTGATGTAATGGATTCCAATAATCTTTCCAGTCTTTCGACCTTTGGCCCACATGTAAGATAATCTCCCTTTAGAACCTCGTTGACAGAATTTATATCCTCTTCATCAATCCATTGCCTGCCGTAATATATTTTCTCTTTTCTAACGGGTTTTCCACCATCTATTGCCAGTCTTTCAGACATTTATTCCTACCGCCTCCCACTTTAATGCTTATCAACGTCCGTTTTTAGCTTCTCCCTAAGTTGCTCTACATCCAGCCATTCTGTATTCGTGCCAGAGCTATATTCAAACTCAGATTTTACAAGCCTTCCTCCAGGAATTATATCTTTTTTACCCCACCAATTATAGTTAGGATAAACTATAAAGTTCTTTTCATATTCATAGGTATGCAAAGAATCCTCTCTTGTAACCATTATCTCATGCAGTTTTTCGCCCTCTCTGATTCCAACTTCTCTTTTTTCGCATCCAGGAAACATCGCCTCTGCTAAATCCGCCACTTTAAAACTTGGAATCTTACTTATAAATGTTTCTCCGCCATGCGCTTCTGCAAGAGCCTTAATAACAAGCTCAACTCCTTGCTCAAGACTGATCCAAAATCTCGTCATACGAAAATCAGTTATTGGCAATTCCCTTTCTCCTCTATCAATAAGATTCTGAAAAAATGGAATGACAGAACCTCTGCTTCCCGCTACGTTTCCATACCTTACTACTGCAAATTTTGTGCCATCTGCACCACCGTATGCATTTGCCGCACAGAATAGTTTATCAGAAACCAGTTTCGTCCCACCGTATAAATTTATGGGATTTACCGCTTTATCCGTACTTAAAGCAATCACTTTCTTCACTCCGGTTTTAAGACAAGCATTGATAACATTCATTGCTCCATTTATATTTGTCTTTATAGCCTCATTCGGATTATACTCACATGCCAAAACCTGTTTGAGAGCAGCCGCATGAATAACGTAATCGCAATCCTTCATCGCCATCCGAAGACGCTCTTCATCTCTGATATCGCCGATAAAAAAACGGAGTATGTCATCATACTCCTTATACCGGTTATTCATTACAAATTGTTTATACTCATCACGCGAATATATGATTATCTTTTTTGGCTTATAGTGTTCTATCACATAGTCCACGAAGTGATGTCCAAATGATCCTGTTCCACCAGTTACTAAGACAACCTTATTATTAAGCATACAACTCCTCCTTATTTACAGTCATAATACGAACGCCAGCCGTTATCTTTCCAACAACACTTTCCCGGATTCTACTCTGAAAACATGATCACAGGATTCTATAGTAGTAAGTCTATGGGCAATAATTATCATCGTTTTTTTCCCATGCAGACCATCTATGGAACTCATAATCTCAGATTCCGTCTCGCTATCAAGAGCTGATGTGGCTTCATCAAAAATAAGCACGTCCGGATTTTTGTATAATGCCCTGGCGATTCCAATTCGCTGTCTTTGTCCACCCGAAAGCCTAATCCCCCTTTCGCCGATCTGTGTATCAAGCCCTTTTGGAAGGCCTGCTACATATTCTTTAAGCGCCGCCTCCTCTAGCGCCCGCCATATTTCATCATCCGATACGTTATCTCCCTCTTCCCCGAATGCTATGTTATCTCTGATACTGCCGTCCAGCATAAATATCATTTGAGGAATATAACCTATCCTATCAAGCCATCCTTTTGGATTAAAACCAATATTCTCGCCTTCCACCATTATCTTGCCTGACTGAGGAGTTAAAATACCTAATATTAAATCAACAAGCGTTGTTTTCCCCGCACCCGAAACTCCTACTATCCCAATCGCGTCGCCTTCATTTATAACAGCCGATACATTTTTTAGAACATCCTCATCTGAATTAGGATAATGATAGCTGATATTATCTATATATATATTTTTTGATGACGCATTCCTATTTCTACATTCTGAATATTTTGTGACGCAAATTCCTTCAGCTTTATTCCCAAAAACTAATTCTTTAGGATCGTCATCCTTAAATCCCTCTATTTCTGACATATTTTCAATCACTTTATCTAAAGTTGGCTCACCATACGCTAATTGTGTAAGATATGAAGAGATTCTATTTACCGACGGCAATAGCCTAATCGCGGCCATCGCTACCGCAGTAAGGATTGGAATTAATGACTCCAAATTAATATCTGCATATATCATCACTGCAACCGCAATGAACATTGAACTTAAACATCCACCCTCTATAATAAACCTTGGCATCACTCCTAGAACGGATGATAATCTTTGTGACCTGATATAAATCGCTCCATAATTTTCAAACTTATTCTGAAAATACGTTTCCTTTTTCATTACTTTGATCTCTTTAATCCCTTCAATAGCTTGTATGAGCCACTTATTCATTTCAGAAAGCGCATCGTTTCGAACTTCACCCTCTTTCTTTAACGTAGGCTTGATACTAAGATATATCAGTATAACGATTCCACAAAGAATAACGGCAACGCACACTGTAATGATCGGAGCTATGATAAAGATTCCTATGATAAGCATTACAGTGATGATCATTTCGGTAAAAAACAACAGCAAAGTGGACAATAACGAATACACTATCACAACATCTTGATTTATAATACGAATTGTTTCCCCTGAATTAACTCCCATAAAAAATTCATATGGTCTATGCAAAAAAATACGAAGTATCTTTTTTTGCATCTCAAACATATTGCCATACACAAATTTATACTGAACGTCATATTCAAGTACAAGATATAGATTTTTTGCAATAAAAACGGCTGAAAGGATGACAACTAAGCTTATCAGAAAAACTTTGTCTGAATCTATGTGAAAAATATCGCAAAATAATCTTGCGTACCATTTTCCCATTAACTCATCTGTATTGAGAATTCCATCTATCAGCGGTATCATAAGGGAAACTGATACCGTTTCGAGTATCCCGCCAATAACCATCAGAATTGTAAGTTGCAATACTCGCGTTTTTTGATAAGATGAGAGTAAACGATTAAATTTATTTAATATTCTAACTATTGACATGGTATGTATATTTACTATAATATTTTTTATTGTATATTGTTATGAGTCAATACCCACATCATCATGTGATCCAAAATCATGTGCATATCCTCCGCTATCTGCATATCATTTATCGCTACATGGATATTATAATCAGCAATCTGCTTCATCCTTCCTCCATCATAGCCCACGATAGCAATTGTTACTCCGCCATGTTTTGAAGCATACTCAAAAGCATTGATCACATTTTTACTATTTCCAGATCCACTGATGCCGATCACAACATCGTTCTTTTTCATCTTTATGCTAAGAGGATATCTGAAAACCTCATCATACGATTCATCATTTGATACCGCCTGCATTGTCGGTTGATTATCTGAAAGGCATTCAAAGTCATACAAGGAAATTCCACTGCTTCTAATTAATTCAGCCACATTCTTCGACGGATTTCTTGTATGTGAATCAACACCTGCCAATCCCATATTAACCCCTTTGTTAAAATCACATGCATAATGGGATGCCGTAGCCGCAGATCCTCCATTCCCGCAAATAAAAAAACGCTGATTTTTTTTCCTCGCATTTTCGAGTACATTTAAGACACAATTTATATCCTGAACAGGAAGCTTTTGGAGAACTTCATTTTCTCGATCTCTGTACCTTATAATTTGATTTGTAAAATCCATACCATCCTCGCTAAATAATGTTCGTTGTTAATTGCGACGCCGAATTAAGAACCATGTCCCCTTGTAGTATCTTTCATAAAATTCCATGTCCACTCATTATACTCTTTACGCATCTGCCTTTGAAGAATCCCTTGCGTATCCGCAGACAAATAAGGAATATCTTCAAAAACAGTGCGCGCTTCCTCACAGCAATCAATTACAAGCTGAAAGAAAAGATTAACTTGGAGATATACTGTCACATAGTCATATCGTCTCCAATATCTGCATCCGTAACTCCCTATATAAAATTTACATGTTCCACACAATCAAAATAACTATGCAAAACTTCGTTTCGCGCTTCATAAACACAGTTACTTCTACAGTCCAGGCGGGGATTCAATAATTCTATCCTTCTTCTTAGCTCATCTGAATGCCATAGTTCCTTGAAACTTATGTTACTTAAATCTCCAACTACCGCATGCGAATCATATGCCTGAGTATGACACAGATAAACCTTTTGATCTGCGGCTATTACAGTCACCAGTCTGCATGTATAACACTTTGAAAGGTTTGCCCCAGTAAAATTCTTGTCCATCCAATCGTTTTCATAATTATTAAAAATCTGAAATGTATTATCTTGAAAAACCTCAACAGCACGATGTATCTGCGATATCACTTCGTCTTTTATATCAACGTGATAGTTTGGATGATTATCCACAAGAGCAGCAAATTTCACATTATCGACTCCGAGACGTTTAAGTAAGGCCGCCGCCTCATACACCCGCTTATAATTATCCTTTCCGATCACAAAATTTATGCCAAGAACACAACTATCTTCTTTATTATTTGCAAAATTGGAAATATTTGTCAAAACCCGTTTAAAATCAATAGCCCTTAATCCTCTTAATCGACAATATTCCGCCTCATTGGGAGAATCAAAAGATATCCTCACCCATTTGGCTTTTGCAAAAGCGCTGGCTCTTTCCCCATCCAGTAATTCGCCATTTGTAATCAATGATATGTCTACTCCACCATCATAAAGCCGATTTGCTGCATCTGCTATATTTTTATAAGTAAGAGGCTCGCCGCCCCCCGAAAAAGTAACAGCACAAATCCCCATATCGATCATATCATTTAGGATTTCTTCCATTTTGTCCCAGGGAATCATGCTCCGATGATCAATCGAATCTCTGTTTTCTGTCTTCTGAAACGTATCACCTGAACCATAAGTACAATATGCGCAATGGTGGTTGCATATATTTGTAGGCTTAAGCCTTACGTAAATAGGCGCTTTCCACTCTCCGCGCTCCATCGCGTCCAAATATTCCATATGACGAAAAATTTTTAAGTTACTGTAAGGATTGCCCACAAACTCGCCTCCGACTATATACAAACGTCTTCCAATATGAATCAATTATTTCAAGCGGCTTCATAGTCTCGTATCCCATCTCAAATGCTCTATCCGCTTGAATACAAAATGACTTTCTTACTCCTTCTTCAATGATTATTTCCGAAGAAGATCCTATCATTTCTTTCATATACTGAACAATGTCAATAACCTTCTCTCCTTCACGACATCCTAAAACCAATTCGTTATACTTCCATCCATTCATATCTATCAGCTTTACAATAAATTTTGCCAAATCCCGTATCCACACAAAATTTTTTGTAATAAACTCCGGAGAATAAACATGCATATCCTCATCATGCATCATTTTTTCCATAGCGCTTGCAGCCCATATTCCCCTCGCGCCTTTTCCAATGATTCCAGGAAGCCTAAGAGAAATTCCTTCAATGCCGCTTTCTTTAAGCAGTAATTCCGCCGCATACTTCGTAGCTCCATAGTCATCCACATTGACCATCGGAGTGTCTTCATTCATAATCTCGTTACGAATTTCGCCATATACGCCAATCGTAGAAATATTAATTATCTTTTTAACTCCCGATCTCTTTGCATACTCAATGATGTTTTTCATAGCATCGATATTTCTTAATTTGTACTCATTAAATGAGGGAATTCTCCCTGATTCAAAATACGGACTCGAATATGGCTGTAAGCCAGCACAATGAATGACTACCTCAAACTTTCCATCGATATCAATATTTTTTGACAAATCACACTTAACTGTACTGTATGTTCCGCTGCATTTATGATTGTTGTATGTCCCAACGAAAGTAAATTCATTCTCGGATAAATACTGCGCAAAATACCCCCCCATATAGCCGGAAACGCCAGTCACAAGCGCTGTCCTTTGCTCTTTATTTTTGTTCAATTCCATATCAGAATGCCTCCTACCATTTTTCATTTGGAATACAGTATAACACAGTTTCTGAATCTATAAATGAATGATGCCTTATAAAAAATCTGTATTCCTTAAGCTCATTTACAAGGTACAAAGGAATATCTACGACATCATGCACAGAGTGGTATAATGAAATTGCCATGATAGGCCTGTATTTTTTTATCGTATGAATACCCCCCCCATATAGCATTTCTCTCTGCGCCTTCTATATCCATTTTTACGAAATCATATGGTATATCTGAAAAGACTTCATCTATGGTCACTGTCTCAATTTTTATTCCCTGACTACAATCATTTTGAAGCTTTCCGCCTGCAATATCATGAGGGTCTACATTTAGAAACGATATTCCTTTCGTATTCCATACGCCTTTATTTATAGGAATAAATCTATTTTCCAGCTTGTTTGCTGATATGTTTTCTTTCATCTTAGAAAACAACTCCTTATTCACCTCAAATGAATATACCTTCTTGTAGTCTATATCATGTCTTTTTAAAGCAACCATTAAATCACCAGTGAATCCACCACAGTCTACAATAACAGGATTTTCCGGAAGCGCTCTCAAAACCTCCTCGACAAAATAGCAGTCGTAATGCGAAGCTACCGAGAAAAATCTGGCATAATCTTTTTTCTGCGGATTGCATACAGTAAATTTTATTTTTTCAAGTATTTCAACAGACTCTTTATCATTTATATAGTTCTTGAGTTCATTTATTTGTTTTACAAAGCTATCTATCTCCCCTTCCGATAACGGCGTTTTATAGAATGAATTTTTATAGTATCTGTCAATTAAAATTGAAAACGCTTCGTAAACTGTAACATTCAAGGATTCCAGTTTTCGTAGGATCGGACCCCCAAACACACTGGTCAATATAACATTCATCTTTTGCTCTGTCGCTTTTTCAGTCAGTTTTTCAAAAGAAATAACCTCAATCCCACAGAATCGTTTTCCCCACTTATTATAATCATCATCGCAAAAGTAATCTATCCGTATATCAAAATCTTTTAAGACCTTTCGTATCCTTTCCCCATTTCCCCCTGCGCCATACATAACGGTCAATCCACCCTCAAGTTCTGCTTTTATACTTTTGGCGTTTTCAAAACGAATGCTTCTCATATTTTTACCTCTTAGATTTATTTACAGCACAACGCAATAATATAGCATGCGAACGGATAGAAGCCCGTATTCACACTCTCATCGTTCATTCCAAATATAAAGACATTGGAAAATCTCTCACTAAACAGCTTATACAGCCTATTCTGGTCAAAATTATTTATATGCGCTTTCTTATTGATTCGGTTTGCATATGGATAAAGCGTAACATTAGGTGTTCCTATTACTGCAAATCCATGATCCGAAAGAGTATCGTAAATCGTATCCCTATATAAGTTTTCCTTTTCTTTCGGAATATGCTCTATTACATCAAGCCTCCAAATCCATCATTACAGCCGAAATCGATGATTCGAATTCCATCCCTATTCTGCATCATTTTCATGGCAAATTTATATCTCGCGAGTATATGGAGCAGACCTGTCATAGAGGTTCGAACAGCGCTTGAAATTTTAGGAGAAAGAGTCACTGGTTCTATGCTCAACAATTCCATAACTTCTTTCCATTTTTCTTTTTCCAAATTCATAACACTTTTATCTCCCTTATCAACTATGAATCATTTTATCTGTCTGATATAATTTAAATTTTTCTATCAAACCTCATCACTCGGTAACGCATAAAGTATCGTCTCAACAATAACAACTAATAACAAACTTTTCTTATCCTGTCATACACCGAATCCGCATCTAACCCATTGAGCTTTCTCATTTCAAAACGATTTCCACACCCCCTTGGGTATGACAAAAGTCCCATCATATCAAATCTGATAGAATTACCTTTGTCAGCAATTATCTCTGCTACCGAACTGCCTAACCCTCCATATACGCTATGTTCTTCCAAGGTAATGATCGCCTTCCTTTTATGGATAATTCTATCAATAATCTGTCTATCTATAGGCTTCACAGTTGGCATATTTATCACTTCAACAGACAGTCCATCATCTGCCGCTCTATCCGCTGCCGCTAATGCTTCATTTATTACAGACCCCATGCATATGACAGAAAGGTCAGTTCCCTCTCTAAAGACATGCGATTTACCTGGCTCAAAAACATAATCATCGCTATCGTGCAGTTCAGGTTCGTTAGCCGCCTCAACACGAATGTAAACAGGCCCTCTATGATGGTAGGCAAACCTTGTGGCTTCTCTTGCCTCTATCGGGGTTGCGGGCGTGACAGTGATCAGATTTGGAAGCGTTCTTAACAGCGCCAAATCCTCCGTCCCCTGGTGCGTCATCCCATATGTCCCCGTTACCATGCTGCTCGAACGGCCGATAAACTTGACATTGCTGCCTGTCACACACACAACATTACGGATAAATTCATAAGCCCTCATAGACATAAAATTTGTTACAGCATATAAAAATGGAATCTTTCCCTTGTCTGCGAGCCCTGCCGCACTAGCTACCATATTGCATTCTGCTATTCCATAATCAATATACTGGTCGGGGCGTTCGATTCTAATTTTCTCATATATCTCGTTTCCATTATCAGCCGTCACTGCAATTACATTTCTATCTTTTTTCACAAGCTCATATACAAGCCCTGTAGATTTATTTCTCATAGCTTTTCCAATCCTTCCTTTGAAATGCCAAACAATCGGCAAATAGACTCCCATTGATCTCCTTTCGGATTTTTCATATGGCAATCATCCTCGCCCTGTATGCCAGGTATCCCATTTCCTTTTATCGTTTCAGCTATGACAATAGTCGGTTTTTCATTCAAAGCCGCATCCCGCTTCAAACCTCGAAATATTCTAAGAAGTTCTTTCCCATCATGCCCATCCGTTTTTATCACATTCCAATGAAAAGAACCCCATCGTCTATCTATATCATTATCGTCAGATATGATATCTATACTATGCCCTGCTTGAATATGATTGTAGTCTAATATCACGATCATATTGCCAAGTTTTTG
>CANDMI010000070.1 GCA_947385775.1 uncultured Eubacterium sp. | reverse complement strand
CGGAGACAGTAATTTTTCGGACTTAAAGACCGGTTTGGCAAACGGGGACGGGCCGACTGTTTTTTCCTTACAGCCTGGGGCGGAATCCAGGGAAATGAGCGATTACCTGGAGGACTTGAAGGATTTATCCTTTGCAGATAAGATTTTAGAAGGCATGGCGGATACGATCGCGGGCAAGACGGTAGGCGTCCCTTATACGGTGGAAGGCTTTGGGCTGGTATACAACGGGGATTTGGTGAAAGCCTCCGGGCTTACAAGCGTAGACGCGCTGGTCGGTTATCTGAAAGACTGCGATTCAAAAGGGGTTAACGGGCTTGGCTTATCGCAGGAGGACTACTTTTTGATCGCGCATATTTTAAACGCGCCGTTTGCGGTGCAAAAGGACCCGGACACATACCTGCAAAAGGTACTCGGCGGCCAGGAGCGCCTTGTGAAAAATAAGGCGTTTGTGGAATTTGGCAGACTGATGGAGGGGATCCGCGCCAATTGCGCAAATCCCGCGGACATTACCTATGACAGTAATTGTGAGGCATTTGCGGCTGGCAAGACCGCGATGATCCATCAGGGGAACTGGTGCTATTCCATGCTTTCTGGTTATAACGTCGATTTTGACATGGGAATCGCGGCCGTCCCGATCCGGGGCAACAAAAAGTTGTCCGTCAGCGTGCCGACCGCATGGTATGTGAATATGGACGCGCCGGATGATGAGAAAGCCCTGGCAAAAGATTTTTTGGAATGGATGTATACAAGCAAAACGGGGGAGTCATACCTTATGGATAAATTTAAATTTATCCCGGTGGTGGAAGGCATGTCAAGTGAATCCCTAGACCCTGTGTCGCAATCGATCGCAGACGCGGTGGCGTCTGGAAACACAATTCCATGGGTGATGTCCGACTGGCCGGCAGGGATCGTAACGACGGACCTTGCGCCGCTTGCAAAGGATTTTTTTACAACAAAAATGTCGGGAAAGAAGTTTCTTAATCGGTTAAATGATGCGTTTGTGTCAGCAGCGCAGTAAAGAAGCAAGGCGCCTTGCGTTCAAAATTACGGGAAAGGAAAATGCAGCAAGAGACTGTTGCCTGGACTTTTAGGGAAAGCCATAGGGAGGGGAACGCGAATGAAGAAAAAGAAAAGCCAAAAGAAAAAAGCGGTAGGGAGACGTGCAAAAAACAGCCGGAACAGACGGAAAATAAGCGTTAAAATGTTAGCCGCGATTATGCCGGCGCTGTTGGCTGGGATGGTAGTCCTTACCCTGATCAGTTCTTTAAACAGCAAGAATATTATGGACAGCCAGATAAAACAGCAGATGGATTCCCAGTTAAACAATAAGACGAATGAAATCAGCATGGAAATTGAGGCCGCGGTGGCGGTGGCAAAGCATATGGCAAACATTATAGGGCTTACCTACAAAAATGAAAAGCTGGATGCTTATGAAGAGTTTTTAGGCCGGATGATTTTCGAAGAAGAGTTCATTTATGGCGGCGGAATCTGGTTTGCGCCCAATGTCTATGATCCCAAACTGCGTTATGTGGCTCCGTTTGTATACAAGGAAGATGACAAAGCGAAGCTGACGTATGCTTACAGCAATAAACAATATGATTATGTGAACCAGACATTTTACCAGACGGTGGCAAAGGGGAATGCGGAGGTGTTTTTTACCACGCCTTATTTTGACAAGACGATGGGGCAGGCGATGATCACCTGTTCCGTGCCAATGTATGATAAGGGCGCGAAATTTGTTGGATGCGTCAGCGTAGTGATCATGCTCGAAACCGTTCAGCGGATGGTGGGCGAATTGGAAGTCATGGAAACCGGGAGGGGGTTCCTTGTAACGGAGGAAGGGAAATACCTTTATTGCAGGGACGAGGAAAAGATCATGGAACAAAAGGTCCAGGAGGATGAAGACCCTTCGGTGGCAAAAGCCGGAAACCAGATGCTTTCGCAGGAAAATGGGATTACAGCCGTAACGATAGAAGGCAAGGAAAACAAGCTGTATTATACAACGCTTCCAAGACTGGGCTGGAAGCTGGGGATTACAATACAAACGGCGGAGCTCGATAAGCCGGTGGCCGAGCTTTGCTTAAAGCTTGCCCTGGTTGCGCTTGCATTGTTAGTCTGCATTGGCCTTACGATCTTCTTCCAGATTACCTCGGTATCCAGGCAGATTAAAAAAGTAAAGAATTTTTCCGGGGAACTGGCGGATGGGAATTTCACGATCCCGAATATCGATGTAAAGCGGAAAGATGAGCTGGGCGAAATGGGCGCGTCTTTAAATGAGATGTATGGCAGCAATAAGGAGATGGTGCTTGCGATTACGGGGCGCGCAAATAGTTTGACGGCTTCGTCAACGCAGCTTAAAGAAGCGTCGGAAAAGCTAAAGGTGCAGTTTTCCATGATCCAGGAACTTATCCATCAGGTAAATGCGGATATGGAATCAAGCGGCGCGGCGACCAAGGAGGTCAATGCCGCGGTAGAGAATGTGAATTCTTCTGTGAACGTGCTGGCCGAACAGACGAAGCAAAGCCTTGGGCTTGCAAATGAGATCAAGGGGCGCGCGGCCAAGATCGAGGAAAACAGCAGGCATTCGTACGAAGCGGCTACCAGCCTTGCGAATCAGCACAGGGAAAGCCTTAAGGAATGCATTGAAAAAGCAAAGATCGTAGCGTCGATCGGCGAGCTGGCCGAGTCGATATCCTCCATCGCGGGGCAGATCAATCTTTTATCCTTAAACGCTTCCATTGAGGCGGCGCGCGCCGGGGAATCCGGAAAAGGCTTTGCGGTCGTGGCAAGTGAGATTGGGAAGCTGGCCAGCGAAACCGCGCTGACCGTAAAGGAAATACAGGATACGATCGGAAAAGTGCAGGCGGCATTTGGGCAGCTGACCGGGCAGTCTACGGTATTGCTTGACTTTGTGACACAGACCGTGACCCCGGATTATGATATGTTTGTGCATATGGCGGAACAGTACGGGGCGGACGCAAGCAGCATAGAGGGTTTTTCCAACCAGATCGCCGGAATGGCGTCAGACATAGACATCATTATCCATGAAGTGAGCAAGGCGATTATGGATGTGGCGGAATCTTCCCAGAATACGCTGGAGAACAGTCAGAATATCCTTTTGTCTGCGGACGAGGTTTCCGAAGTTGTCGGGGCCGTGGCAGGCAAGTCTGTGGAACAGGCGGATATAGCAATGGAATTAAAAGAATCTGTAGGGCGATTTCGGGTATCATAGCCTTATGGGTAAACGAGTACGGTGTTATGTTCTTGGAAAACGAATGTATAGCGTCAGCAAGTGAAAAAGGAAAGCGCTGTGAGAGGAGTCGCAGGAGCCGCTCACAGCGTTTGCTCGCTTGCGCCGGAGTAGTTGAGTTGATCTCAAAGAGTTTGCGCGCTTGTGCCGGAGCAGTTGAGTTGCTCCCAAAGAGTTTGATGTGTGGAATACGGAAATTTCCGGCTGCTGTTGGCGCAGGTAAAAATTGAACTAGAATACGAATCATTTCTAAAGAAATCTTTATAATTCTTACGGTTTTCTCTTTATACATCCTCTTTATACTGAAATCATCAAATGACAGCGAAACACGCTGAATTTATTATATGGGGAGGAACATCCTATGTTTCAGTTTTTAAGAGAATACTTTAGCGCTCCGGACACGATCGGAGCGATTGCTCCTAGCAGCAGATATCTGGCAGCGTCTATGACGGCTTTTATAGATTTTGATAAAGCTGACTGCATTGTAGAATATGGGGCGGGGACAGGCGTATTTACCAGGGTTGTGGCGGCAAGAAAAAGGCCGGATGCGACTTATATCGTGATTGAACAGAATGAACGTTTTTATGAAATGCTGAAAAAACAGTTCCATGGAATGCCGGGGGTGGAGCTGATCCATGGAGATGCCAGAAATGTATGCGGTTTCTTAAGAGAACGGGGATTTTGCCATGCGGATTATATCATTTCCGGGCTGCCGTTTACATCTCTTCCACAGCAGATTTCCCGCAAAATACTGTCACAGACCCAAAAGGCCATCGGAATGGAAGGCGTATTTACCACATTTCAGTATACATTGCTGCGGAAAACGTTTTTAGAAAATTATTTTGATATTCAAAAGATGGTAAAGGTTTGGCGAAACCTGCCCCCGGCATATGTGCTGCACATGAAATTAAAATGCCGCCGCGGGAAGCAGGCTTCTGCGGACGGTGCGGTATGAACCAATAGGAGGTGGCGTTATGTGGTGCGTCTATTTTTTAGCATGTGTGCTGCTGCCTATCTGTATTCCGGCGCCGGAAGCGGCGGTGGTACTGTGGGGAACCAGACAGATTGGCAGCCTGGGGGCCTTTTTCCTTGGAGTTATAGGCTCCGTATTGGGACTGATGATCATGTATTCCTTATCTTCACTGATTGCGCATCGTATTTTGAAAGGGAAGAAGGAGAGAAGGCAGCTTGCGTGGTTAAAGCGGCTGACGGGGCGGCGGCGCGTTTGGATTCTTGGCGTGCTGTTGATCGTTCCGCTTGTGTCCGATGAAGCGCTCTGCGCAGGCTCTGCTTTTTTGAAAATACCATTGCCTCAGTTTCTGAAAATTGGTATAATTGCTAAAATCATATCCATCGGCATGATTGCCTTTTCGGGTTTTTTTGGCGGCTTGTGCGGTCTTAGGCGATGGCAGATGATCGCTGTGGAGCTTTTGTGCATGTTTCTTGCCTCGGGGGCTCTGCGGCGTTTTTGCAAAAAGGGAGAAGCAATATCATGAAAGAATTCATATTGGTTGTTGACGATGATAAAGACATCTGTAGGCTTTTGGGTATCTATCTGGGCAATGAGGGCTACCGTTACCTCGCCTGTGAAAATGCGGCGCAGGCGTTGGATGTCCTGGAGCATTATCAGGTGGATCTGATCCTGATGGATGTCATGATGCCGGAAATTGACGGTATCAGCGCCTGCCTGCGGATCAGGGAAAAAAGCAGAATGCCGATCATATTTATGTCGGCGAAAACAGAAGATATAGACATCATACAAGGGCTTACGGTGGGAGGAGACGATTACGTGACAAAACCTTTTAAGCCCATTGAGCTTCTCGCCCGCATCAAAGCCCAGCTGCGTCGTTATAAACAGTACAATGAAACCCAAAAGCCGGCGCACACGCTCCAGACGGAGGATCTGACGGTGGACATGGAAAGCCGTCAGGTATGGGTAAGCGGACGGGAAGTGAGGCTGACGCGCAAGGAGTATGACATTTTGGAATATATGCTGCGAAACAAAGGGCAGGTGTTGACCATGGCGCAGATTTATGAAGCGGTATGGCATGAAGAATTTTTCTGTTCGGAAAATGCCGTGATGATGCATATTGCCAATCTGCGCAATAAGCTGAACTGGGACAATGTGCATTCGGATTTTATCAAAACCTGTTGGGGAAGAGGGTATCAGATATGACGCTATCTCAGATAATTCCAGACTACGTTTTAATTAATGGCATTGTCATCGGAGGAACGGTTCTTGTGTTTTTTCTGGTTTACAGAAGGATGTCCTCTTCTTTCCGAAAACGCCTCACAACCTATTTTCTGAAAGCGGCCAGCTTTTCTCTCGTTATCAGCCTGGCGGCGCTGACGGTGATACTGGCTGTGGAAAGGTTTTTGCTTTCTTCTGGAATGCGGGATTATTTATATGAGCTGGGCTATAAATACAATATTGCCGCCGAATATCTCCAGTCGGCGCTGACAGTGGCGTTTCCTATAATATGCTTTGTTGTCTCCTTTTCCGTCATGGTCAACCGCAGGGTCAGGTATGTGGAGTATCTGTCTCGGGAAATCCAAAAGATTCGGGAGGAAGGCTTTGGAAGGAGCATGGAACTGCAAGGTGACGATGAAATCACCCAGCTGTGCGCAGTTATCAACGAGATGTCTGTCCAGCTTCGGGAAAAGGAGGAAAGGGAAAGGAGGCAGCAACAGAGCAAAAATGAGCTGATCACGAATGTCTCCCATGATCTGCGCAGCCCCCTTACCTCGATTATCGGCTATGTGGAGCTGCTAAAGGAGACAGGGCCTAAAGACAGGCAGCGCTTTGATGAATACATCGAAGTGGTGGAACGGCGGCTGACGGGGCTTAACGGGCTGATCAACGAACTGTTTGAATATACAAAGCTCAACTCCGCCGACCGGTTTCCTGATATGGAAAAAAGGGATGTGCTGGAACTGCTGCGGCATATCCTGTATGAATATAAAGTTCTTATGGAGACAGAGGGGCTGACGCTTTCCTGGCAGCTGGAGGTAAAAAGCCATGCCGCCGATATCAATACGCAGCAGATGGTGCGGGTGTTTCAGAATCTGCTGGACAACGCCCGCAGATACGCCGATCGTTCCGCTCCGGTAACCGTGACGGCACAGGACACGGGCCGGCTCCATATCTGTATCACGAACCGATTGACGGATGCTAAAGACATTGAGCCGGATCGGATCTTTGAGCGTTTCTACTGCGGAGACCGGGCCAGAAGCGCCCCGCAAAGCTCCGGGCTGGGGCTTGCTATCGTAAAACGCATTGTGGAGCTTCATGGGGGCGAGGTCAATGCATCGTTGCAAGGACAGGAGCTGTCCGTTCATCTGTTTCTCAAATAAGTGTCTGGGGGAATAACTTTTGGGAAAGCAGAGAAGTTTCGCTGTTCCAGAATTTAAATCAAAAATAATGTGGTAAAAAATATAGTAAATATATTTTGTATGCCAGGCGTCTGAATTTATTGTGGAGTTAAATTATATTAAGTTAAAAACGGTATAGAATATAAAGAAAGATTGTGTTATAGTTATTTAAAGAAGTGCAACAGGAGAGATATTATGGCATGGAAGATGAAAGAGACGCGGAACAGTGCTTTGGAATAGATTTTGGAGACGAGCATTCTGCGGACCCAATGAGAGACAGTTATTCTTATCATTTGATACGTGGAATGATGATCTTAAAGAACGCCTGTCATATTTTTTGACTTGAGGAAGGAGATAAGAGATAATTCATCTGTATCGATTTTTACAATACAGATTAACAACCAAATGATAGAATCAAGCCAATCAATAAGTTAGACAACGGTGTCAACGATATAGTCGCTGACGCCGTTTTTTGTTTTGGGAGGACGAGATTATGGACAGAATTGAAAATCATCCGATCTTAGGAGAAACGCCAAAGAGAAAGAAAGTAACATTTACTTATAACGGGAAAATTCTGGAAGGCTATGAGGGAGAGCCAATCGCGACAGCGCTGAAAGCGGCGGGCGTTATGGTGCATAGATATACTGCAAAAACACATGAACCACGGGGAGTGTTTTGTGCGATCGGAAGATGTACCGATTGTGTAATGATCGTGGACGGCAAACCTAATATAAGAACCTGCATTACACCGCTTAAAACAGGTATGGTGGTCCAGACACAGTATGGGGTTTTGGAAGCGCCGCAAATGTAGAGAACAAACGGATTGGAGATAAAGATTATGAAAACACAACGTTATGATATGATAGTAATTGGCGCCGGTCCGGCAGGTTTGTCCGCAGCGATTGAGGCAGCTAAATGCGGATTAAATCCTATTGTATTTGATGAAAACACAAAACCGGGCGGACAGCTTTTCAAGCAGATCCATAAATTTTTTGGCTCTAAGGAGCATAAAGCAAAAGTAAGAGGATTTAAAATAGGCGGGGAACTTCTTGCAGAAGCTGAAAAATATGGTGTGGAAGTAATTTTGAATGCCACCGTAGTCGGTTTATATCTGCAAAAGGAAGTAACTGTAAAAATCGGGGATAAGGTAAAACATTATAAAGGTGACGCCGTATTGGTTGCGACTGGCGCAAGCGAAAATATGGTGAACTTTGAGGGTTGGACAAAGCCTGGCGTGATCGGCGCCGGAGCGGCTCAGACAATGATGAATTTGCATCATATCAAACCGGGAAACAGGATTTTAATGCTCGGTTCAGGAAATGTAGGGTTGGTTGTCAGCTATCAGCTTATGCAGGCTGGCTGCGAGGTTGTTGCGCTTGCAGACGCGGCTCCAAGAGTTGGCGGGTATGGAGTTCATGCGGCGAAAATAGCAAGATGCGGGGTTCCGTTTTATCTTTCACACACCATAGTCAGAGTTGAAGGTGACGATTATGTAACAGGTGTAGTAATAGGTCAAGTCGGAGCTGATTGGAAGATCATCCCCGGAACAGAGAAACATTTTGATGTTGATACCGTATGTCTTGCAGTCGGACTGTCGCCTATGTCACAGCTGTTAAAACAGGCGGAAGTAAAAATGAACGATACAAAGGGCGGCTATGTGCCTGTATGTGATAAATACGGCGCTACAAGCGTTCCGGGAATATACGCGGCAGGTGATGTATCCGGCATTGAAGAGGCAAGCTCGGCTATGATAGAAGGAAGGATGTCCGGCTCGGCTATTTCCTTCTATCTTGGATACATAACAGAAGAAGAAAGAGACACAAGGATTGACGAACTCGAAAACCAGTTGGATACACTTAGACAGGGAATGTTTGCACCGAAAAACAGGGGTAAACTTATTGAGAAAACGGACGAAGGCATTGAAGTTTCCATAAATCTTCTGAACAGGGGATTTGTGACAGATGATGAGATAGAAAGATTTCCGGGAGTAACATATCAAAAAGGGATACACCCGGTAATTGAGTGTACGCAGAATATCCCGTGTAATCCGTGTCAGGACGCTTGCAAAAAGGGTTGTATAAAAATTGGAAAAAATATCGTATCGCTTCCGGCTGTAAATTCTAAGATAAAATGCGTAGGCTGTGGAATGTGTGTAGCGTCTTGTTCCGGACAATCCATTTTCCTTGTGGAAGAAGATGTGGAAGAAGGATACGGCGAGGTAACAATGCCGTACGAATTTTTACCAATGCCACAGGTGGGAGATAAGGGAATTGCGCTTGGCAGAAACGGACAATATGTATGTGATGCCGAAGTTACAAAGGTGCGTATCGCGCCAGCGTTTGACCGCACATATTTACTTACAATAAAAGTTCCGAATGATATGGTAATGAAAGCCAGATTTTATAAAAAACAGGCTTAGGAGGTTAAATTATGGTGGATATACAAAAAAAACTGGCAGAAATCGGACCTTTTGCAGAGGGTTTGGATGATGGCCTCTTAGTTTGCAGATGTGAAGAGGTTACAAAAGGAGAGATCAGAAAAGCTGTACATGAAGGTGTTTTTACATTGGAAGAAATGAGGAGATATTTAAGATCCGGAATGGGCTTGTGCCAGGGACAGACGTGCGAAAAATTAGTAAAATCAATCATTGCAGGTGAGTTGGAGGTATCTTTGGCAGAGGTTGTTCCGGCAAGCTCAAGGGCTCCCATGCGGCCGATTGAAATGCGCATACTTGCAGAAGATGGGGGTGGAAGTGATGAGTAATGTGGCGGATGTTGTAATTATCGGTGGGGGAATAAACGGCTGTGCGGCAGCATATTACCTTGCAAAGAGCGGCGTAAAATCCGTAATTGTATTAGAGGCTGCAAACAGTATAGGCCACGGCGGTTCATCAAGAAACGGCGGGGGCGTACGCCAGTCAGGCAGAGATATCAGAGAGCTTGCGTATGCAATGTACGGCATTCAGAATCTGTGGCCCACATTATCGGAAGAGCTTGGGGTTGATACGGAATACACACAGAAGGGGAATCTTCGTATGGGAAAGACCCTTGAGCATATCAAAAAACTTGAAACCCTTGCCCAAACAGCAAAATCTGTGGGACTTGATGTTCGCATGTTGGATCAAAAAGAAGTAAAAGAGATATGTCCGTATCTTTCGGATGATGTAATAGGCGCAAGCTGGTGTCCGACAGACGGACATGCGAATCCATTGACAACGACTCTTGGATATTATAAGAGGGCGCTTGAAATGGGCGTAAAATTCTATACGCAAGCTCCTGTAAAAAAATTAGAGAAAGTAAAAGGAAAAGTCAGAAAAGTAATATTGAACGATGGAACCGTATTTGAAGGCGAAACAGTCATTCTTGCCGCAGGATATGAAAGCAGAGAGATTGCAAGGACAGTCGGCATTGATATTCCGATGACAAGGTTGATCGATGAATGTCTTGTAACCGAAATGCAGCCGCATATGATGGATGTGATGTTTGGTTGCGCGTCGTCTGATTTCTATGGACATCAGACCAAACACGGTTCGTTTGTATTTGGTTCGGATTCAGGATGGGAAGTTGTAGATGAGATGGTTGACCCGTCTACAAATACAGTCGATCCATCAAAGCAGATCACGAACTCTATGACCTTGTCAGCAAGTTGCAGGGCAATCCAGGGATATTTACCGGTTCTGAAAGATGCAAAGGTAGTAAGAAGCTGGTGCGGCTGGTTGGACGAATCGTTTGACGGCGTGCCTTTCCTTGGCACGGTAGATGGCGTTGCGGGGTTAATACTTGCCTGCGGTTTTACAGGTCATGGATTCGGAACAGCGCCGGCAGTCGGCCTTATGTTGTCGCAGATGGTAAGAGGGGAAGAAACCGTTGTTGACATAAGCGCATTAAATTATGATAGATTTAAGCCGTGCAGATAATAAAATATCATTAGGCAGTATCGTTTTTTACAATACGCAGTAAATGGAGGAAAAACAAATGGGTGCAAAGATTGATTTTTTATATTTAAGCGAGCCTGATATGATTCAGGCGGGCGTTAAGGATATGAAAAAATGTGTGGAAGTTATGGAAGATATGATGGTCACGCTTAAAAAAGGCGACTATGTAATGGGCGGCGAAAATCATAATTCACACGGCTGTATGGTTACTTTCCCGGATAATCCAGAATTTGAGGGAATGCCAAAAAACGGAGAAGACAGAAGATTTATGGCTATGCCGGCATATTTAGGCGGTAATTTTCAGATGGCAGGAATGAAATGGTACGGCTCTAACACAGAGAACAAGAAAAAAGGACTTCCCCGTTCCATACTTATGATGATGCTGAATGACAAAGATACAGGCGCTCCGCTTGCGCTTATGTCAGCGAATCTGTTGAGCGCATACAGAACAGGGGCAATTCCGGGCGTAGGAGCAAAATATCTTGCAAGAAAAGACGCAAAAGTTGTATCTATTATCGGGCCAGGAGTCATGGGAAAAACAAGCCTTGCGGCATTTATGAGCGTTTGTTTGAATATTGACACCGTAAAGATTAAGGGACGTGGTAAAGCGTCAATAAATTCTTTTGCAGAATATGTAAAATCAGAGTATCCGCAGATTAAAAACATTGAAATCTGTGAAACAATGGAAGGGGCGATTAAAGGCAGTGATCTTATCAGCGTTACAACATGTGTAGGTGATAAAGAAGCGTTATTTCCATATATTGATGAAGCGTGGATTAAGGAAGGGGCTTTGATCTGTATGCCTTCCGCCGCAAGATTTAATGAAAGCTTTTATTTGGACAAAAATACAAAGCTGGTAGTGGATAACTATAAATTATATGAGGCATGGGCAGAGGAATATCCGTATCCAAGCTATGATCCTGTACAGATTGTAGGCTGTAAATTTATGGATCTTTTACACGATGGGAAAATTACCAAAAATGAAATCATTGATATAACAGATGTCATAACTGGAAAATTACTGGGAAGAGATAACGACAATCAGAGAATCATTTATTCGGTTGGCGGTATGCCTGTGGAAGATATTGCATGGGGGGAAACAGTCTATAAAAAAGCGTTAGAGCTTGGCATAGGAATAAAACTTCCGCTTTGGGACGCTCCTGAACTGCACTGATCATGTCTCATTCAGAAAGAGGATAAATCATGAAAAATGAAAACAACGTAATAAACCCTCGTCAACCATATATTAAGTTAGGTGTAAAACAGTTTAAAAAGCTTAATTGTTCACAACTGGGGATTTCCCATTTTTACGAATTTTCGATGGAACGGGATAAGCCTCACGAAGTAAAAGCCGTTCCTGACGGAAGCGTTGATTTACTTTTTAATATAGGAAATAACAAAGTGACAACCTATATAAGCGGAACTGTATTTGCGGTGAAATTATGGGGGCTTGGCAGCGAAAACAGGTGTTTTGGCGTTCGTTTTCAACCGGGGCTTTGCATATTGCCGACAGATCTGTCTATGGGTATGCTTGTAAATAACGATATAGAGATTGACGGGAATATGTTTGGATATCATCTGGCTGAAAAAATTGCGTTGGCAAAGAATATTGTTGAACGGGGAGGAATATTCAAAAGGGCGTATGAGAATATCATATACAGTAGGAATGAATTATCAGATAAAGAACAGATCAACGAATATCTGGTAAGCAGAATTACCCGTTCAAAAGGGCAGGTTAATATGAAAGAGCTGGAAAGCGAAACAAATTACTCCGCATGTTATTTAAGGAGAATATTTAAAATTTATCATAGTATATCTCCGAAACAGTTTGCGCGGTATATCAGATTCCAATCTCTTTTGGGCAATATGCAAAATGGCGATATGCGTTATGATGAGCTGGCATTGGAATGTGGCTATTATGATGAAGCGCATATGATGAAAGAGTTTAAAAATTATTCGGGTATGACTTTAGAACAATACCGAAGATTAAAAGGAGAAAAAAGGAATGAATAAAATATCGAAGATAGAGGTTATTACAGGATTGTCCAAACTTACAAACTTAATTTCTGAATTAAGTAAAGCAGGCGTTGGCGGAGTTACTGTTATACAGGCGCTTGGCTGCGGCATTGAAAAGGGAACGCTGGAATATGAGATCGAAACAAAAGAAGTGATGGAACTGCGCCCGAAACAACAGATAAATATTGTTGTTGAGTCGAGTCAGGTTGATAAAATTCTGGATGTGATCAAGAAAGAGCTTTATACGGGTCATATCGGTGACGGAAAAATATTTGTATATGATATTAGCAATGTAGTCAGAGTCCGCACCGGAGATGAAGGGATAGACGCTCTTTAAAATGAACACAGGAGGGGTTAGCTATGGCTGAAAAGAAATTAGGATTAGGAAATGTTGTTTCGGTATCAGTTGGACTTGTAGTAGCTACGAGCTGTCTTGTGTCATTGGGTTCGGGCGCTGGTTCATTAGGAATAACGTTTATCATGGCAATGGCAATCGCGATGTTGCTTAATATGACAACAGTTGCGTCATTATCGGAGCTTAATTCACTTATGCCCAATACAACAGGCGGACTTGCGCAATATACCTTGGCAGCTCTTGGCCCATTTCCAACGCTTATTTCAATGGTAGGCGGTTATTTGATCTGTAATACAATGTCATGCGGAGTAGAAGCGTCCATCTTTTCTTTTTCATTGAAAGATACATTGAGGCTTGACATCTCAAGCTTTACATATACGCTTATAATGTCAATTGCTATTTTGCTGGTAAATTTGCGTGGCGTTGACATGTTTGCAAAGTTACAGGATATAGTTGCGTTTTTATTGGTAGGCTCTCTTGTAGTAATGGGATTTATCGGGATGATCGGAATGGGTACAGGAGCCAAAGTAGATCAGCCATATGTCCTTAATACGGATTTTTCAAATATTGCATCTATGACAGCAGTCGCGTTTTGGCTTTTTATCGGTGCGGAATATGCAATACCTATTTCAAAAGATGTAAAAAACGCAAAGAGGAATGTGCCCTTGGGAATGATGATAGGCCTGTTTTTGATTTTTATGATGCAGTCCGTTATGGTTTTGGGTTTCCACAACTATGTCCCATGGGCGCAACTTGCAGATTCAGCAGCTCCTCATTTGGTTTACGGATATGCGGTTCTTGGAGATTTCGGAAAGATATGGATGATGCTGGTCGGAGCGCTTGCCGTAATCAGCACTCAGAATTCAACCGTGAATTCCCTTGCTGTAGTATGTCAGGGAATGGCTAAGATGAATATGCTTCCAAAGATTTTTGCAAAAACGAACAAGCATAATGTGCCGTGGTTTGGACAAGTGTTTGTAAGCGCGGCAATACTTGTGTTTGGATATTTAAGCGACAGTTCCGCGGATATGATTTCTTTTCTTATTTTGGCTGGCTCGGTATTCTGGATGATTTCATATGTGCTGGCGCATGTTGACCTGTTGATTTTTAGAAAACGTCTTCCTAAGGCGCCCAGGAATTTTAAAGTTCCGGGTGGAGTTATCATACCGATGATCGGCATTGTAGGAACTGTATATATGATCCTCAATATTTCAAACGATCCAAATGAGCGCGCCATGATATGGCTTTTGACAGGAGGATGTTTTGTGGTCCTTGCTATATATTCGGTTATTTGGATTAAAGTAAAAATGAATATGAAAATTTTTAAAAGCGTGCCTTTGGAAAAGGTTATGGCTATGGAAAATGATTTATATTATTATGTTCGTAAACACAGAGGAATATGGAGATAGTTAGGAAATCCCCATGCCCCGCGCATGTGTCAACGCATCAAAGTTAAAGAAGATAAAATTCTATGCGCGGTAAAAAGCTTTCGTGATCTGGGAGCGGCGATGATCGGATGAAAGAGCTGCTAGTTAAAAGTTACCGGTTATCTTTTGCGGAAGCAAAGAAGCGTTTGCAATCATGAAAGACAATTGTAATATTTTGGAACAAGATATAAAAGCAGTGTGTTTTATTTGAGGATAGAATAAACACACTGTTTTTATTTATGATGATTGAAAAGGAAGTATGTATCGCGTCAGTTGGACGAAGAAGACCATGCGCAGCGATACAGATTGCGATATGCCTGCCCCGTCTTCAGTTTGGGGGATTGCGTCGGCTGTACGGCTTCCAGCGGTATCATATCATCGGCGAGGGCGGCATGTCTCTTTCAATCTCATTATTAAATCCTCCATATAAATTTTAGAATTACTGGTATGTTTCTGCTATTTGACAATTTTTCCTATTACGATAAAGCACCAAGAAGCTAAATGTTCAAATAGAGGTTTTTCTTTATTTGCAAAAACGCCTGTACCATTTACAATTACTACAACGGGATATTTATCTTGCTAAGTTTTTTAGGATAATAGATTACATATCCAGAAAATGTTGAAACATTTCTGCAATCACATGAGGGTATCGTTCTGGCTCAATAATAAAGCTATCCCACCACTTAGAAGTTTTTTCCTCCAAAAACTGTTGGATTATATCTTCCATATTTTGATAATTGCGATAGAAAGAATTTCTGCTAACACCAGCCTCATGCACTAAATCAGTTACAGTAATTTCACTATATATTTTCCTTTTCAGCAGCCGAAATAGCGACTGCGTAATACATTCGCAGACAAATACATTAGCTGGGTGCGTTCTTATCATTCCATTTCTCCCTCCTCTTAAGAAAAATTACTGTAACAAGTGTACCAAAGATAAGTCGAGAGCGCAATATTTGGACGTTACACTGGTACAAAACATTATAAATTGCTCCACTTCTACATTGTTCGGAAGCGTGGGATGCAAAAGACTTTTGGAAAGTTAGTAGACACAGGCCATTTGATTTAGGCAAGGCAGGCCATTTTCCCGCCCGTAAAAAGTAAATTTCAAGGTAGCGTTTTCGGTGCAAAAAATCCACCAGATTGCAGCCTGCTTCTTGAAAATAGGAGGAACTATGTGGTATAATAATAACACATGTATTTGAAACAGGAGGTGCGATTATGCCAGCGGTATATGCCATTGATTTGATAGCGAAAAGAGACAAAAAGCTAAAGATGGACCGGAGTATTGTCAAGGGTTGGAATGTCCATTACCAGACGTTGCAGGAGGTAGAGGACGAAGCGTTCGCCAAGCGCCAGAAGCAGAGGGAAGAGCAGGCAAAGGAGCTTGACGAAGCATATCAGGAACAAGAGGAAGCGGATTGCTTGGGTGGTGGAGGGCAGGAAAAAGCAAAGGAGACGTCTGAAAAAGATTACAACGCGAAAACGGGATCTTATTCGGGCAGCTACGGAAAAAAAGCGGTGGAGGATGAAGCGACTAAGGAAAAGATTTTTGCGATCCTCACAGAAAAATCAGATGCTTTTGATTCGACTTTGTCAGCGTTAAAGGAAGAGCATTTATAAGAAACGTTTATTGGAAATGTTTAAATCTTAGGAAACGATGCAGCGTTTATACGAAAAAAAGAAAATAAAAAGCAGATAACAAAGAAAAAGCAGAAAAGAAATAGAAAGCAGGAATACAGGACATGCAAAATTTAATGGAAATCATGAACCGGGAAATGGAAAAAGCGTTTTCGTTAAGCGGCTACGATGGGAAATATGCCCGCGTTACGCTGTCAAACCGGCCGGATTTGTGTGAATTTCAGTGCAACGGAGCAATGGCGTGCGCCAAGCAGTATAAAAAGAACCCGTTGCAGATTGCGGAGGATGTGGCAGGGCAGCTTAGTTCAAGCGGCGTGTTTGCTTCCGTGGAGGCGGTGCGGCCAGGTTTTTTGAACCTGACCGTGCAGCCCGCTTTTTTGGCGGAGCATTTATGCCAGCTGATGGCGGATGCGGAGCTTGGAAATGAAAAGACTGCGCAGCCAAAGACGGTCATGATTGATTACGGCGGGCCAAATGTGGCGAAGCCGCTGCACGTAGGGCATTTGCGTTCCGCGATCATCGGGGAGAGCATCAAGCGCATGGGGCGTTATGTGGGGCATACGATGATTGGCGATGTGCATATGGGGGACTGGGGCCTTCAGATGGGGCTGATCATTACCGAATTGCAGGAGCGCAAGCCGGGGCTTGTTTATTATGATGCGGATTATGAAGGGGAATATCCAAAGGAAGCGCCGTTTACCATATCGGAGCTGGAGGAAATTTATCCAGCCGCAAGCAAGCGGTCGAAGGAGGACGAGGCGTATAAGGCCAGGGCGATGCAGGCGACGCATGAATTGCAGCAGGGGCGCAGGGGCTATCAGGCGCTGCTTTCCCATATCTTGGACGTGTCTGTGACCGATTTAAAGCTAAATTATGAAAAATTGCATGTTTCCTTTGATTTATGGAAAGGGGAGTCGGATGCGCAGCCGTATATCCCTGACATGGTGCAAAAGATGAAGGATGACGGGTATGCCTATATTTCGGAGGGCGCTCTGGTTGTGGATGTGAAAGAGGAGTCAGACACAAAGGAGATCCCGCCTTGTATGATCTTAAAATCCGACGGCGCGTCTTTGTACAATACGACAGACTTGGCGACAATTGTGGAGCGTATGCAGGATTATCATCCGGATGAAATTATTTATGTAGTGGACAAACGCCAGGAGCTTTATTTTACCCAGGTATTTCGCTGCGCCCGCAAGACCGGGCTTGTGGATAAGGATACGAAGCTTACGTTCCTTGGGTTTGGCACAATGAATGGAAAGGACGGCAGGCCGTTTAAGACAAGGGAAGGCGGCGTTATGCGCCTGTCTGCGCTTTTATCGGATATTAATAGAGAAATGTACCAAAAGATCGCGGGCAACCATACGATGGATGAAAAAGAGGCGGAAGAGACCGCAGAGGTCGTAGCGCTTTCCGCGGTAAAATACGGGGATCTGTCCAATCAGGCTTCCAAGGATTATATTTTCGATATGGAGCGGTTTATTTCGTTTGAAGGAAATACCGGCCCATATTTGCTTTATACAATTGTGCGGATGAAATCTATTTTGAAAAAATACGAGCAGTCCGGCAAGGACGCCCAGGGCAAAAAGATTTTACCGGCATTGACGGAAAGCGAAAAGGCGCTGATGTTAGAAGCCGCCAGGTTCCAGGGGATGATCGCGGAAGCCTTTGAGGAGCTTGCGCCGCATAAGGTATGCGCATACCTTTATGGCCTTGCAAATTCCTTTAACCATTTTTACCATGAGACGAAGATCTTATCCCAGGAGGACGAAGAACGCGGGGCCGGGTATATACAGCTGTTGCAGTTATGCAAAAGGATTATGGAAACCTGTATTGAAGTACTCGGGTTTTCTGCGCCGGAGAGGATGTAGCGTTACGGTTTAAATCAGGACTTTGCAGTTATTGCAAAGTCCGTATGATATAGCAGAGACAGTGAGAATCCGATTTTTTTCCAAAGGCAAATTTAGTTGTAGATATTGCTTGAAAAATAAAAATATGATATATTGACAGCAGGGAAAATCATAGAGCAAAAGGCGGCTTTACCCTTCCTTTTATTCGGAGGGTTCAAGTAGCCCTCCAGATATCATGCCTTTCGGTATGGAAAGAAAGGAGGGTGATTCAATGGTTACATATTCTGATTTGATTCAAACAGGAATATTCATTGTTGCCCTTGTGGGATTATGTTATACCATCTTCAAGGGAAAAAAATAGCCGCCACTACTTGGGATAGTGACGACTGCCTATTGCAAAATAGGTAAAAACACAATCGAGGGTAGAGCCGTTTCTATGGCTTTCCCTTTTCTTTACTATAACATATCCCGAAGCAGGAAGCAAGGAGTTTTTCGTTTAACCGATCAGCACATGTTTTCTATCGAACACAAAGCCATAATGCCGGATTCTGTCTTTTGTAATTTTGCGTGCGATTAATAATCGTGGTAAGGGACGGCATCGTCTTTAAACCATACCATTGTCTGACAGGCTTTCCATCCTTGGTCTATTCTGGTGATGCCAGTCAAAAGGCAAGCGGTTTAGGTATTCGCAAAGGGAACGGATGGACATTGCGGCCGTTGTGTCAGACATGGACATGCGGACGGACTGAAAGAAATCCAGGGCCAGCGGCGCAAGGCATCCGACATCTTGTAAAAAGCTGAACGAAGCGTATTATTTTGTGATCAGGGTTACGGCATCCGCGTTTTCCCACCATTCTTTTATAAATCCGGTTTTATCTATGTAAAAAAAATGATTTGTCCGCAGAAATTCAAAGCTTTGCGCACCAATAGAAACTGTCCGCGCCATAAAAAATCCCTCCCTAAATATCCGTTTGGTTTGCATGTATTTTTTATTTGCAAAAATCAATAACCAAGCTCTTCCCCGATAAGTATGACTTTGATGCGGTCTGGTGTGCCGCTTCTTCTGGTAATGACAATCTGGTTGCAGATGCAGTCTTTGCTTAAGCAGTTTGCGCAGGCTCCGGTTGCGGCGCATGGGGTCTGCTTGTTTAAACGGACGCAGTTGGGCGGTGTGGCAAAATTGCGGACGCGCTGTACGCCGGTTTCCACATCCGGCACGATTTTATTCATGCCTGCTAAGATCACCACCTGGTCCGGGCCGTAGATTAAAGCCGCTACGCGGTTGCCGTTTCCGTCGATGTTTACAAGCTGCCCGTCTAATGTTATGGCATTGGAGCTCATAAAATAGGTATTTGCGCTGAAGGAATCACGGTATGCCTGTTTGATCTCTTCCGGGGTTTTTGCAAGGCTGCGGTCGATCAGACGGATGTCGTCCCGTACTTTGAGAGCTTCTATGGCGCCGGATTCCACAAGCGTCATGGAGCCGCCGAAGGATATGGTTTCGCCTGATTTTGTAAAGGACATGGCGGTTTTTACGGCGTCTTCCTTGTTGACGCAGTAATATCCCGCGATCTGGCGTTTTTTCAGGTTTTGGATTATAGTGTCCGCCTGGAGTTTGTAATAGGTTTGTTTTGGGGTCATAAGCGCCTCCTTTTTTGATGATTTGTATTGGGTGGTTGCTGGTTTCTACGGATGGTGGGAGGGGGATATTTTTTATCATAGCACGCAGGGAGGGCGGCGTAAAGGGGGAAGGGGGATTTTTGACAAAGTTGTTGTAGTAACGCAGAAAATGTATTTGATTGTGGAATCGGTTATTTTGCTTGTGAAATATGGAAAACAGAGATATAATATTGTTATTTAGAAAAGATGGGATGATCAGGGTGAAGCAGAAGCTGGTAGAATAATGTTCAAATATGGAAGTTGAAAGAAACGATCAGATATAGCAAATTTAACGAGTAAAGACTTGGAGAAACGGGGTGGTTTAGTAATGGGTGATCCAGACAGGCTCGGCATGTCGAAAAAACGCGATCATAAGATAATGGTTACGGAAGAAGCAATTAGAAAAGTGCCGTTTATTCGTTATCGGGAAATACCAGAGGATGAATATGAAATTATTTACAGGCTGGCAAAGCAGGTTCTTCGACTTTCGAAGGATGAAAATGAGTCTAATGAGGTTTCGATTACATATAGCTTTGATCCGGAAAAGATTATATTACAGGAAAAGCTTATAGCAGTTCAATTTGGAGATGAACATTCGGTCAATCCAATGGCTGACACACTTTCATATCATTTAATTATGTCATCAAAAGAATGTATGGTAGTATCAATGCATAATCATCCATCCGTGTCGCTTATATCAGTAGCGGATATGCGTTTTTTTCTACAATACGGAAGTATTCGTTTGCTTGTGATCGTTACAAATTTGGGCGGTATTTCTTATATGGTGAAAAGCAGGAGATATGATTATGTGAAAGCGGTAAGATTGTTAAATCAAACAATACAGTTACATAATAAATCGTCTGATTTAAAGGAACATCAGAAAGCAGCCAGATACTTTATCAAAAACTGCCATAAAGCGGGTATTATATATGAAAATAGATAGAGGGGGGATCTTATGATCTATAAACATGCCGTATTGGGGGAAACACCAGAATTATTTGAAGAAACAGCAGAATGGGTACATGAGGAAATGGAACGGATTGAAAGAAATGAAAGGGCTGCGAGGAAAGTTTTAGAGTCGATTCAGCCGTTGTTGGACAGAAAAAGGGAAAATCTTATAAGTGTCCAGGGGCAGACGGAAATACTTCAAGATATTCCGGAAATAAAAAAAGCGATATTTGAGTGTAAAAGAGATTGATTTTGGATGTTGAAGTATACATGCCCCGTGACAGAAAAACCTTGTTTTATTTCCGCCTTTCCGTATCAATGCTTTTTTTGTGTTGCATATGTATGCCGATATGCCCGATGCCTAAAATAAGCGCTGCGATTAACATACATGCGACTTTCCCGTATATTCCCAACATAAAAAATGCGATAACCGGCAGCGTCGCTCCGGCAAGGGGGATGCCGAAAAAGCTGCTGTAAAAATCTGATAATTTGCGTTCGCTGCGAAAATAACGCACCCACCATGCTTCATACATTATCATGAAAATGAAAGCCGCAAGTAACCATAAAGACCAGCGTGTCCATTTATGTATATTAAAATCGGAAAATAGGAAAGCGCAGCAGCAAGTCAGCATTTCCCCTAATTTTTCAAAGGCCAGCAAGATTTTGTTTTCGTTTTCAGATGTATATCCTTGCGGCTTTCTTTTTGACCATAATATATTGGGAATAAATAACATCCATAAAAAGAGCAGTCCTATATAAGAAAATCCCAAATTTCCAAACATGCTATTGTCCTCCGGCTAAAAGTTTCCTTGCTTGTTTGCACCATTCCAAATAGGTCTGGTAGGTTTTTATCCCAAACTCTACCGTAAGCAGATAATATTTGTGTGCGGCATCCTCATGTAAGCTTTGAGTTAAGATTGTCTGCGCATGGAAAAGATAGGGCAGTTCTTCTTCGATTTTCTTTTCGAAGGCTTCGATATGGATCAGAGCCTGTTTTTCGCCGCTTTCGTTTCCAAAAAACAATTTTAACAGTGTTTCATAACGAAGCTCGTCTTTTTCAACAGGCAGAGAAAGCCATTTTTTCAAATATTCCCGTCCATTTTCTGTTATGGTGTAAATCTGTTTGTTCCGTTTGCTGTCTGTATCTTCTCTTTTTGTAGCCATGCCGCGGCTGACCAGATCGTTTAAGGCGGGGTATATACTGCCGTAGCTTGCGCCCCAAAAATATTTAAGAGCGGCGTCCATCCGCTTTTTGATTTCATATCCCGTTAATTCTTCATGGCTTAGTAAACCTAAAATCACACAATCTATCTTTTTTTCATTTGCCATTTCTATGTTCCTTTCCTTCTATCAGGCCAAAAGCCAAAACGTTTTTCGGGCAATGATCTACACATGCCCAACACTGGATACATTGCGTGATTGGAAACAGGAGCAATGGAATGATGAGCGATAGCTTTCTTAATGGTTGTCTTTTCATAGGCGCCTCCAGTATATGATTTTAATATATCAGTCTGATATATTATACAGCGATTGGATTTGGTTTTCAACCGGTTAGCATAACTGAAAATCCATTAAGCCCCCAGCAGAGCTGGGGAGAACGGAGTAAGCAG
>CANDMI010000069.1 GCA_947385775.1 uncultured Eubacterium sp. | reverse complement strand
CATCCGCCAAATCCCATTTTCTTATTTTACAAATCACTTTTCCGCCTCCCTGATGAATCGTCTTCCATAACAGACTCTATTATACAGCATATCGCCAGCCAATGGAATGGACTTTCTAAGAACTTACTTATGGATATACCAGATTCCGTTTGCCCTTTTTAAGGCGAAAAAATAAGGGGACAAGTTAGTGCAACCCCTTGATTTTACTGGGTTCCTCTAACTTGTCCCTATTATAACGCGCTCATCAACATAATAACCATACAACCCGTCAAAAAATTACGGCATCTTAGACAACGCCGCCTCATCCGCCACAACCACCACATTCGGATGAAGCTGCAACACCGAAGCCGGAACCTGAGGGGTGATCGGGCCGCAGATTGCTTTTGCTAAGGCGTCCGCTTTGTCTGACCCGCTTACGACGACCAAAATTTTTTTCGCCATCATAATGCTTCTTATTCCCATTGTGTACGCCTGGCGAGGAACGTCGGCTTCGGATTGGAAGAAGCGTTTGTTTGCCTCGATCGTGCTCGGGGCTAAGTCGACACAGTGGGTTTTGCTCTCGAAAACGTCGGAAGGCTCGTTAAACCCGATATGCCCGTTGCGCCCAAGGCCAAGGAGCTGTAAATCCACGCCGCCGGTCTGGGCTATGATCTGGTCATATTCCGCGCAGCATTTGTCGGAGTCCGGTTCTAAGCCGTTTGGCACAAAGGTGCGGCATTTTTCTATATTAATATGGTCGAAAAAGTTTGTGTTCATAAAATACCGGTAGCTCTGGTCATTTTCCGGGTTCAGCCCTTTGTATTCGTCTAGGTTGACGCTGGATACATTTGAAAAATCCAAATCCCCATTTTCATACATCTGGATAAGCTGCTTGTAGGTTCCCATCGGGGAAGAGCCTGTGGCAAGCCCCAGGACGCAGTTTGGCTTCATGATTACCTGCGCGGCGATAAAATTCGCGGCTTTTCTGCTTAATTCCTCATAATCCTTCGTTTTTACAATTTTCATACATTTCGTTCCTTTCTGATTTTTCATATAGTATGATCTTCATTCCATATATCAATCATACAGATAATTACAAGAAAAATCAACCCGTTTGCAGGTACTTTCAGACAAAGAAAGAACTTCCCTTTTATTGTGCAAAATTACTAATACAGGCTTGTTTTACCGGTGTAGATATCGGGCGGAAAACGGGGGCTTTTGGAAAAAGGTGAAAGCACTTTCTCTATCCCGTATAAGTATTGAAAATATATTTTGCGCTGTTATACTGGGTATCACAAAGGAGGGCGACGAAATGGCAGAAAAAAATGTAGAGGGCCTTAGAGGAAAATTGATCGTATCCTGCCAGGCATTGCCGGAAGAGCCGCTTCATTCATCCTTTATCATGGGAAGGATGGCGCTTGCGGCAAAGGAAGGCGGGGCGTGCGGCATCCGCGCCAACACGAAAGAGGATATCGGGGAAATCCAGAGGGTGGCAGGGCTTCCGGTCATCGGGATCGTGAAACGAAATTATGGGGACTGTAAAGTCTACATCACACCGACGATGAAGGAAGTGGATGAACTGATGGAGGTTGCGCCGGAGATCATCGCACTGGACGCTACAGGGGCGCTTCGTCCGGGAGATGTCACATTAGATGATTTTTTCCACCAGGTAAAGGAAAAATATCCGGACCAGCTTTGGATGGCGGACTGCTCCACGGTAGAGGAGGCGCTTTACGCGGACGCGCTTGGATTTGACTTTATCGGCACGACGATGGTGGGCTATACCGAACAGAGCAGGGGCCTCAAAATAGAGGCGGATGATTTTGGGATTTTGCGGGAAATCATTCAAAAAGCAAAGCATAAGGTGATCGCGGAAGGCAACATCGATACGCCGGGGAAGGCAAAGCGCGTCATTGAACTGGGGGCATACAGCGTTGTGGTAGGTTCGGCGATCACAAGGCCGCAGCTTATTACGAAAGCATTTTCACAGGCGCTTTGTTGATATCCGCGGTCGAAAGGGCTGCAAGGAAACAGAAAACTTAAATCAAAAGCTTATCAAAAAAGGAGAGGTAAAACTATGAGGAATCTTGAAAAGTACAAAGGCGTTATCCCGGCATTTTATGCTTGCTATGACAAAGAAGGAAATATCAACCCGCAGGGCGTGCGGGCGCTTACGGAGTATTTCGTGGAAAAAGGCGTAAAGGGCGTTTACGTAAACGGCTCATCCGGCGAATGTATTTATCAGAGCGTGGAAGATAAAAAGATCGTGCTGGAAAATGTGATGGAGGCGGCAAAAGGCAGGCTGACCGTAATCGCGCATGTGGCGTGCAACAATACGAAAGACAGTATGGAGCTTGCAAAGCACGCCCAGGCGGTTGGGGCGGACGCGATCGCGGCGATCCCGCCGATTTATTTCAGGCTTCCGGAGTACGCCATTGCAAAATACTGGAACGATATCAGCTTGGCGGCGCCGGATACGGATTTTGTAATCTACAATATCCCGCAGCTTGCAGGGGTGGCGCTTACGATGAACCTGTTTGCGGAAATGAGGAAAAATCCGAATGTGATCGGGGTAAAAAATTCCTCCATGCCGGTGCAGGATATCCAGATGTTTAAAGCGGCGGCGGGTGAGGATTATGTCATATTCAACGGGCCGGACGAGCAGTTTATAAGCGGCAGGATCATCGGGGCCGAAGGCGCGATCGGCGGCACTTATGGAGCGATGCCGGAGCTGTTTTTAAAGATGGATGAGCATGTAAAGGCAGGGGAGCTGGAACAGGCAAGGAAAATCCAGTATGCGGTAAACGAGGTTATTTATAAAATGTGTTCGGGGCATGGCAATATGTATGGCGTGATCAAGGCGATCTTAAAGATCAATGAGGGCCTGGAGCTTGGCGGGGTGCGGGAACCGCTTCCATCTTTGATCGAAAGTGACGGGGCGATCGTGGAAGAAGCGGCTAAGATGATCCGTGAAGCAAAAGAAGCGTATCTGTAATCTGATACGAATGACAGAAAATACGGGGAGGAGAAGGTTATGCAGGGATTTACAATGATTGATCTGATTATTTTGGTTGTGTATCTGGCGGCGGTGCTGTTTGCCGGGCTGCACTTCGCAAAAAAGGAGATGAAGGGAAAGGAGTATTTTAAAGGGGATGGCACGATACCGTGGTGGGTGACCTCCGTATCCATATTCGCTACGTTATTAAGCCCGATTTCCTTTTTGTCACTGGCCGGCAACTCCTATGCGGGAACCTGGATCATGTGGTTTGCACAGCTTGGGATGCTGCTTGCGATTCCTCTGACCATCCGGTTTTTCCTGCCGATCTACAGCAAGCTTGGGATTGATACGGCGTATCATTATTTAGAGCTTCGGTTTGGCAGCAAGGGGCTTCGGGTGCTTGGGGCGGTTATGTTTATCATTTACCAGGTAGGGCGTATGTCCATCATTATGTACCTTCCTTGTATGGTGTTATCCAGCCTCACCGGGATCAGCGTGAATCTTTTGATCATCATTATGGGGGTTATCGCAATTATTTATTCTTACACGGGCGGGTTAAAATCCGTGCTTTGGACAGACTTTATCCAAGGCTCCGTGCTGTTGATTGGGGTTACGTTCGCGCTGGTGTTTTTGTTTTTGCATATCGACGGCGGAGCGGGCGCGGTGTTTGGGGCGTTGGCAAATGAGCACAAATTTTTGTCTCCGGACCAGCCGGTATTTAATATCAACATTTTAAAAGACAGTGTATTTATTATGATCGTTGGGGCGGGCTTTAACACAATGGGCTCCTACGTATCCAGCCAGGATATCGTACAGCGTTTTACGACGACTACCGACACGAAAAAGCTGAATAAAATGATGCTGACAAACGGCGCGCTTTCCATTTTCATCGCAACCGTATTTTATCTGATCGGTACAGGGCTGTACGTATTTTACCAGCAGAACGCGCTTCCGCCGGCAGCGGCGCAGGATCAGATCTTTGCGTCATACATCGCGTTCGAGCTTCCGGTGGGCATTACGGGAATCCTGCTTGCAGCCATTTACGCGGCTTCCCAGTCCACGCTTTCTACGGGATTAAACTCCGTAGCTTCAAGCTGGACGCTGGATATCCAGGCGCGCCTTACGAAAAAAGAGTTAAGCTTTGAGAAACAGACGAAAATCGGGCAGTATGTGTCCTTAGTGGTAGGCGTATTCGCCATCGCGGTTTCCATGGTGCTTGCAAACGGCGGCGTGAAATCGGCGTATGAGTGGTTCAACGGATTTATGGGCCTGGTGCTTGGAATTTTGATCGGGACGTTCATCCTTGGGGCGTTTACAAAGGTGGCAAATACATTTGGCGCGACGTTGGCGTTTATCGCATCGTCCGCGGTTATGGTAGGAATTAAATATTTTACGCCGGCAGGGGCCGTATCTATCTGGTCGTATTCGATCATTTCGATCGCGGTGTCCTTAGTGGTAGGCATCCCGGCAAGCGTCATCTGGAGGAAGGTAAAGGGGGATGATTCCGTACCTGCTCCAAGCACGACGATTTATAATGTAGGGGAGGAGTAACCGTATGATTTTTGGAAATGTGGAAAACCTTATGGAGTTTGCGTATTTAGAGGATTCCGTAAAAAAATGCTTTGACTATGCAAAAAGCCATGATCTTGCTTCTTATGAAACCGGAAGCCATGAGATTGACGGGGAGGATTTATTTGTCAACATCGTGGAATATGAAACTACCGCGCCGCAAAACCGTTTCTGGGAAGCGCACAGAGATTATCTGGACGTGCATGTCATGCTTCGGGGACAGGAACAGATCGATGTAAACTTTATCGGCAACATGCAGCAGAAAGAGTATGTAAAAAAGGATGATTTTCTGCCTATGGAGGGGGAAAAGAACGGATCGGTCATTTTAAGGCAGGGGGACTTTTTAATATGCTACCCAAATGACGCGCACCGTACCGCGGTGGAAGTAAAGGAAGGGTCGCCGGAGGGGATCAAGAAAGCGATATTTAAAGTGAGGATTGAATAGGCATTGTGTTTTGACCTTGGCGCGGAAATAGATTATAATATAAGGCAGGCGGAAGAATATGAAAAAATATGTTTGTGTGGATATTGGGGGGACTGCGATAAAATATGGCGTGATCGAATCCGATGGGCAGATTTTATGCAGGGATGTTACGGATACGGACGCACAAAACGGAGGCCCTGCGATCTTAAATAAGGTGCGGGATATTGTGGAAAATTTCTGCGCCCGGGAAAAAATCAGTGGAATCTGCATATCAACGGCCGGGATCGTGGATACTGTGAAAGGAGAGATTACGTATTCGGCGCCGTTGATACCGGATTATACAGGCATCGGATACAAAAGGGCGCTGGAAGGGCGGTTTGGGATTCCTTGCGAGGTGGAAAACGACGTAAACTGCGCGGGGCTTGCGGAATTTTATACCGGGGCCTCGGCAGGCAGCCAAATTTCCCTGATGCTTACCGTAGGCACCGGGATTGGCGGCAGCCTTGTGATGAACGGGGAAGTTTACAGAGGCTTTAGCGGCAGCGCCTGCGAGGTCGGTTATTTAAGCATGGGAGACAGTGATTTCCAGACACTTGGCGCGGCGAGCATCCTGACAAAGAAGGTGGCGGAGCGAAAAAACGAGCCGCAAAAGGATTGGGACGGCTATCGTATTTTTGAAGCCGCGAAAGGGGGCGACGTTATCTGCCTTAACGCGATTGATGAGATGACAGAGGTATTGGGGCTTGGGATCGCAAACATATGCTATGTCATAAACCCGCAGGTCGTAGTGCTTGGCGGCGGGATTATGGCGCAGAAGGAATTTTTAAAAGAAAGGATAGAACGGGCCGTATCAAAGCATCTGATGCCGGAGATTTTTCGCAATACAAAGCTGGCGTTTGCAAAGCACGGAAATGACGCGGGGATGCTTGGGGCGTTCTACCATTTCAGGCAGCGCCACCGCGTCGAATGACATATTTGAATATATTCCCGCCAGTTGTTACAATAAAGCCAGGGGTAAGTAATATGGAATACTATGTAAAGTCGGTCGTTCCGGTAATAGAATCAAACTATGACAAATTTACGACGGTGGAAAAAAGCATTGCGGATTTTTTTATACAAAACCGCGAAAAACTGGATTTTTCTGCGAAAGCGGTGGCGGAGCGGCTGTTTGTGTCGGAAGCGTCGCTCTCCAGATTTGCCAAAAAATGCGGTTACCGGGGCTATCGGGAATTTATTTATCAGTATCAGGAGACGTTTGTAGAAAATCAGGAGCAGATCACGCGCAATACAAGACGGGTATTAAACGCCTATCAGGAGCTTACGAATAAAACCTACAGCCTGTTAGATGAAGCGCAGATCGGAAGGATTGCAAAGATGCTTGAGCGGGCGGAGCGGGTCTTTGTATGCGGCATGGGAAGCTCCGGCATCGCGGCGGATGAAATGGAGATGCGTTTTATGCGCATCGGCGTGAACATCCAGTCGGTAAAGGATATAGATTTAATGCATATGCAAAGCGTGTTCCAAAATGAAAAGAGCCTGATCGTAGGGATCAGCCTTAGCGGACAGCGCAAAGGGGTGCGGTATTTATTGCAGGAATCCCACAAAAAAGGCGCGAAAACCGTATTGATCACCACCACTAGCAGGGAAGAATTTCACGAGTTTTGTGACGAACAGTTAGTAGTGCCTTCTTTAAAGCATTTAAACTATGGAAATTTAATCTCTCCGCAGTTTCCGGTACTGGTCATGTTGGACATTATTTATTCTTGCTATATGGAGCTGGACAAATTGAAAATGGAAGCATATCATGAAGATACGCTGCATGCGCTAGGGGGAGGAAAAAGGCGATGATTATTCAAAATGTAAAAGTTTATACCGAAGAAGAGACATTCGTAGACGGCGCGGTCGCAGTTCAGGGCGGAAAGTTTGTAAACCTTCCGATGGATTTTGATGTAAAAAAAGGTTTTGACGGGGCAGGGGAGGTTATAGACGGAAAAGGAGCGTATGCAATTCCGGGGCTTATTGACCTTCATTTCCACGGCTGCATGGGGTATGATTTTTGCGACGGGACGAAGGAAGCGGTTTCGGAAATCGCAAAATACGAGCTGGCTGCCGGAGTAACGGGCATCGCCCCGGCGACGATGACGCTGCCGATAGAGGAGCTTACCGCCATATTGGAAAACGCCGCCGCTTATCGTGAAACGCAAAACGCCGCAAGCCAGGAAAACAGCCAGGGCGCGCCTGGCGCAGACCTTTTGGGCGTTAATATGGAAGGGCCGTTTATCAGTGTGGAAAAAAAGGGCGCCCAGGACGAACGCCATATCATATCCTGCGACACGGAGGTTTGCGAAAAGTTCCTGCGCGCATCCGGGGGGCTTGTAAAGTTTATCGGGATCGCGCCGGAGAAAAATAAGGGGTTTACGGATTTTATCAGCCGGATGAAGCGGCAGGTCAATATATCCCTTGCCCATACGAATGCGGATTATGATACGGCAAAAGCGGCCTTTGACGCCGGGGCAAACCATGCGGTGCACCTGTACAACGCCATGCCGCCTTTTACCCACCGCGCGCCTGGGGTCATAGGGGCCGTATGCGACAGCCCGCATGTGAACGCGGAATTAATTTGCGACGGCGTGCACATCCATCCTTCGGTGGTGCGCGCGACATTTCGTATGCTTGGGGGCGATCGCATTATTTTTATCAGCGACAGTATGCGCGCTACCGGGATGCCAAACGGGCGTTACCTGTTAGGCGGGCTTGAGGTGGATGTGACAGGAAACCGCGCCACTCTTGCTTCAAACGGCGCGCTGGCAGGGTCGGCTACGAACCTTATGGACTGTATGCGGACGGCTGTCCGCCATATGGGGATACCGCTTGAGGCGGCGGTTGCCTGCGCGACGGCAAACCCTGCAAAGGCGCTGGGGGTATACGAAAGCCGCGGCTCGATCACGCCGGGGAAGAAGGCGGATCTGGTATTGCTGGATAAAGAGCTTGAGATCAAGCTTGTGGTGAAAGATGGGGTGCGGGTATAGGCCGGCAATGCCGGCCCCATTAAGAATCAAAATCTTTTAATGCTTGGATAACCTTCTCATAATTTTCCGGTTCATGGGGGAACGCGCAGTTTGTACAGTCTTTTATTTTTTTCCCGTCTTTTACTCGATACTTAGGGTTTCCTGGGCAGTTTTCTTTTCGATACAAAGGGCAGTAACAAAACAGGCAGTTAAAATGGGCTGGCCCTTTGTGGCATGGGAAATATTCGCAGTCTTTGTTTTCGAAGAAACGGCTTGAATGGTTCATTTTTTTCTCTCTTTTCTTTATTTTTAAGTATTTTTCCGCCAGCTTTTAATACCGCGCGTTTTTTATTTGCCGGCGGCCTGCATACGGTAAATGCTTGGCGTGATTCCAAATTTCTTTTTAAACATCCGGTTAAAATAAGACAGGTTTTGAAAACCGGATTCCTGGGCGATGTCGGTTACGGGCGCGTCGGACGCAAGCAGCATCCGGGAAGCCATTGACAGACGGTAACTGTTTAAATATTCAATAAACGACATTCCGGTGGCGTTTTTAAAATATTTCATAAAATGCGATTCGCTGTAATCGCAAAAAGCCGCGATCTCTCGGATACGGATCTGCTCCTGGTAATGGATCTCTACATATTTAATAGCCGCTTTTAACGTGTCTAAGGAATGGAACGTTTTTGGGGCGGCAAAATTTGGCGGGTAGCTGGCAAACAGCTCGTAAAAAATAAAAAACAGGCATCCTTTGATCGCAAGCTGGTAAGCCTGGGGGGTGGTCTTTCGGATCTCATCCGCGTCGTCCAGCCTGCGGGCGATACGCGTATAATTATGGTCTGTGGGAGTATAAATATTTTTCGCAAGCGTATGGGCGTGCTGCAAGGGAAACAGGAAATTTGTAGAGCATACGTCCCCTGCCGCGCCGGAAAGCATGTTTAGATCAAATAATATGTTTTCGTATTCCATACGCGCGTCGCCATATTGTGCAATTTCATGGAGCTGTCCGGGCGCGATAAAAATAATGTCGCCTTTTTGGACGAATGACGGCTGCAAGTCGATTGACACAGTCCCGCAGCCTTTTTTTATGTAAATGATCTCCATTTCCAGATGCCAGTGCAGCGGCACAGAAAGAAAATCCTGGGGAATGCTGCATAAATAGGTATTATATGGAAAGGAAGGGTCAAAATGTGATTTTTTTTCCTGGTAGTTTTCGTATTCTGGTATGATCATGTTTCTCTAATTATCTATATCCAATTACTTGTATCTAATTATGTTTTTATCTATTCGGTATTTTTATTTATTTGGTCTTGCTTTTCTAAATATCATCAATATGTAATTTCGTTGTTTGATAGGATTGTACCATATCATCATAGAATATTGCAAGTAAAACAGGGGAAGAATCTATATAATATAACTAGTCCAGAAAGAAAGGAAAGAATGAAACACATTTTTAAATCAGGAGGTAAATGTATGGGCGCAAATGAATATGTGAAGAAACGGTTTGGCCGTTATATGGATGAGTGCACAAAGGAAGAGATTTACATCGGGCTTTTGGAGTACGTCAAAGAGAAGGCGAAAGAAAAAGAAAGCAATCAGGGGAAGAAAAAGCTGTATTATATTTCGGCGGAATTTTTGATCGGAAAATTATTGTCCAATAACCTGATCAATCTGGGACTTTACGATGAAGTGAAACAGGAGCTGGAAAAATGCGGAAAGTCTATGGCTGAGATCGAAGAGATCGAATTGGAGCCATCTTTGGGCAATGGCGGGCTTGGACGACTTGCGGCGTGCTTTTTGGATTCCATAGCGACCCTGGGCTTAAATGGGGACGGTGTAGGCTTGAATTATCATTTAGGGCTGTTCCGTCAGGTTTTTGAAAATAACCTGCAAAAAGAAGTCCCGAATCCGTGGCTCACAGATCAGTCGTGGCTTACAAAGACAGACAAAACGTACCGCGTTCATTTTGGCGGCTTTTCTGTCCAGTCCAGAATGTACGATATCGATGTGGTGGGATATGAAAACCGCACAACGAAGCTGCATTTATTTGATATAGAATCGGTAGACGAATCTTTAGTTCAGGATGGCATTTCTTTTGACAAGACACAGTTCGAAAAGAACCTGACCCTGTTCTTATATCCAGATGACAGTGATGAAAACGGACGGCTTTTGCGTGTATACCAGCAGTATTTTATGGTGTCCAACGCGGCAAGGCTGATTTTGGAAGAATGCGAGCAAAAAGGCTCCAATTTATATGACCTTGCGGATTATGCGGTGATCCAGATCAACGACACCCATCCTACGATGGTCATCCCAGAGCTGATCCGCCTGCTTATGGCGCGCGGGCTTACGATGGATGAAGCCATTGACGTTACATCCAAGACATGCGCTTATACAAACCATACGATTTTAGCGGAAGCGCTGGAAAAATGGCCGATGCATTTTATGCAGCAGGCAGTTCCGCACTTAGTTCCGATCATTTATGAATTAAACAACAGAGTAAATAAAAAATACAACGATCCATCCGTTGCGATCATCAAAGACCAGTGCGTATGCATGGCGCATATTGACATCCATTACGGAATCAGCGTAAACGGCGTGGCGGCGCTCCATACGGATATTTTAAAGGATACGGAGCTGAATAATTTCTATAAGCTCTATCCGGAGAAATTTAACAATAAGACAAACGGCATCACATTCCGCCGCTGGCTGTTATACTGCAACCCGCAGCTTGCCGCATACATTGAAAAGCTGATCGGGCCAGATTTTAAAAAGGACGCGTCCTGCTTGGAAAAGCTGGAAGGGTATGCAAATGACAGCGAAGTGTTGGACAAGCTGCTTGATATTAAAAAAGAGCGGAAAGTCATTTTAAAGGATTACTTAAAACATACGCAAAATGTAGATTTAGACGTGGATTCCGTATTCGACATTCAGGTAAAGCGCCTGCATGAATACAAACGTCAGCAGATGAACGCGTTGTACGTCATCCATAAATATTTCGAGATCAAGAATGGCAAAAAACCGAAACGTCCGATCACGGTCATTTTCGGCGCAAAGGCGGCTCCGGCTTATACGATCGCAAAGGATATCATCCACCTGATCTTATGCCTGTCGGAAGTGATCAGCAAAGATCCGCAGGTTAGCCCGTATCTGAAAGTTGTTATGGTGGAAAATTACAACGTAACCCTTGCGGAAAAACTGATCCCGGCATGTGACATTTCCGAGCAGATTTCACTTGCTTCCAAGGAAGCTTCCGGCACGAGCAATATGAAGTTTATGTTAAACGGCGCGGTAACCCTTGGCACAAAGGACGGGGCAAATGTAGAGATCGCGGATCTTGTAGGAGAGGATAACATCTTTACTTTCGGGGATTCCAGCCAGACTGTCATTGACCGTTATGCCCGTGAAGATTATGTTGCCAAGGATTATTACGAAAAGGATGAAAAGATCAAGGAAGCGGTAGACTTTATTGTCAGCGATGAGATGAAGGCGGTTGGGTGCAGCGAGAATTTAAACAGGCTGTATGACGAACTGTTGAATAAGGACTGGTTTATGACCTTCCCGGATTTTGAAGATTATATCACGGTAAAGGATAAAGCTCTTGACGCTTATGAGGACCGCAAGGCATGGGCGAAGATGATGCTTGTGAATATCAGCAAGGCGGGCTTTTTCTCCGCCGACAGGACGATCGAGCAGTATAACGACGAGATCTGGAAGCTGGAAAAATAAGATTTTCGCGTCGCGAAAACAAAATGGCTCCCTGTGGCTTTAAAGCCGCGGGGGGCTTCATCTATATCTGTCAGAAAAGACTAAAGGCTGCTGGCCTTTGCGTCTAGTGGGACGGGACTGCGGATAGAAAAATTGCGATTGGGGATTTTAAATGGGATAAGCGCTGTATCGAGAAGATTTAGCGGTGGGGCAGGCGGGCGCTGGGCCGAACTTGTAGAACAAAGTGTCGCAGTTCAGCCTACGCCATTTGCAAAGTCGCGCTTTTTGCTGCTTCGCAGCTAAGTATCGAATATTTCAAAATCGCTTGACTTTTTAGGTATCCTATACTATAATAAACAAAGTTTAATATCAGAAAGATAAAAATTAGGGATAGTAAAGGTTTCGACAGGGGTTTTGAAGCTGGAGAAGCGAGTCGCACTGGATGCGTTAAATCCTACAATTAAAATTAAACGCTAACGATAATTTAGCATACGCTGCCTAGTTGCAGCTGTCTGACCTAATGCACCTACACATTAGGATTCAGGCATCGACGATGTAGGAAACGATGCATACTAAGCTTTGCGTATGCAGGCGTATCATGAAGCTACTGAAACGGCAGCCTTGTCTGTGCGGATGCCGCAGAGGGAATGTTTAAGCATAGACTACGCTCGTAGAAGTACAGGGGAGAGGTCTTTGGACACGGGTTCGATTCCCGTCTATTCCATTGCGAAAACATCTGCTATTATTTTAAAATCAATAGCGGATGTTTTTTATTTTCAGGACATGTTTATTGAGTTTGTTTCTAGTGACATAGTCATTCTACTTTTTTCATAATAGATCAATATTTATATATGCAAAAGCGAACTTCCAGATCGATGGAAAAACTCGCCAGCCAGCGCAAAAACATTTTGACAGACTGGCAACTAGTTGCTATAATTAAATGCGTAACAAGTTACCTATCAGGAGGGCGCATGGAATACGAGGATCTGATCAAAAAATTTTCCGATACCGCGCAAAATCAAAGCAGAGCTATTTTTAGCACATTATTCATTGCCACAAACAGGCTGCAAACGCTTTTTGATAACCATATTCCAGAGGTGTCGCTAAAGCAGTTTATGCTGTTGTCCATCGTCAGGCAGTCCAAAGAACAGCTTACATTTACCCAATTAGGAAAATTGTTGGGCTGTTCCAGACAAAATATTAAGAAACTGGCGGAAGCTTTACGAAAAAAAGGTTTTATCACGATCCAGCAAAGTCCCCATGACACAAGGGGCATGTGCGTTTGCCCTACGGGAAAAGTGGATGATTATTTTCAAAATGATTTTTTTAAATACCAGCGGGAATTGAGATATCTTTTTGAAGTCTATACAGACAATGAGCTGGAAACGCTTTTTATGCTATTATCGAAGCTGTACGCGGGCATCGAAAATCTGGAGAGGAAGGCTGCGGGAAACGAAAGCGGAAAATGAAACAAGGGAAACAGAATAAAAAGGAAAACGAAAATAGAAAAGGGGGATGCAGAAAATGAAAACAGTTGTCATATACAATTCCCAGACCGGGTTTACGAAGCGTTATGCCGGGTGGATCGCAAAAGCGGCGGGGGCGGACTGCTTTGCGTTATCGGACGTAAAAGAAAAAAGCCTGTCGGAATATGAAGCGATCATTTTTGGCGGATGGGCGTTTGGGGGCAGCATTCATAAAATTGGCTGGTTTAAAAACAACCTGGATAAATGGACGGATAAAAGGCTGATCGTATTTTGCGTTGGCGCAAGTCCGATCGAAAACCCGGAGGTTGCAAAAGCCTTAAGCCAGAATTTTAATGAGCTGAAACTTAAAAACGTAAAGTTATTTTATTGCCCGGGAGGTCTGAATTATGAGAAAATGCCGCTTCCATCGAAGCTGATGATGAAAATGTTTATAAAAACGTTAAAAGCCAAAAAAGAGAAAACAAAGCAGGAGCGGGAAATGATAAACATGCTGTCGAAGTCTTATGATATTTCAGATAAAAAGTATATTGAGCCGATTTTGCAATGTCTGAAAAGTCAGTGATTGTAATAGGAGAGAGTTTTTGTTATAATTTTATAAATGTATATGGAAATATCATTTCCTCATAAATAATGGCTAAAAATTGTAATACGTAAACATGGAAGTTTTAAGAGAGGTGTCGAAGAATCAAATATTTATTTTGGAATATCTACAAGAAAAATTTAATTGGTCCTCTAATGCAGGTCGCTTTGGAAAATCAGGCAGATGTTGTGGCATTGGCGGAAGCCGAACAGTTAGATATCAAATATTTGTTAAGCGCATTAAAACAGCAGGGACATTATTGGAAATTAGTTGAGATTTGTTCCAATAGGGGCATACGCCTGATCGCAAAAAAAGAAGTCGCTATTTCAGCCCATATGGAAGAAAAGCGATTTTCTTCCTATACGATGCAGGTTGGCAAAGATATGTATTTGTTTCATGTTGTGCATTTGCCCAGTCCGACAAAGCTGGAAGAAAACGCTCGGTCTGATAAGGCGGTAAATTTTAGCCGGGTTTTAAGGAAAATGGAAGAAGGGTTGTATGGGAAGGATGAGTGTAAGAGCTTAGTGGTTGGGGATTTTAACCTTCAGCCATATTCACGGGGAATATCCGGCGTATATGGATTTAATGCTACGATGTCAGCGAGCAAGGCAAAGAAAAGAACGCGCAAAGTGGACGGGGAATTAAAATATTTTTATTTTAATCCGATGTGGAAATTGATGGGAGATAATAGGCTTGTACAGGGAACTTATTATAGCAGTCAAGATCAGCAGGGAAAGTCGATATTTTGGTATTGTTTTGACCAGCTTTTGCTAAGACCGTTTTTTATTGAAAAATTTAACTGGGATTATTTTGGCATCGTAGAGCGGACAGAAAGCTATTCGTTTATAAAGAATGGAATCATTGATAAACGTCAGTATTCAGACCATTTGCCGCTTCGATTTGAAATATATTAGGAGGATGATAGGAATGGATTTATGGGATTTTCAGTCTGTTGAGGAATTACAAAAACAGACAAAAGATTTTCCGGATACGATATTAAAAGAGCAGATAACGCTGTTAGGGGGAAAAACAGATTATAAATTATATGGAAAAGCCGTTTTCCTAAGAATAGATACAACGAATATTCCATATCGCATTGCAACTATGTTCAATGTGGTGGTTCCTGCTTTAGATAATTACGAAAAGACGCTTTTGATCATGTATTCAAATCCTGAAACGGAATATCCGGTTGCGCTTACGTTAGGAAGCAGCTTTGAAGATGATTGTGAATCCTTTGCGCCGGATTATGTCTGTTCGGATAAAGAGGAATTTGTAGAAGCCGTGAAAGAAATTTTAGCGTCTGCTAAAGTGTTAAATGTCATTCAAATGTTGTTTTCAAAAGCGTCTATGTATCCGGTTGAATATGAATAGTTTTTTTTGCTGCGGCAGTTCAATGCCGAAACGCCTTACTTGCTGCGATATTTAACCGCCGGAGCAATATCTTCTCTTGCCCATCCTAAGAATTTGATGTATAGTTATAATCAAGAGCCCAAGCATTGTGGGAAAGATTTGCTTTTTATTCCAGCAATGATCTGGCGGGAGCCTGGCTTTTGGGATGCTTTTTGTCTAGCGTCCGAAAAAATAAAAAGAAAAGGAAAAGAGTAAGAAAGCAGATGATGTACGATAAATTAAAGACCTGTTTATCAGGCATAAAAGAAAAAACAGATTTTACGCCGCGCGTGGCGCTTGTGCTTGGCTCGGGGCTTGGCGAGTTTGCGGATGGCGTGCGGGATGCAAAGATGATCGGATATGATGAAATCGAAGGCTTTCCGGTATCCACCGTGGCGGGGCATAAGGGGCGTTTTGTGTTTGGTTATGTCGGAGAAACCCCGGTCGTGATCATGCAGGGGCGCGTGCATTATTATGAAGGCTATCCAATGTCCGATGTCGTGTTGCCGATCCGGCTGATAGGGCTGCTTGGAGCAAAGCAGATTATATTGACAAATGCGGCGGGCGGCGCCAATCCGTCGTTTCAGCCGGGCGACCTTATGATGATCACAGACCATATCGCAACCGCGGTGCCAAGCCCTTTGATCGGGCCGAATGTGGACGAGCTTGGAACGCGGTTTCCGGATATGAGCGAGGTTTACAGCAGGCGGATGCAGGAAATTGTGAAAAATTCCGCAAAGGTATGTAAAATTGACATCCAGGAAGGGGTTTACATGCAGTTTAGCGGCCCGAATTATGAAACCCCGGCGGAGGTGCGCATGGCGCGGCTTTTAGGCGCGGATGCGGTAGGCATGAGCACCGCCTGCGAGGCGGTGGCGGCGCGCCATATGGGGATGGAGGTCTGCGGGTTATCCTGCATTACCAACCTTGCGGCAGGGCTTTCCAAAACAAAGCTTGACCATAAGGATGTCCAGTGGACGGCAAAGCGCATATCGGGCGCGTTAAACATGCTGATTCCGCAGATCCTTGTGAATATGGAGGAAAAAAAGGAAGAAGCGGAGGTTTGCGGGCAGTCATAAAATTGGGGAAGTATTACCAAAAAATGTAGAAATTTTCCTGTAAGTATATGAAAAAAATACATTGCCAATTACGAGCGAAACGTGGTAAATTTATTATGCCAGAGCGTGAAAGCATTTTTTAAACACGCTTTGAAGCTTTGAAGCTTTGATGTTTTTTCAAATGCGTAATTTCGTGGATAAGGAGAAAAACATATGAAATTTTTTGTGGATACTGCGATTGTAGAAGATATTAAAAAAGCAAATGACATGGGCGTAATCTGTGGCGTTACGACAAATCCGTCCCTGATCGCAAAATCAGGCAGGAATTTTGAGGAAGTCATAAAAGAGATTACGGAAATTGTAGACGGGCCGATCAGCGGGGAAGTAAAGGCGACGACGCAGGATGCCGAAGGGATGATCGCCGAAGGGCGTGAGATTGCAAAGATCCATCCGAACATGGTGGTAAAAATCCCGATGACCGTAGAAGGCTTAAAAGCAGTAAAGCAGCTCTCATCCGAAGGGGTCAAGACAAATGTTACCCTGATTTTTTCCGCAAACCAGGCGTTGCTTGCGGCAAGGGCGGGCGCAACCTACGTTTCCCCGTTTTTAGGGCGTTTGGATGACATTTCCATGCCGGGCATTGACCTGGTGCGCACAATAGCGGAAATCTTTGATATTTATGGCATCGAGACAGAGATCATCGCCGCCTCCATCCGTAACCCGATCCATATTATAGACTGCGCGCTGGCAGGGGCGGATATCGCTACCGTTCCGTATGAGGTGTTAGAAGCAATGACAAAACATCCGCTGACGGATGCCGGAATTGAGAAATTTAAAAAGGATAGCGCCAGTTAATCCAGTTTTGGAAAGGATAAACGAATGACAGACTTAGAACTTCAAAAGATGGCAGTCGAGGTGCGAAAAGGGATACTTACGGGAGTCCATGCCGCAAAGGCGGGGCATCCGGGAGGTTCCCTGTCCGCGGCTGACGTTTTTACATATTTATATTTTGAGGAAATGAACATTGATCCCAAAAATCCGCAAAAGGCGGATCGTGACCGCTTTGTGCTGTCAAAGGGTCATACTGCTCCGGGGTTATATTCCGCGCTTGCGTATCGGGGATTTTTCCCGGTGGAGGACTTACTGACATTGCGCCATGTGGGTTCCCATTTACAGGGGCATCCGTGTATCCGCAATACACCGGGCATCGACGCGGCTTCCGGCTCTTTGGGGCAGGGGGTGTCGGTTGCGGTTGGGATGGCTCTTTCCGCAAAGATCTCCGGGGAGGGCTACCGCGTCTATACGTTAGCCGGAGACGGCGAGATCCAGGAAGGGCAGATATGGGAAGCCGCGATGTTTGCAGGCTACCGCAAGCTGGATAATTTGTGCCTGATCGTAGACAATAACGGCTTACAGATAGACGGCGCGGTGGACGAGGTATGTTCGCCGTATCCGATCGATAAAAAATTAGAAGCGTTCCAGTTCCATGTGATAAACGTAGCGGACGGAAACGATATGGCAAGCCTGCGGGACGCGTTTGCCAGGGCAAGGGCCGTAAAAGGACAGCCGACCGCCATTATTTTAAAAACCGTAAAGGGCAAGGGCGTGTCTTATATGGAAAACGTAGTGGGCTGGCATGGAAAGGCTCCAAACGACGAGCAATATGCGGCTGCAATGGAAGAATTAGAGAAAGCAGGTGAAGCATTATGCCAGAAGTAAAAAAGATCGCTACAAGGGAGGCTTACGGCGAAACGTTGGTGGAGCTTGGGAAAAAAGCGGACAATCTGGTGGTGTTAGACGCGGATTTAGCGGCGGCCACCAAAACAGACACTTTCCGTAAAGCGTTTCCAGAAAGACATTTTGACTGCGGCATTGCGGAGGCGAACATGATCGGCATTGCGGCGGGGCTTGCTTCTACCGGAAAAATACCGTTTGTCAGCTCCTTTGCGATGTTTGCGGCGGGGCGCGCATACGAGCAGGTGCGAAATTCCGTCGGATATCCGCACTTAAATGTAAAAATCGGCGCAACCCATGCCGGCATTTCCGTAGGGGAGGACGGCGCGAGCCACCAGTGCATCGAGGATTTGGCGTTAATGCGCGTAATCCCTGGCATGACGGTCATCAACCCTTCGGACGCGGTGGAAGCCGCCGAAGCCGTACGCGCGGCTTTTGCGTTGGACGGCCCGGTTTATTTGCGCTTCGGGCGCCTGGCGGTTCCGGTGATCAATGACAGGGAAGATTATCATTTTGAGCTGGGCAAGGGCGTTTTGCTAAAAGACGGAAAAGACCTTACGATCCTTGCCACCGGGCTTTGCGTGGCGGAAGCCATAGATGCCGCGGATATGCTTTCTAAGCAGGGCATTGACGCAAGGGTGATCAATATCCATACGATCAAGCCGTTAGACGAGGAGCAGGTCATAAAGGCCGCAATGGAAACCGGAAATATTGTTACGGTAGAGGAGCATTCTATCGTAGGTGGGCTTGGCGGCGCGGTTGCGGAGCTTTTAAGCGAAAAATGCCCGACGAAGCTTTTACGCATCGGCGTTGAGGATGTCTTTGGCGAATCCGGGCCTGCGGCGGAGCTGATCGCAAAATACGGGCTGGACGCGAAAGGGATCTGTAAAAAAATACAGGCATGGAAGCAGGCCGTATAATTTATATTCACGATCACTAAAATCTGCCAATAATGCCGACTCACGAGCGTTGTTATCTTCAAATATGGTAAACTTTATCGCTCGTGAGTATATACAGGTAAAATTTAGGATTATATAAAGGGGGAAGAAACATGGCAAAGGAGTCTTTTGGCACAACTAGGAGAGGGGAAGCGGTATTTGTATATACGCTGGAAAATAAAAGCGGCGCGAAAGCGCGGGTGACGGATTATGGCGCGACGGTCGTGTCCGTAATCGTGCCGGATAAGGACGGCAATATGCTAGATGTCGTGCTTGGTTACGATAATGTAACGGGCTATGAGGACAATACATGCTATTTTGGCGCGACGATCGGACGAAACGCAAACCGGATCGCGGACGCGAAAGTGGAGATTGGCGGCGCCGTTTATCAGCTGGATGCGAATGACAATGAAAATAACCTGCATTCCGGCAATCAGGGCGTGGATACGCTTGTATGGCAGGTAAAGGAGCATACGGCGGATTCCATCACGCTTTCTGTCACAAGCGGCCATCTTACCCAGGGTTTTCCGGGCAATATGGATATCGAGGTATGTTATACGCTGACCGGCGATAATACGCTTGAGATCGCATACCGGGCGGTTTCCGACCAGGATACGGTTGCCAATTTTACGAACCACTCCTACTTTAACCTTTCCGGCCATGACTCCGGCGATGTTTTAGGCCAAAAACTTTGCATCCATGCATCGAATATTACCCCGGTTAAAGACGCGAAGGCGATTCCAACGGGAGAGACGCTTGCGGTCGCAGGAACGCCGTTTGATTTTACCGAATCAAAAACGATCGGAAAAGATATTGGCTCTGACCATATCCAGATGGTTTATGGAGGCGGGTATGACCACAATTTTATTTTAAATAAAAAAGAAGCCGGGGAGTTTGTATGCATGGCAAAAGCCTATTCCCCTGCCACTGGGATTACGATGGAAGCGTTTACGGACTGCATTGGGGTACAGTTTTATTCCGGCAATTTTATAACGGAGCAGCAGGGCAAGCACGGGGCTGTCTATGAAAAACGCCAGGGCTTTTGCCTGGAATCGCAGTTTTATCCGAATGCGGTGAACGAAGAAGGGTTTCCGTCTCCGTATTTGAAGGCTGGGGATGTGTATACGTCTAAAACGAGTTATCGTTTTTCTGTGTCATAGCTATTGTTGTAATAAAGGCGGCTAATTTTAAAATTTAATAAAATAAATTTTGGAACTGTTAATAAATAATGAGGGAATGGTTATTTATTAACAGTTTTTTTACTTTATAGGAAATTGCGATTTTTAGAGAGATAAAAGAACGATTCATGTCACATGATTAAAAGAGCTTGGCTTTTGGAGGAACATATCATGGAAAAACCTCAAATATTACTTTTTGATTTTGATGGCGCTTTGTTAAGAAATGATAAAATAAAACAAATCCAAAAGAGCAGGGCAAAAGCTGGGGAGACAGCATATATACGGATTTTACGGACTTTAGGGGTGAAGCTTTGAAGATATGCGGCATTGGCGTGGCAATGGGAAATGCAGTACAAGAGGTCAAAGACATTGCCGATGATATCACACTTTCAAACGAGGAGGATGGCGTAGCCGCTTATTTGAAAAAATGGATAATCTAAGGTATACATAGGAAGACCCAATATATGCTTAAACAAAAATAAAGGAATTGTTTGAAAATGATTGTTCAAGACATGATTATTGGCATAGCGTGAGAGTCTTAAATAATGTAGCTATTGTGAAGTCAATAGAAGGGAAAATTGTGCAGGACGCAGATCGATTGGGGGCAATAGGGGCGATAGGAATTGCGAGAGAATTTGCTTATGCATAGCAATAAATCATTTCTATGAAAAGCTTCTTTTGATTAAAGATATGATGAATACAGATTGTGCGAAATCTATTGCCCGGAAACGGGATGGATATATGCGTGAGTTTCTGAAAGAATTTTATGATGAATGGAATAAACAATAGGAAAGGATGCCATGTATGATTAGAGAAATAAGTGAAAACGATTTAGATGGGTTATTGAGGTTGTATATGCAGCTGCATGATAACCCCATGCCGGAAAAAACGAATGCGCTTTTGCAGATTTGGGATGCTGTTTTTCAGGATAAAAACCATCATGTGATTGTTGCTGAAGAAAATGGGGAAATCGTATCTTCCTGCGTCTGCGTCATCATTCCCAACCTGACACACAACCAACAGCCATATGCTTTTATTGAAAATGTGATAACAGATGAACAGTTCAGAAAAAGAGGACTGGCAACGCAATGCCTGAATTTTGCAAAAGAGATTGCACTAAAAGAAAACTGCTATAAAATGATGCTGCTCACAGGCGCTAAGAAAGAAAGTACATTAGACTTTTACAGAAAGGCAGGGTATAACAGTGAAGACAAAACAGCGTTTATCCAATGGATCTAGCCTGGCGGAGGAAACTCCTGGTTTATATTCCGCAATGCAGGATTTAAACAGGGCGACCATGAAAAATATTGTCGGCATGATGAAAGTCGGAATGAACCCGCGGGATATTAAAACGTAAAATACAGGATTTCATTAGAACAAAGCGGGCATAGCTCGCATCAGCTCCCCTAACCCCTTAATCTTGAGGGGAGGGCTGAAAAACATAGGTTTTTAAATTCCATTTTTAAGGGCATAAGAAATCCACCAGTCTTAGATTAATTTCTGGTGGATTCGCTGTATTCTGAATGGCATTTAATTCAGTTTATAAATAACCCTTATGTGTGCGGCATTCCCTGTATTCTGTTCCTTTTTATATCTTATATCCTTCTTTTTTCCAATCGTTTTCTCATATTGACTTACTTCCCATGAAAGCGTAAAGGCATCTATTGGTATCTTCCAAATAGATGCCCATTTTAGAATTACATTACAAGAAATTTTCCCTTCTACGCCACAGTCCTGCTTTTTTGTCCACGGTAAATTCCAAAACCTGCAAGGGCGGCGGTCAATCCCAAAACAAATACCGCCATAACCGGATAACTGACACACATACCAAACACATGAAACATTTTAAATCCTCCAAACACTTCCTTTATCAGTGTGACATTCGCCAGTCCAAAGTCAATCAGAGGTTTAAATCTCTGTGTGGCAGCGTCACCCATTGCCGCCAGGCCTACGTTGATAAACAGGACGGCAAGGCTTACTCCCACCGTGCCCATTTGGCTTTTCATTCGAGAAGAAATAAAGCCAATGATAAGGCTGTAAACTGCCCCTGTGAAAATAAGCCATACTGCTCCGACTACGGCAAGCTGCCATGTCTGAAATCCGAACATGGATCTTGCATATGCTGGAATAGACTGAATCGCGGCGTTCCAACCATGCAGGCTGGCATGCGGAAGAAACCCAAAAATAAAGGTAGCTGCCACATAGATAAACGTCACAGTAACCGATGCAGCCAGTATACTGAACAGCTTTGCTGTGACAATTTTCCGTCTGCCGCTTCTGGAACTTAAAATCAGGTGATCCATACCTGTTGACCGTTCCACGGCAAATACCGGGGCAATGATAAACGTCAGCGGGATAAA
>CANDMI010000068.1 GCA_947385775.1 uncultured Eubacterium sp. | reverse complement strand
AAAGTCCGGGCTTCATAGGGCAGGATGCCGGATAACGTCCGGTGGAGGCGACTCCAAGGAAAGTGCAGCAGAAATATACCGCCGCTTTTTCGTATGCAGGGAAATTTCCCTGGCATACCAAAAGCTGGTAAGGGTGGAATGGCAGTGTAAGAGACTACCGCCTTTCTGGTAACAGAAAGGGCATATGTAAACCCCATCCGAAGCAAGGCCGAGCAGAAGCGTTGACGTGGCCCGCCAGCTTCAGGTAGGCCGCTTGAGGCGGCTGGCGACAGCCGTCCTAGATAGATGATCATTCACGACATAACCCGGCTTACAGTCCTGCTTGCATATCCAGGCAAAATCCTAACGAAATGTGGTAAATCACGGATAGAATCATAAATGGAAGCATAAAGAATATATAAACATTCTCAATTTTTTCTGAAAAGGCGGCCCGCGCCATTGACAAAAGCATTTTCTGACTATACGATATATAAAATATGTATGTGTATTTATATGGGCGATAATTGTATGAAACCGGTTTTTGAAAAGCATCTAAAAAGACAGGGGGAAATGTGATATGGCTGGTTTTCGTGAACGGATGGCAAAATTTATGTACGGCAGGTACGGGGCGGATGAATTGTCAAGGATATATTTAATTTTGGCGATCGCATGCCTTGCGGTGCACCTATTGACACGGTCTATCTTTTTTTATCTGGCAGGGATGGCGCTTTTGATTTATGGCATCTACCGTTCTTTTTCGAAAAATACGGCTAAAATGTCGGCGCAGAACCAAAAATATATGACATGGCGCTATAAATTAGTCGTAAAATATAACCAGTCAAAAAAACAATGGGCGCAGCGAAAGGACTATCGGTTTTACCGCTGCCCGGATTGCAGGCAAAAGGTGCGCGTTCCAAGGGGGCGGGGGAAGATCGCGATCACCTGTCCAAAGTGCAAAACAGAATTTATCAAAAAGAGTTAACCGCTTATGTTTGGGTATATTAATGTCAACCGCGAAAAATTAAATGAGCACGACTGCCATATATACCAGTCCTATTACTGCGGCCTTTGCAGAAAGCTTCGGGAAGAATTTGGCAGGAAGGGCCAGATGCTGTTAAATTATGATATGGCATTTTTAGTTGTACTGCTGACCGGGCTTTATGAGTTAAAAAGCGAAAAGACGGAATTTATCTGCGGTATGCACCCTTCCAAAAAACGGATCGCCCGCTGCAACGAAGCCACCGGCTATGCCGCCGCTATGAACCTGCTTTTAGCCGCAAGGAATTTTGAGGACGACTGGAACGACGATCATTCCCATGCAAAAAAAGCTCTGGCGCAGATGTTTAAAAAAGACTACGGGCGGATTCGCGACAAATATCCTAGGCAGGAGTATGCCATTACGGAATACCTGCGAAAACTTGGCCAGGCGGAAAAACAACGTGAGCGGAATGTGGACGCGGTTGCGGGCCTCACCGGGGAAATGCTCGGTGAGATTTTCGTATGGAAAGAAAAGGATATCTGGGCCGAGGAGCTGCGCTGCCTTGGATTTTATATGGGTAAATTCATTTATCTGATGGACGCCTATGAAGATATCGAAAAAGATCGGAAAAACAACAACTACAATGTATTGGGGTTTATGCGGCAAGAACACGCCACCAAGCAGGATTTCGAAACGATTTCCAGGCTGATGTTAACCAGCATGATCGCGGAATGCGCGAAATCCTTTGAGCGCCTGCCCGTGCTGCTCCATGCGGAGATCTGCCGGAACATCCTTTACTCCGGCGTTTGGACGAAATATGAGTATCTGCGCCACAAAAGCCAGGCAAAGCGGAAAAATAACCCGAAAAAAAGAAAATTAACGGAGGAACCCCGGGATAATGGGAAACCCTTATGATGTGCTGGGCGTAAGCCCCAATGCAACAGACGAAGAAATAAAAAAAGCATACCGCACCCTCAGCCGGAAATACCACCCGGACGCCAATATCAACAATCCAAACAAAGAGCAGGCGGAGGAGCGTTTTAAAGAAATCCAGCAGGCCTACAACCAGATCATGCAGCAAAAGCAGCAGGGTTATGGATACGGCGGCTTTTCCGGCGGCGGCTTTGGCGGCTACGGCTCCAGCCGCAATTACCAGTCCTATGGCAATCGTACGCAGGAAATGCCGGAAATGCAGGCAGCCGCCAATTATCTGGCGAACCGCTGCTATCAGGAAGCCCTCAATGTCTTAAACAATATAAAAGAGCACAGCGCGCGCTGGCATTATTACAGCGCAGTCGCCCATGCCGGACTCGGAAACAATGTAACCGCCGTCGAATATGCAAAACAGGCCGTCCAGATGGAGCCAAGCAATCTGGAATACCGCCAGCTTTTGCAGCAATTAAATATGGGCGGCGGCTGGTACAGCAGTATGGGGCAAAGCTACGGCAGGCCATACGAAGGCTTCAGCCGTTTTTGCATGTCCATGGTCGTAATGAATATGTGCCTGAACTGCTGCTGCATTTAAACAGCCAAAATCTTGCTTTTAGTTAGATATAAGGTAGTTATAAGTTAGATATAAAAAGATATTTTATAGGTATAAATTATGGGAAATAAAAAAAACAGCCATCGTAAAAACAACAAAACGAAAAAGAAAACGTCGCAAAATAATAAATCTAAAAACAAGAAATCAAGCATAAACAATTCAAACAGCCGCAGGCAGTATTACCTCGCGGCCATTTTATTTATCCTGATCGCTGCCCTGCTGTTTGCGCCGGATTACAAAAACGTCCGGGACAGCATTATGGAAAGCCTTTCTTTTTCCGCCACTGACAAAAATAAGGAGGTTACAAAAGACGGGCTGGCGCAAATGCAGGTTCATTTCCTGGATATCGGACAGGGAGACGCGACGCTTATTGCCTGCGGCAGCCACTTCATGCTCGTAGACGCTGGAAATAACAATAAAGGAACTGCCGTACAGGACGCCCTGCAAAACCTTGGCGTTACAAAGCTGGATTACTTGATCGGCACCCATCCCGACGCAGACCATATCGGCGGGCTGGACGTCATCATTACAAAATTTCCATGCGCTGCGCTGTTTATGCCGGATTGTAAAAAAGACACGAAAACATACGACGATGTCATACAGGCGGCTTCCTATCGGCGTTTAAAGATCACCCACCCAAAGGCAGGCACAAATTACCAGCTTGGGGATGCGTCCTTTACGATATTAGGGCCGTTAAAAAAATACAGCAACGCAAATGACAACTCCATCTGTTTCCTGTTGCAGCATGGGGAAAACCGCTTCCTGTTTACCGGGGATGCGCAGGAAGAGGCGGAAGCGGATATGCTTGCGTCGAAAGAGCCTCTTTATGCGGACGTTTACAAGGTGCCTCACCACGGCAGCAGGACTGCCACAAGCGAGGCGTTTTTTCAAAAAGTACGCCCGATCTACGCGGTCATAAGCTGCGGCGCTGGCAACAGCTACGGCCATCCAAACGCGGAAGTGTTAGACCGCCTGCGGGGGAGCGCGGTTCAGATGTTCCGCACAGATGACCAGGGAACCGTCATCGCTTCATCAGACGGCAAAAACATTTCCTTTGGCTTTGCGCCATCGGACAACTGGACTCCTGGGGAACCGCGCGAGTCGCAAAAATAATTGAATTTCATAAGTCTTTTATCCGGTTAATGAAGAAAATCGCGCACAGCGCAGCCGCAACCTGGCTTGCCAGCATACCGTACAGATACGCGCGTATCCCATACACCGGAACCAAAAACCAGATAAACGCAATCCGTATCAGGCAACTTCCCAGATTAATAAACAGCGTGGCCGCCGGATACCCCAGCCCATGCAGGATGCTGTTTAGCGTCGTGCATAAAAACATAAACGGGCATATGAAGCTCAATGTACGGATATAAATGCCAGCCAGCGTGTTTGCAAATAAATACTGCCCGATAAACGAATAGGTAAGCAGGAAAAACAACGTGCTGGCAAATCCAAGGACCAGGCAGGATTCGATCGTACGCCGGATCGTACGATAGATGAGCGCCTGGTTTTTCTGCGCTTTCGCCTGGGAAACCGACGGAAGCAGCATGACCGATACCGAATTGGTCAAAACGGACGGAAATAGGATCATTGGCATCGCCATGCCGGTTAAAATCCCAAAAAGGCTTAACGCGTCCTGGTTCGCATATCCGTAAGATTTCAGGCAGATTGGGATTAAAACCGCCTCCACACTGTTTACAAAATTTACCAAGACCCGATTTGCCGTAAGCGGGACTGAAAAAGTAAAAAGCTGGCGCAGCGCTTTTGAAAAATGCCCGCCGCATTTTGAAAACCGCACGAACGTAAGGGAAAAAAGCGCGCCGGACAATTCCCCGCATACAATCCCCCATACCGCGATAGCCGCCGTCACCGCTTTCCCCTGGCTCACGGAAATATGATAGATCAAATACACGCTCAATACGCGGCAAATCTGCTCGATCAGCTGTGAAATGGATGGAACCGCCGTTTTTTGCAGCCCGTAATAATAGCCGTTAATACAAGAATGGATACAAGCTAAGGGCAGGGAAATGGCAAGGATGCGAAGCAGGCTGCCGCAGCGGGGTTCATCCAGCACAGATGACGCGATCCATTCCGCATTTACAGAAATAAAAGCCGCACATACAAGGGACAGCCCCACCGATAAAAGCATCCCTGCGTACAAATATGCTTGGGATTTTTTTACGTCCGCCGCTTCCGCGGTATATTTGGAAATGGCTGTCTGGATGCCCGCCCCGCAAAACGCGATCCCAAGGGAGAAAACCGGAAAAATTAACTGGTAAATTCCCATTCCATGGGCACCAATTGTATGCGACAGGAATATTCTATAAAAGAACCCAATAATCCTGCTGGCAAGTCCCGTTGCCGTAAGCAACGCGGCGCCGATTAGCAGCGGATGTCCAGTGTATTTTTTTAATCGTAGACGTGGCATAAACTATTCTTTCCGCATTTATTTTTTAATATATATGAGGGGAAATCTAAAATTATGTAAAAAACAGGAGGCGGCGTTATGATCTATCTTGACCATGCAGCAACAACTCCCATGGCGGACCAGGTTGCTGCAAGTATGGAACCCTATTACGCAAAAGATTACGCGAACGCATCGACAATTTACGAATTTGGGGAAAAAAGCAGGAACGCGATCACTCGCTCCCGGGAAATCATCGCATATTCCCTGAACGCCCGGGCGGACGAGATCTATTTTACCGCAGGAGGCAGCGAATCAGACAACTGGGCGCTAAAGGGAACGGCAGAGGCTTACGTGGAAAAAGGGCGGCACATTATTACGACAAAAATCGAACACCATGCGGTATTAAATACATGCAAATATTTAGAAGGCCAGGGATATGAGATCACTTATCTGCCTGTAGACAGCCAGGGGTTTGTAAACCTTTCGGAGCTGGAAAACGCCATACGGCCGGACACGGTACTGATTTCCATTATGTTTGCAAATAATGAAATCGGCACTATTGAGCCGATCGCGCAGATCGGGCGGATTGCAAGAAACCATGGCGTGCTGTTCCATACCGATGCCGTCCAGGCTTATGCGCAGATTCCAATCAATGTGGATTTTTACCATATCGACCTATTAAGCGCAAGCGGACACAAATTTTACGGCCCAAAGGGCACCGGGTTTTTATATATCCGGGACGGCGTGAAAACCGCTTCCTTTATCCATGGCGGCGGCCAGGAGCAGGGAAAACGCGCCGGTACGGAAAACGTGCCAGGCATCGTAGGCATCGGGGAAGCCGCAAAGCTGGCGATGCAGGCAATGTCAAAGCGTATCTACCGCGAAACCCGCCTGCGCGACCTGATGATACAGGAAATCAGCCGCCGCGTCCCAAACGCATGGCTAAACGGCGACAGATACGCAAGGCTTCCAAACAACGTCAATTTCAGCTTTGAAGGAATCGAAGGCGAAACCCTGCTCCTTCTATTGGATGCAAAGGACATCTGCGCCTCAGCCGCATCCGCCTGCTCCGCAGGCTCCAGCGAACCCTCCCATGTGCTCTCCGCCATCGGCCGCCCAGACGAACTGGCATCCGGGACGCTGCGCATGACGCTTGGACGCTCTACGACGAAAGAAGAAATTCTAACGGCAGTACAATCGGTGGAAGAAAATGTGGCGTTACTGCGTGAAGTTGCAAAGATGTAGGCTCACGCCAAAAAAGCTGCCCGAAGGCAGCTTTTTCTATTGGGGGAGGATAAAGTATTTATTGTATCTTTTGCATGCAATCCGAAAACCACTTCGGGGGAAAGTGACCTTCGAATTATTTATAGTATAGACGGTTTTGGGGAAGTTATTCATGTTTTGAAAAAAATTTTTGAGAAAATATAACTGATCTGTTTCACACTGTCTGAAGTCCTGCAAGCTGTTCTACATCTTCTATTCTAAGACCAGAATATTTCGCAATTTTATCAATGGACAACTCCCCATCCTGTAACATCCGAAGCGCCGTCTCCTTATTCGCTTCATTCATGCCTTTTTTCAAAATTCTTCGTGCTTCTGTTTCAATCAACGCCCCGCTCATCAAATCACCTACGCCCTTCTGCACATTCTCGTATTTCTGTGCAATCTCTTTAATCACATCTCCAGAAAGTTCTATGATCGTGCGTTTATCAAACGCTCCAATCACTCCCCGCTGTTCCAGTTCATCAAGCTTTTCTAAAATCTTCTGATACTCTGTTTTTAATTCTGCCAATTTCCGCTCATTGCTATTATACTCTGGAAAACCTTTCTCATGTGAGAAAATATAAAACGGAATCAGCATCAACAGACCTTTTTCAAAAATATCATCTAGTGAATAGGTCTGCACTTTCATAATCGGTATGTCATACTGCACAGTTCCTCCGGGCGTGACAATCACATATTTCATTTTATCCGGTGTTTTTTGGTAAGTCCGAAGATACAAAACCGCCGTATTGGGAAATGTCACAGTCAGCGTTTCCTCTGTAACTTCGCCCTCGTCAAGCGCTATCTGCGCATCATATTCAAAAAGCCTTATGGTAATCCTTCCGTCCGGCAGGCTGCTTTCGCACTCAACATGATATTTCTTTGGTATCTTCCCGAAAACCGTAAAATTCGTGTCCGTAATCCGTTCCTTGTCCGCTTCGTCTTTCTGGTCTAAAAAATGTTCATTTGGAAAAAAACGGATTTCTTCGTCCCCTGTATAGGATTCGCCAAAAATTTCATTGATTACAGGGATGATCAGCTTCCGACAATCATTTAAAATTGTCCGGAATACCCCGTCATATATATTTGCCATATCTTGTTTCCCTCTTTTTTGTGTCTTTATCATATCATTTTTTTGCCTCAAATTCAATGGCAATTCAAGAATCCGGCTCATTGGAAGTTTGCCTTTGGCAAAAAACCGGATTCCCACAATCACAACTTTATCATACTGACTTTGCAGTAAATGCAAAGTCCTGGGCTGAACTGTAACATTTTTCCCCAAAAAGGCAATAGAAAGGATATCAAAAATTGTTTTATGCCGCGCCATTGTTTATTTGTTGGGAATTGTGTTGTATAATTTTTTTGCCAGGTAAACGATACAAACCTGCCGCAAAAATACCCCCAAAGAAAGGCTGCAAACATGGCATATAAAATTTTGATCATCGACGATGACACCGAGCTTCTCAAAATGCTCCGAAGATACTTTGCATTTAAAAATTACGAGATCATTACAGCAGAAACCGGCACTGAAGGCATGGATAAAATAAAACTTCGCCCCGACATCATATTATTGGACATTAATATGCCAAGAATGGACGGTATCGATGTATGCCGCAGGATACGCGACAGCGTAAGCTGCCCTATTTTGTTTTTAACCGCCCGGGTGGAAGAACAGGATATCGTAAACGGCCTTTCCTGCGGCGGGGATGATTACATTTTAAAGCCATTCAGCCTAAAAGAGCTTGACGCAAGGATTGCCGCGCACTTAAAACGGGAGGCGCGGCGTATAAACAGAACGGACTGCTGCTTTTATGGTGAACTGTCCATTGATTATAAAGCAAAAACCGTGCAGGTTCATGAACGTTACCTGGAACTTACAAAGCTGGAATTTGAAATCGTGGAATTTTTGTCTATGAATCCGGGAATGGTCTTTGATAAAGAACGGATTTATGAAAGGGTCTGCGGATATGACGCGCAGGGGGACAGCAGGGTCGTTACGGAACTGATTCGCAGAATCCGAAAAAAGCTGCAACTATATACAAAAACGGAATATATTGAAACTGTTTGGGGGATGGGATACCGATGGATAAAATAAAAAATTTTATTAAAAACCTTTCTATTCAAAAATCGATACTTTTGTATATGACTGCCGCGTTGTTTTGCAGCTTTCTGCTTTCGGCAGCGATCATCAAAATAGCCGCCCAGACGCAGATGCGCATCTGGTGGAATTATGTGGATGAGGAAGCGTATTTTCAGGCAATCCAGCGGGAAGGGGCGGATTATGTCGCGGACATTCCAAGGCCAAGCGCCCTAGATATGACAAAACCAGACCATTTTGTGTCAGAGCTTTGTGATTTTTTACAGACTTATACGATATTAATCCTGTCTATAGCAGGAAGCTGTGCCGCGGTTTTCCTCTTTTACCAGAATAAGCTAAAGCCGCCTATGGAAGAGCTGTCTTTTGCATCAAAACGGATTGCGGAAAATCAACTGGATTTTCAGATCACTTATGAAAATAAAGATGAAATGGGCGCGCTTTGCATGGAATTTGAGCGAATGCGGGCGCAGCTTGCCAAAAACAACCAGGCATTATGGAGGACGGTCGAGGAGGAAAAGATGCTGCGGGCGGCTATCGCGCACGATATCCGCGCTCCCTTATCTGTTTTGAAAGGATATCAGGAAATGCTGATGGAATATCTGCCAGGCGCGGATATGGATATCGAACAGGCCCTGGAGCTGCTGTCGGAAAGCGGGCGGCAAATCAAGCGGATGGACGCATTTGTAGAAAATATGCGCAAAATAAGCAGTCTTGAAAGCCGCAAACTGACTGCCCAGGAGATTTCTGCCGGGGAATTAGAAACAGATATCCGGACGGAGCTTGCTGTTTTTAAAAAAGAGTATGGAAAACAGACGATTTTACAGGTAACGGCCCTGGATAAAAGCTTTTGCGGGGATAAGGAGATTATTTTGGAAGTAACGGAAAACCTGCTGTCCAATGCGTTTCGATACGGAAAGCGGCAAATTGGAGTCCGCATACAATTGGAATACGCTAAATTAAGCGTCTGCGTCCGGGATGACGGAGATGGTTTTTCAGATGAACCTGAAAAAGTCACGGAAGCGTTTTACAGGCACAATGTAAAGGACAGCTTAAAACACGCGGGGATTGGGATGTATATCAGCAGGCTGTATTGTGAAAAGCATGGGGGAAATTTGATTTTGGAAAATGATAAGCAGCAAGGGGCGGTTGTTACCGCAATATTTCGCCGGATTGTTTAAGAACGTAAGCCACATCCATTTTATCACAAAAATGTAGCATAAAAACTGTAAATTATCTTCAGACAAACTATGTCCAAATGATAAATCAGAAATTTGGGCAATCCGAAACAACCTGTCTAATTCATACTTTTCCCTCCATTGTCTTTTTGTTGTAATTTTTATAGCACAATACCTTTATACCCACGAGCTTATTTATTCTTTCGCTCGGATATATCAAAAAGGAGGCAACATTATGTGGTCAATTTTAAAAAGGGAAGTCCGAAATTATCTCAAAAACCCTCTGCTATGGATTGGCATTGCAGTTGGCATTTGGATGGTATTTCAAAACGTAGGCCCCTACCTGGATATCCATTACCTGGAAGATGGGGAGCGCATTAAAAACGATGCCCCGGAAACGTATCAGGACGGGGATGTTTTCGACGGATATGTGCCCACAACGAAAGAAACGCGGCGGCAGTTATGGGAAAAACAGATTCAGGAAACTTTGATTTCCGCATTTGATATGGACAGCGCTAAGGCGCAGGCTGTTATCCGGGAAATGAAAGAAATGGATCTTGCAAAAGCCTGCGAACATCTGGAAAATTACGGATACTACGACGGTTATTATCAATACGTCAATACGGCCTATCACAAAGGCACACGGGAAGAAATCAATTTCTATATGGAAAAAAAGCTGGAGCGCAGGCCGTTTTCCTACTATTTTGCCAGGAAATTTGCCGATTTTGCGGGGCTGTTTATGGGATTTTTTGCAACCGTGTTATTATCCGTGTTGTTTATGCAGGATACTCGTAAAAATACTTATGAGCTTCTTCACACAAAGCCTGTCAATGCAGAAAGCTACCTGTTGGGAAAAGCAGGAGGGGGCATCGCGGCCTGCCTGATTACGCTTGCCGTCTTAAATCTGACCTTTTTCGGATTGTGTTATGCAACGGCGGGAAGCAGGGGCTTTGAAGTAAGGCTTTCGGATTTTTTAACCGCAACCTGTATTTATATCCTGCCAAATATGTTTATGATCGTAAGCATTTACAGCCTGATTTCCCTGCTGTTTAAAAACCCGCTGCCCGGCGTGCCGCTTTTGCTTCTATACATGGTGTACTCAAATATGGGGAGCAGGAATGCGCAGGGCATTTATGGATATTACGGCAGGCCTCTTGCGATCATGGTGCGGTTTCCAGGGGCATTTTTCGATACCGCCGCGCCGCCAATGGCATTGTTAAATCAAAGCTTCCTGATTTTTGCCGCCATTTGCATGATTTTGATCTCTATACAGATATGGAAAAGGAGGCGGGTATATTGATATTGATGCATGAAATAAAAATTTCCCTGCCGTTTTATAAAATCGCCTATGCCATATTTTTCACCGTAATGCTAAGCCTTGTCAGAGGAGTAGTCTACTCTTATGAAATCGGGATTGCATCGGAACCGCTGATGGCAATACTGGCCGCTTCGTTTTGCGCAGACACTTACACCCGGGAGATCTCAAGCAGACGGTCAGAAATCCTGCGGCTTTACCCCATGAAAAAACGGATTTCTTCCATATATAAAAGGATGCTGATACAGGAACTATTTCTATTATCAATGGCGGCTATTGGATACGGGTTGTTTTATGTATTTCAAAATCCGCTTCCGATGGAAGCTACTGGCAGCGCAGAAATTGAGATTCACCAATTTCTCATTTATTTTGCATCTGCCGCGGTATCGCTTTCCTTTTGGGGGCTTTTATCGAATTTGCTCTCCTGCCTGTTTCAAAACATGTGGCCCGGCATCGGCGGCTGCCTAATGCTTTGGCTGTTTGCCAATTCCAGCCTGGGGGATCGTTATTTGGGCCCGTGGAACCTGTTTTCCTATGCATTCCGAAGCATCGAAAACAGCGGCGATGTTAGCTGGATATATGGAAAAATCGTATGCATCTTAATTAGCGCGCTGATCATAGCGGCCATGCCAAAAATCATTCAAAAAAGAGGAGCATATTATGGGAATGAAAATAGAAGATTTAACTGTCACTTTCAAAAATAACGTTACCGCGGTCGATCATGCCAGCCTGGAAATCCCAAAGGGGATTTTCGGGCTGTTGGGAGAAAACGGGGCCGGAAAAACGACGCTGATGCGCGTGCTTACCACCCTGCTGCCGCCCGCAAGCGGACTGGTATCCTTAGACGGGATACGGTACTGCGAAGCAAATTATGAAAAAATACAACGAAAAATCGGCTATCTGCCACAGGAAATCGACCTTTATCCGAACCTTACGGTAGTAGAATGCCTGGAATATATGGGGGATTTATCCGGTTTATCCAGGCAGGTATGCAAAGCACGCATCCAATACTACCTGGAAAAAACAAGCCTGTCCGGTCACCGCAAAAAGAAAATGCGTCAGCTGTCCGGCGGCATGAAACGCAGGGTCGGGCTTATCCAGGCTCTTTTAAACGAGCCGGAATTTTTAATCGTGGACGAACCCACAACCGGATTAGACCCGCAGGAACGTATCCGCATCCGGAATCTGCTGGTTGATTTTTCGAAAAACCGTACCGTTTTGTTTTCCACCCATGTGGTGGAGGATCTGACGGCTACCTGCGATCAGCTCGCTGTTATGAAAAAAGGGAGTTTTCTTTATGCAGGCAGTATAAAAGGGCTGCTGGAGCAGGCAAAAGGGCATGTTTGGATTTGCCAAGCGGCGGATGAACGCGCAGCAAGGGAACTGGAAAACCGGTATGTTGTTTCTTCAAAACAATATATGGGGGATGGATTGCAGATTAAACTGATTAGTAAAGAGCAGCCGCAGATTGCTTGCAGAGCATGCGAGGGGACGCTTGAGGATGCTTATATTTATATTATGAATTCAGATCGTTACCGTTCAGCCCAGGACCTTGCATTTACTGCAAAGCCTATCTGATGGGTATTTACCTCTCCATGAGAGGCGCCCATCCTGTTGCAACAGGGTGGGCATTATTTTTTTCGCTTGTCGTAAAACTGTAAAAAACAGTAATAAACATACCTCTGACCTTATTACACTTGGTTAATCATCTGCCTTATCATCCGCATCCCCCGCTTCCTCATCTTCATCCGTATCTTTCGCCCCATCATCCGCATCCGTATCTTCCGCTTCCTTAAAATCCTCCGCCCGCTTATCAAACATCGTAAAAACCTCTTCCTCAACGAGATAAATCTGCCCGCTCTCGCTGGTCTTGACGTAATATTGCCCAAGCATCTCATTTTTCATGCCAAAAACCAAGGAAGAAGCCCCCTTATCCCGCGTAATCGTAACTGTACGAGACGGCTTATCAAATCCATAATCCGTATCCGCGCCTCCTGAATCCGCCTCATTATCTGCGTCCGAGTCTGCTTTTTTGGCATCCGAACTAGCTTTTCCCGCATCTCCATCCTTGGACGCGTCCGCCCCATTCGCAGGCGTTACCTTCGTCTGCGCCTGGATGGAGCCGACGTTTTTTAAGAAATCATGAAATGCGTCCTGGTCGATTTTCAGGCTGTCGTCTCCCTTAAACTTCCATTTTTTGCCGCTCTTTTCATACTCGTACGTCTCGCCGCCAAAATCATAGCTTATCCCCGTAATATCCTCCGGCTGAAACGCGGTCAGGGTAATCTTTGCACCCTCCTGCCGCTGCTTTTCTTTTTCTTCCTGGGCGGCATTATAGCTTTGTATGCCAAAATATGCGCAAACCATCACTGCTAAGAGCGCAATGAGAGACACAAACTGTACGATTTGTTTTTTTTGCATATCCGTCCCCTCCTATGCCTTTCTTCTCTTCATCCAGATCACTACGCCAAGCGCGATCATAATAACCGGAACCGCAAGGACAGTCAAAAACCCGGTCAGGATTACCGCGGACTGCGGCGCTGTTAAAGCTTCCATCGTGTATTCCTTTACCGGAACGACGATCAGGTTGGATTCCTCCGCTTCCCCTGCCATGCTTTTGATGCTGGAAGCAAACAGCGCGCTGTTGTGCCCGGCTACAACGTTGTCCGCGTCGTCGCTGAACATCCTCGTAGAAGAATATACAATCAGCCGCGCTCCGGTTTTGGAATCCGCCACGGAAACCCCGATGGAAAACGGCCCGTCCACATCCCCTTTTTCTTTGTCAAAGGTCTGCATATTCAAATAATCCGTTTTTAAAAACGCCTGATCGGAGGTCGTTAAAAGCTTCGTATAAGAAATCTCGCCGTCCTCTTTTTCCTCATATTTTAAGCCCTGGGCAAACGGCGCAAATACATACTCACCGTATACATCCGAAGTGATCTCGTCGCTTTCTACATCAGGGAGCAGGTACATCGGATTTTGCGAATAATGTTGCGTATCCCCTTCGATCACGCCTCCCTGACACAGCTCCAGGCCATAGGCATCCAGTATTTTCTTAAAATTCGCCAGATCCTCTTTCGTATACTGCGCCGTGATGAACGCTTTCCCGCCATCTTGAAGATACTGGATAACCTTGTATGCGTCATCCTTAGAAAAATCCGCCGTCGGCCCATTGATCACAAGCAACTCGCAATCTTTCGGAACCTGCTCCGCTTCCAAAAGCGTAAAGGACTCTAAATTCAGGTTCATTTTTTCAATGACTTCTTTAAAGCTGCCGCTGATGGCTTCCTCCCCATGCCCGGTTATTTCATACACGGTCTGTAAGTCATCACTTGTGATATATTGAATCGCGCTTGTAAGCTGGCCCTCCGCGTCATAGCCTGTGGTTTTCGAGGAATAAGTCTGGTAATCCACCTCTGTTTCGTAAATATCACTGTAACTAATCACCTTGGAGCGTTCCCCGCACACCGCTATGACGCTGTTCATCGCCACCGCGTCATCGGTGTATTTCTGGTAAAAATTCGGGGAGACCGCAGGGTCTACATAGGTCAGCTTAATATTAGAAGAAAGCTCTTTGTACTTTTTCAGCGTCGTCCCAAGCTGCTCATCCTGTGAGGATTCATTTGCCAGCACAAACAATTCCACCTGTTTTTTCAAAGAAGAAAGCATTTGCTTTGTGCCGTCGGTAATGGCGTAAAGCTGCGCCCCGGTGCAGTCGATGTTTGTAACCACGCTTGGCAGCGCGCCAGCGGCAAGGTTTAACACTACGACAACCGCTATGGCCGCCGCCGCAAACCCCAGGTTGAAAATACCCATTCCAAGCTTTTTCACGCTTACCGACCAGCGGCGTTTTTGAATCGCCTGGGTCGTTAAAAATAAAAACAAAAGAGACACACTGACATAATAAATAACCGCCGTAACATCCAGCTCCCCTTTTGACAGCTTATCCGTCCCGGCCGTCAGGTTATAGCAGTTTAAAAGCTTCGTAATAAAATTGCCGGAAGCGGATATGGTCTGCGTGATCCCATCCATCATATACCCAAGGAACAGAAATACAAAGGTGAGCACCGCCGCGATCACCTGGCTTTCCGTCAATGCGGACACAAATGTGCCGATGGCGATGCAGGTAAGCCCATACAGCCAAAATCCAAGCACGGCTACATAGCTTTCCAGATACGGAACCTCCCCGTACCTGCCAAGCAAAAGCGGCGTGAAGCTTATGATTACAACCGCAATGGTAAATACCGCCGCAAGCGCCAGATATTTGCCCAGCACAATTTTCCCGATGCTGACCGGAGCTGTAAAAATAAGCTGGTCTGTCTTAGCGTGCCGTTCTTCCGCAAAAATCCGCATCGTAAGGACTGGCACGGTGATCAAAAATAAAATCGAGATCGCGCTTAGGGTCGTCGATATATACGGATAGCCGTAAGACAGGTTATATACGTAAAAATACAGGAAATAAAGCGCCAGCGTCGCCGCTAAAAACAGCCACCCGATCACCGACTGGAAACATGCCCGAAATTCTCTTTTTAAAATCGCAAACATATTATTCCGCCCCCTTTTCCTGTGATTCTATAGTTGTATTATTTTCTTCATTTAACCCCTTTTCCTGGCCTATATCCGCCCCATCCCGATTCGTCAGCTCCAAAAATACCTCCTCTAACGACCTGCCAGATGCGCCCATCTCAAGGATTGGGATGCCTGAGGATGCAAACGCGAAAAATGCCTGCTCACGGACATCCGTATTTTCTTTCGTTTTTAAAATCACCTGGCAGCATCCGCTTTCTTTGGCCGTGACAAAGCGGTGATCGGTAAGCCCCGCTTCGTTTAATGCCGTCGACACCGCATCCGCATCCCCTTTTAAAAGCAGCCGGACTTCCTCGTCGCCTGACATTTTATGTATCAGGTTTTCCGTCGTATCGCTTGCCACAAGCCGCCCTTTGGAAAGGATAAAAATATGTTCGCACACCTCTCTGATCTCCGATAAAATATGTGAGCTTAAAATAACCGTATGCTTCTTTCCAAGGCTTTTGATCAGCTCCCGGATCTCGATGATCTGCTTTGGATCTAACCCTACTGTCGGTTCATCTAAAATAATGACCTTTGGATAACCTAAAACCGCCTGTGCAAAACCGGTCCTCTGGCGGTAGCCTTTAGACAGATTTCGTATCAGACGGTTTTTTACATCAGCGATCTTTGTAAGCTCCATCACTTCCGCGATCGACTGGCGTTTCTCCTGTTTTGGTATCTTTTTTAAATCCGCCACAAACTTCAGATATTCTTCCACCGTCATATCCATATACAGCGGCGGCAGCTCCGGCAGATATCCCACGCATTTCCTGGCTTCCTCCGGCTGCTTCAAAATATCATTTCCATCGATAGACACCGTTCCTTGCGTAGCAGCGATATATCCGGTAATAATATTCATCGTCGTGGATTTTCCGGCTCCGTTTGGCCCCAAAAACCCATAGATCTTTCCAGATCCGATGCTAAGCGACAAGTCATCCACCGCCACATGCTCACCGTATCTTTTTGTCAGATGGCTAATCTCAATCACATTCGTCCCTCCTAATCTTAAATCCTGCCGTCTATAAAACCAGACAGATCGTAATTGGATTGCCTGTCTGGTTTTATAAGGCTGTATGAAAGACAGTATATGAATAAAATGTGTCCGAACGGCGTTTTGTTTGTGTCTTTTTTGTGAATTTTCGTTGCAGTAAAGTCTAGGCTAAACTGTAACGGATTTTACATGGCAAATTCAATGCCGTATTGCTTTAACTCATCCCGCGCCTGCGCAAAATCGTGGAATACAACCGTCCCCCAGCCAATCTCCTTTGGATACACGAGGTTTGGCTTGTTATCGTCGATAAAAACGCATTCCTCCGGCAAAAGGCCGTATTTGTCCATGATCACATGGTAAATTTCCTTTTCCGGCTTCACCTGCCCTACCTCAAAAGAGAATACCGCGCCGTCCACAAGCGGCAGGAAATTTAACCCCTCGTCTTTTGTGACCCCATACGTCCGCCTGGAATAATTGGATAAAATATAAACCGAATATCCGGCGTTTTTTAAAGCTGTGATCCACGGCTTTGCATATGGGAACTGCCGAATCGTATCCTCGGTGTGATCCCATAATAGCTGCACCTGGCGCTCATATCCCGGCGCATGGCTTTTAAAAATGTCGAGTATTTCTTCATCCGTATATACGCTCCTGTCGTATTCGTTCCATTCCTTGCTTAAAACCGTGGCATTTGACACTTTCTCAAAAGCTTCCCCTGTAATATCCAGTTTGTCGCATACTTCCTTCCAGCAAAAATCCACCAGCACCATGCCCACGTCCAAAATCACATTTTTCCGCATTTACTTCCCTCCCTTGCGATAAATAATATCTTCCCTTGCCGGGCCATTTGATACCATTGTAATCGGATAACCGATACTCTTTTCAATAAATTCGATATATTTGCGACAGTTTTCCGGCAGCGCGCCATAATCCCGGATACCGGTAATGTCGCATTTCCAGCCAGGCAGCGTTTCCAATACTGGCTTTGCCCTGCGAAGCTTTGCCGTGGTTGGAAACTCCGTCGTCACCTCGCCGTCAATCTCATAGCCGACGCAAACCGGAATTTCATCCAGATAACCTAAGACGTCCAGCACGGTAAACGCCACTTCATCCGTCCCCTGCAAACGGCAGCCATATTTGCTTGCAACGCAGTCAAACCATCCAACCCTGCGCGGGCGCCCGGTTGTCGCGCCAAACTCCCCGCCGTCGCCGCCGCGCCTGCGAAGCTCGTCCGCTTCATCCCCGAATATCTCACTGACAAATTCCCCTGCACCCACCGCGCTGGAATATGCTTTACACACTGTAATGACCTGTGAGATTTCACGTGGAGGGATTCCCGCGCCCACCGCGCCGTATCCCGCCAGGGTGGAAGAAGACGTTACCATCGGATAAATGCCGTGATCCGGATCTTTTAATGTGCCAAGCTGGCCTTCTAATAAAACCGTCTTTCCCTCCTTTAACCCCTGCGCCAAATAGCTGGAAACGTCCGCCACATAAGGCTCGATCATTTCCCGGTAACGAAGCAGCTCGTCTAAAATTTCCTGCGGGTCTAAAACCGGCTTATGATAAAAATGCTCCAGCATGATATTTTTCATTTCGCATACGCGCTGTACTTTTTCTTCTAATAAATCTTTCGCAAACAATTCGCTGACCTGGAAACCGATCTTTGCGTATTTATCTGAATAAAACGGCGCGATGCCGGATTTTGTAGAACCAAACGAAGCTTTCCCAAGCCGTTCCTCCTCATACTGGTCAAACAGCATATGATAAGACATCACAACCTGCGCCCTGTCCGATACAAGAATCTTTGGCTTTGGCACGCCTTTGTCTGTCAAAGACCGAATCTCTTCCACCAGCTTTGGAATATCCAGCGCAACGCCGTTTCCGATAATGTTCGTCGTATGGCTGTAAAATACGCCGGACGGAAGCGTGTGCAGCGCGAATTTCCCGTATTTATTTTTTATCGTATGGCCAGCATTTGCGCCCCCCTGGAACCGGACGATCATATCGGCGTGCTCGGAGAGCATATCCGTGATCTTCCCTTTTCCTTCGTCGCCCCAATTTGCGCCTACTACTGCTTTTACCATTTGTCTACCTCCTACTGTAGCATTTGTACTTTCGTAGTTACAGTTCAGCCCAGGACTTTGCATTTACTGCAAAGTCCGTATGATAAAGCTGCGGTTGTGGGAATCCGGCTCTTTGCCAACGGCAAACTTCTAATGAGCCGGATTCCGTTACAGTGAAGCCAAAGGCTGAACTGTAACCTTTCGTAAAAATTTCCGTTACTGTCCTTCCAGCTTATGCGAGCACGCGACCGCAAGCGCCCCCGGCCCTATGTGGCACGCCACGCTTAAAGAAAGCGGATTCACCACGCACTGCTGGCCCGGAAACACTTCCTTTACCTCTTTTTCAAACTGCAACGCATCGTCCGGCGCGGCCGTGTATGCAATATCGATATACACATTTGCGCCTGTTTCATCCTGAAACCGGTTTTTGCAGTCATTTTTCATCGCGTCTATCATAATGCTTTTTGCCTGCTTGACCGTCCTTGCCTTTGCAAACGCGTCCAGCTTTTCACCCTGGATCTGCAATACCGGCTTTAACCGCAGCAGCGTTCCAAGCGCCGCCGCCGCGGGCGTGATCCGCCCGCCTTTTTTTAGATATTTTAAAGTATCCACCATAATATAAATACTTGATTCCAGCTTTTCACGCTCTAAAACCGCCTTAATCTCCTGCGCGCATTTCCCCTGCCCGGCTAAGTGCAGCGCATCCAGCACGGAACGCCTCTGCGTAACGGATATGCGCTGGTTGTTCACCACCTGCACCCTTCCATCGTAAGACTGGGACAGCATGATCGCCGTTTCACAGGAGCTGCTAAGCCCAGATGACATTGGGATATGCACAATTTCATCATATTCTTCCAGCAGCTTATCCCATAAATCCGTCACATCCCCAACCGCCGGCATCGAAGTAGAAATATTCCCATCATTTGTAAGCTTTTGGTAAAACTGCTCCTGAGTCAGATCCACATCCTCGTAATACGTCTGCCCATCCATATAAAAAGGCATCGGCAGCACGGCTACCCCGAGTTCCTTTGCCTGCATCTGCGTAATGCCGCTATTTGAATCTGTTACAACAGCTATCTTGCTCATAGAAATGACCTCCATTCTGGAACTTTTACTTCCGCAAACCATTGTATCACACGGCTAAAATGCTGACAAGTACAAACCTCTCTGCGGGAAAAAGGTTTTTTGTCATGGCGTAATGGGATATAATGAAAAAAAACTGTAACGAATCGCGCGAAAGAAGAACTAATCCTATGAGGCGATGATATGGATAAAGAAAAAATGAATGAAATCTACCAGGAAAACGCCGCCATGATATATAAATATCTTTGCGGCTTAACGCAGGACCGCGATCTTGCCGAGGAACTGACGCAGGAAACATTTTTTCAGGCAGTCAAAGGAATCGGCAGATTTCGAGGAGACTGCAAAATCTCCGTCTGGCTATGCGGGATTGCCAAAAATTTATGGCATAAGGAGCTGGAAAAAAGAAGCAGGCATAAGACCTCCCCCTTGGACGAGTGTATGCCATCCAATGAAAATGTGGAAAAGAAAAGTCTGGACAACCTGGAAAAACTAGAAGTTTTCCGCCTGATGCACAGCCTGGATGACAAAACGCGGGAAGTCATGTATTTACGTTTGGCAGGAGAACTGCAATTTTCTGAAATCGCGGCTATTTTAGGGAAAACAGAAAACTGGGCAAGAGTGACTTATTACAGAGGAAAACAAAAAATAATGAAAGGAATGAGAGCATGGAAATAAAAGAAGTGGAATTAACCTGTGAGATCGTAAAGGATCTGCTCCCTCTCTATGTAGATGGAATGGCAAGCGACGTTTCGAATAAGAGCATCGCCCGCCATTTAGAGCATTGCGCAAAATGTCGTGACATCTATCAGGATATGGCTTTTCATCTGGAAACGGAAACGCCGTCCACAGAGGTTTCCGATGTAAAAAGATTTTTGAAAAAAACAAAGAAAATGTATTTCCTGTATGGGCTATGCGGCCTTAGCTTCCTTGCGACACTGGTCTGCCTGATCGTGGATCTGGCGGTAAATAAAGCGCTCACATGGTCATTGATCGTAGGAAGCTCCTGTTTATTTGCGGACGCTTTCCTGTACGCCCTTACAGCCTGCAAAAAATATAAAGCATGTGCGGCAATGGCGGTTATAAGCATTGGGACATTTATCCTGCTTTGCGCCATACAAATCTCCACATATTGCCTTATGGGAACAGGAACCGTCTGGCTTTTTCGCTATGGCATTCCGATCCTGCTGCTCTGGCTTTTAGCCCTCTGGCTCCCGGCGCTTATGGGCACATTTTTTAAATGGAACATCTTTGACTGCATCGCGCTGCTTTTGTTTTTATCAATCCTTGCAAACTACGGCACAAAGCTGGTCACAGGAGATTTCACATGGGAAGAAGCGCTCCATATGCATGGATTTATCAGCAACGCCCTGGGCGAAGTCGTTGGGATCGTTTTATTTGTAATCCTTGGAAGGATGAAAAAGTAGCGGGATGATTTTCAGACATGCTCCAGCGGGCGGGTTCTTCTTAAATAAAAAACGTTTCTGTCCAATTAAAATTGCAAGCCATTTTATTCCTTGCAATTTTAATTGGACAGAAACGTTTCTTAAATTTCACTTCTGCTAACGCTCCAGCATATTCTCAATAAACACCCCATACCCCTTTGTTGAATCTGAAATAAACACATGGGTCACAGCCCCGATGATACTGCCATCCTGGACGATCGGGCTTCCTGACATCCCCTGCACAATCCCTCCGGTGTCCTCCAATAGCTTTTTATCCGTAACCCGAAACTGAATGCCCTTGTTATTGCCCTCACTATGGTAATTTGTACTCTCAATCTCAATATCATACGCTTTTCTATCGCCCTCCACAGAACTTATGATCTGCGCCTTGCCTTTTTTGATCCCTTCTTTATAAGTAACCGGAAGCTTTTTTGCATCCTGTAATTCCTGCGGCAGACAGGTGAGCGTGCCATAGATGCCCACATTCGTATTTTCATCGATCGAGCCAAGCTTATACTCGTCATTATAGTTGATCATGCCCGCCATTTCCCCAGGCTGCCCCCTTTTTCCTTTATGGATTTCCAAAATCGTGGTCTGATAAATAAATCCTTTTTTTACATTTAATAAATTCCCGACATCTGCGTCCGTTACGCCATGTCCAAGCGCTCCGTATTCCATTTCGTCAGTTACATAGGTAAGCGTGCCAACGCCCGCGATATCGTCCCGTACCCAGATTCCAAGCTGATATAACCCCTCCCGGGACATAACCGGAGTTAAGGATACATTTATTTTTTCCCCATCCCGCAATAATTGCAGCTCCATTTTGTCTCCATTGGAAAATGCGATTTTTTTCACAAGCTGGTCTTTTGTTTTTATTTTTTCTCCGTCCACTTCTAAAATAAAATCGCCGCTTTTTACAACGTTTTTTGCAGGCTCACTTTTCGAACCGGATTCGTCTGTCACTTCCCCGGTTCCAATGATCATGATCCTTTGGTTTTTCACATAAATTCCGACATTCGTCCCGGCTGGCAGCAATTCCTTTTTCCCAACCTCCTGCACGGATATCTGCTTAAATGGCAGCACGCCAAACAGCTTGCAGACGACCTGATAAGCTCCCGGCTTTCCCGCCTGATCTTGCCCGCTCATATGAATATCAGGGCCTCTGTCCGCCTGCTGGTTTGCAAACACCTGGGCGCTGTCCACCACGCTTTCGGTCATCGGGATTCCAAACGAATAATCCGGCTGCTTGCCGTATTCTACATACATCTTATCCGGGACAGAGTCCATCAGCAGCGTATAAGAAAAAATCACGCATATTAAAATCCCTATATACCCTATATTTTTACGATACCTTTGAAATCGCAACCATAGCTTTTTTCGCATATCCCTCATCCCTCTTCCTTTGCGTCATTACTTTTTCTTTGGTTTCATCGGCTTTTCCCACTCGCGCGCCGGGCGACCGTCAGCTTTTGCTGACATATTTCACTTGGGCGCACGCGTACAATCGAGTAGAGAAGATTTTTCTTCTCTACTCGCCGCGCGACCCGCAGCTGCGTTAGCTGCAATCTTCCAT
>CANDMI010000067.1 GCA_947385775.1 uncultured Eubacterium sp. | reverse complement strand
TCCCTCGCCTCCTGATATTCAGATTCGGACAATATCTGCTTATAGGAAAGGTCTGTCGTGCCTGGATCTAATACAATATACGCCGCAAAGTACAGCACTTTTTCCAGCGTGCGCGGCGACAGGTCTAAAATCAAACCCATCCGGCTTGGGATTCCTTTAAAATACCAGATATGGGAAACAGGAGCCGCAAGCTCGATATGCCCCATACGCTCTCTGCGGACGCTGGCTTTTGTGATCTCCACTCCACATCGGTCGCAGACTACGCCTTTATAACGGATTTTTTTGTATTTCCCACAATGACATTCCCAGTCCTTGCTCGGCCCGAATATCTTTTCACAATAAAGGCCGTCTTTTTCTGGCTTTAACGTTCTGTAATTAATGGTTTCAGGTTTTTTCACTTCGCCTTTTGACCATTCTCTGATTTTCTCCGGCGAAGCCAGGCCAATCTGAATCGCGTCAAACTGAATTGGCTGGCTGCTTTCTTCATTCATAACTGACATATGTGGCGCTCCCTTCTATTCCCTATCAGAATCATCCATACCAGAACCATCTATATCATCTGAATCGTCCATGTCGTCTGTATCATCAAAATCGTCCAGTGCATCATCGAAATCATCAAAATCATCCGCATCATCCAGTCCGGCAATGTCATCCGGCCCTTCATCGTCAAAATCATCTACAAAAATAGAATCTTCCTCGTCCTCATCTGTCTCGTCCTCTTGCGCGTCCACAAGCTCTTCGCTTGCGTCGTCAAACTCTTTTTTGGAAAATCCCATTTTATTAAAGGACTCATTGCTTTCAAACGCAAAATTTTTGTCCCCGGAAATGATCGAATTTAAGTCCGTATTGCCGTATTCGCTCGTTTCCATAAGCTGGACTTCATTCCGGTTCGCATCCAGGACTCTTACGTCAAGTGCAAGGGACTGCAACTCTTTTAACAATACCTTAAAGGACTCCGGCGTGCCTGGCTCTGGGATATTTTCTCCTTTTATGATCGCCTCATATGTCTTTACACGTCCAACTACGTCATCGGATTTTACCGTCAAGATCTCCTGCAACGTATAGGACGCGCCATAAGCTTCCAGCGCCCAAACTTCCATTTCGCCGAAACGCTGCCCGCCAAACTGCGCTTTTCCGCCCAACGGCTGTTGTGTGACCAAAGAATACGGGCCGGTAGACCTTGCATGGATCTTATCGTCTACCAGATGATGCAGCTTTAAGTAATGCATATGCCCGATCGTTACCGGAGAATCGAAATACTCTCCGGTGCGCCCGTCCCTTAGCCTTACTTTTCCGTCCCTTGAGATCGAAACGCCCTTCCAAAGCTCCCTGTGATCTCTATGGTCTGATAAATACCGCATTACCTCCGGCAGCAGCTCTTCTTTATATTTTTCCTCAAACGCTTCCCATTCCATATTGACATAGTCGTTCGCAAGCTCTAAGGTATCCTGGATATCCACTTCCTTTGCGCCATCGAATACAGGCGTTTCAATATTAAAGCCAAGCGCCTTTGCCGCAAGGCTTAGGTGAATCTCAAGCACCTGCCCGATATTCATACGTGACGGCACGCCCAATGGATTCAACACGATATCTAACGGTCGCCCGTTCGGTAAAAACGGCATATCCTCCACTGGCAGGACGCGGGAAACCACACCCTTATTCCCATGACGGCCAGCCATCTTATCGCCGACTGAGATCTTCCTTTTCTGGGCGATATAAATACGAACCGCCTGATTTACGCCCGGAGACAATTCATCCCCGTTATCCCTCGTAAACACCTTTGCGTCTACAACAATACCATATTCGCCATGCGGCACTTTCAAAGAAGTGTCTCTGACTTCTCTCGCCTTTTCGCCAAAGATCGCGCGAAGCAGCCTTTCTTCCGCCGTCAGCTCCGTCTCCCCTTTTGGCGTTACCTTGCCTACTAATATATCTCCGGCGCGCACTTCCGCGCCGATACGGATAATCCCGCGTTCATCCAGATCCTTTAACGCGTCGTCGCCAACGCCAGGCACGTCTCTTGTGATCTCTTCCGGCCCCAGCTTGGTGTCGCGCGCTTCCGCTTCGTATTCTTCAATATGAATAGATGTATAGACATCATCCTGCACCAGACGTTCGCTTAATAAAACCGCGTCCTCGTAATTGTAGCCTTCCCAAGTCATAAAGCCAATCAATGGGTTTTTCCCAAGCGCAAGCTCTCCTTGTGAGGTAGACGGGCCATCCGCGATCACCTCGTTTGCTTCCACATGCTCTCCCTTAAATACAATCGGCCTTTGATTATAGCAGTTGCTCTGGTTGCTTCTGGAAAACTTCGTCAGCCGGTAGTTGCTCACCGTTCCGTCATCATTTTTAATCTTGATTTCATTTGACACGGAACTTTCGACCGTTCCCGCCTTTTTCACCAGCACGCATACGCCCGAATCGACGGCGGCCTTTGGCTCCATCCCCGTCCCAACGACCGGAGCTTCCGTCGTAAGCAGAGGAACCGCCTGGCGCTGCATGTTGGAACCCATCAGCGCGCGGTTTGCGTCGTCATTTTGCAAAAACGGGATCAACGCAGTCGCGACAGAAAACACCATCTTTGGAGAAACATCCATGTAGTCAAACATCGTCTTATCGTATTCCTGGGTTTCCTCCAGATAACGGCCGGATACGGAATTACGCACAAAATGCCCTTCCTCGTCCAGCTTTTCGTTCGCCTGCGCCACATGGAAATTATCCTCTTCATCCGCTGTCATATAAACGACCTCATTCGTAACCCTCGGGTTTTTTGGGTCTGATTTATCGATCTTACGATACGGCGCTTCCACGAAGCCATATTCATTTATCCTCGCATAACATGCAAGGGAATTGATCAATCCAATGTTCGGACCTTCCGGCGTTTCGATCGGGCACATCCTGCCATAATGGGAATAATGCACGTCCCTAACCTCAAACCCGGCCCTGTCCCTAGATAAGCCCCCCGGCCCCAATGCGGACAAACGTCTTTTATGAGTCAGCTCCCCAAGCGGGTTATTCTGATCCATAAACTGTGACAGCTGGGAAGAGCCAAAGAACTCCTTCACCGCCGAGGTCACTGGTTTAATGTTAATTAAACTTTGAGGAGAAATCCCCTCTAAATCCTGCGTCGTCATACGTTCACGCACGACTCTTTCCAGCCTGGACAATCCGATCCGGTATTGGTTTTGCAAAAGCTCCCCTACCGCGCGGATACGGCGATTGCCCAAATGGTCAATGTCGTCGTCGTTTCCAAGCCCCCACTCAAGATGCATGTTATAGTTGATCGAAGCAAAAATGTCTTCCTTTGTAATATGCTTCGGAATTAAATCGCTGATGTTTTTTCGAATTTCTGACTTTAAGGTATCGATATCCGCTCCGGCGTTTTCCTCTAAAATCTGCTTTAATACCGGATAATACACAAGTTCATGGATGCCGACCTCTTCCTTATCTATTTCCGGGCACCATACGGAAAAATCCACCATCATGGAAGAAAGCGCTTTTACGTTACGTTCCTCCGTCTGGATCCATACGTACGGAACCGCCGCGTTTTGAATCTTTTCCGCCGCTTCGCGGGTCAGCCTTGTGCCAGGCTCCAGCTCAATGACCTCCCCGGTATCCGGGTCCGGAAAGGAAACCTCCTGCGCAAGAACCTGCCCCTTTAAACGGTTCTTAAAATGTAACTTTTTATTAAATTTATAGCGTCCTACCTTTGCCAGGTCATATCTTTTCGGATCAAAAAACATTGACGTTATCAGGCTCTCCGCACTGTCCACAGTCAACGGCTCGCCCGGACGTATTTTTTTATATAATTCAAGCAAGCCTTGTTCATAATTGGTCGCAACGTCTTTGCCAAAGCTTGCTGTAATTTTTGGCTCCTCACCAAATAAATCAATAATTTCCTGGTTCGTCCCCACGCCAAGCGCGCGCACCAGCACTGTGATCGGGACTTTCCTTGTCCTGTCCACACGGACATAAAAAACGTCATTGGAGTCTGTCTCGTATTCCAGCCACGCGCCGCGGTTTGGAATAACGGTACAGGAGTACAGAGTTTTTCCTACTTTGTCATGGGAAATCGCATAGTAAATCCCAGGAGAACGCACCAACTGGCTTACAATGACGCGCTCCGCCCCGTTAATGACAAAAGTTCCAGTCTCCGTCATCAACGGCAGATCGCCCATGAATATCTCGTGGTCGTTAATCTCACCGTTTTCTTTGTTATACAATCTGACTTTTACTTTTAAAGGAGCCGCATATGTCGCATCTCTATCTTTACATTCCGGGATGGAATATTTTACGTCATCCTCACACAATGTAAAACCAACAAACTCCAGACTTAAATGTCCGCTATAATCCGAAATCGGCGAAATATCTGCAAACACTTCTTTCAGGCCATCTTTCAAAAACCACTGATAGGAGTCTTTTTGGACTTCGATCAGATTCGGCATTTCCAGAACCTCTTCTTGTCTCGAGTAACTCATACGTATGCCTTTGCCAGTATCGACCGGACGTATTCTGTTCTTCTCCATTGACGCTTCACCTCTCGTTTTTTATTTTCTTGAAAAAGCGCAAAAAATCCACTTCTACACAATAAGTGCAATCTATATGATAACACAAGCGTTCCCAAGCTGTCAAGAAAGATTTTCCAAAAAATTTAGTAACAGTTCAGCCATCGGCTGTAAGATGGGCGAATCATGCTTGCATGAATGAGCACGTCTCACAGTCGATGAGCGGAGCGCCCGATTATGAGCAAAGTTAGCTGCGTTAGCAGCGGGAAAGCGCCACAGGCGCCTTTGCGAATGGCGCGGGCTGAACTATTACATGAATTACAGTTCAGCCATCGGCTGTAAGATGGGCGAATCATGCTTGCATAAATGAGCGCGTCCCACAGTCGATGAGCGGAGCGCCCGATTATGCACAGTTCCTTAGCTGCGAAGCAGCGGAAAGCGCGTAAGCGCGACTTTGCGAATGGCGCGGGCTGAACTACAACGAAATCGTTAGACAATTTTTTGGCGCAAAAAAGGACGGCCCTTAAAGACCGTCCCTTTCTTCCATAAGGCCGCCTCAGGATCGCTTCCGCGTATCCATGAACTTGCCTGTTATTTTAACGTAACCTTCGCGCCTTCGCCTTCCAGCTTCGTCTTGATCTCTTCCGCTGTAGCCTTATCCGCCTGCTCTTTTACGATCTTCGGCGCATTGTCTACCACTTCTTTTGCTTCCTTTAAGCCAAGGCCAGTCACTTCACGGACTACTTTAATAACCTTAACCTTGTTCGGGCCTACTTCTGTCAGCTCTACGTCAAATTCTGTCTTTTCTTCCGCCGCTTCGCCTGCGCCGCCTGCCGCTGCAACTACAACGCCTGCCGCCGCGGATACGCCAAATTCTTCTTCACATGCTTTTACCAGGTCATTCAGCTCTAATACAGTAAGACCCTTGATCACTTCAATAATTTCAGCTGTTGTCATTTTATTTTCCTCCTGATCATTCTTTCATAAATATAGATATTATTTTTCACTATTCCTGTGGAGCCGCTTCTTCCGCTGGCGCCTCTGCCTGCGCCTGCTCGCCTTCCGCTCCGCCATCCTTTTCCGCGATCTGCTTGATCACGCGGGCAAAATTCGTGATCGGCGACTGCATGCTGCCAAGCAACCTGGAGAGCAATTCTTCTCTTGCCGGAATGCTTGAGATTTCCTTCATGCCGTCCGCGTCATAATAATTTCCTTCCACTACGCCTGCTTTGATCTCTAACGCAGGAGCGGTTTTCGCAAACTTTGCAAGCGTCCTGGCAGGAGCGGTTGCATCATCCTTGGAAATCGCGATCGCGTTTGGCCCGTCTAAAGACTCTGTCAGCTTTTCATACTCTGTGCCTTTAAACGCCAGATTCATCAATGTATTCTTATAGACTTTATAAGTAATGCCAGCTTCCCTTAACTGTTTACGCAGCTGTGTGTCTTCCGCCACGGTAAGCCCGCAATAGTCTACAAGCACAACCGACTGCGCGTCTTTTATATTTTCCGCTATCTCCTGGACGATTGGCTGCTTTATTTCCACTTTTGCCACAATGTCCACCTCCTTATATTTTTTATATTGCCAAATAAAACCCCCTCTGCGCAAAGACAGAGAGGGCGATCAAATTCTTTCCTGTGAAATCCCGCATAAAACTATGTTTTATAGCTTTCGGGAATACACAAAAACATCCATGATAAAATCCTCGGCAGGCCATTCTAGTTACGCCGCATGGCGCCTGCTGTCTTCGGCAATATATAGCATTATTATAATATTATATGATTTATTTGTCAACAATTATCTTGCAAGGCTTGCGGTATTGATCCGAATGCCAGGCCCCATTGTGGAAGCCATGACGCAGCTTTTGATAAACTGTCCTTTTAACGCGCTCGGCCTTGCTTTTAAAATTGCATCCATAAGGCTTTGGAAGTTGTCCGCTAACTGTTCATTTGTAAAGGAAGCTTTCCCAATTGGCACATGGATAATGTTTGATTTATCCAAACGATATTCAATCTTACCTGCTTTAATATCATTGATCGCTTTTGTAACATCCATCGTAACGGTACCCGCTTTCGGGTTTGGCATTAACCCTTTCGGACCGAGCACACGTCCCAAACGTCCAACGACGCCCATCATATCCGGCGTAGCCACTACAACGTCAAAGTCCAGCCAGCCGTCGTTTTGGATCTTCGGAATGAGTTCCTCACCTCCGACAAAATCCGCGCCAGCCGCCTGCGCTTCATCTAACTTCACGCCTTTTGCAAATACAAGCACACGTACAGTTTTGCCAGTGCCATGCGGCAGTACGACCGCGCCACGGATCTGCTGCTCCGCATGACGGCCGTCGCAGCCTGTGCGGATATGCACTTCAATCGTTTCGTCAAATTTTGCCTTCGCTGTTTTTTTCGCCAGATCAATTGCGTCCGCCGGCTCGTAAAGAGTTGCTTTGTCAACCTGTTTTACAAGCTCTGCGTATTTCTTACCTCTTTTTTTCATTCCTTACCTCCTAGTGGTGATAGCGGGGAGAACACCCTCCCACGATAAAGTATATCAGTCCGTCTTATTATCTGCCTAATGCTACTTAATTTAATTTGTTTAATTTTGTTCAATTTGTCCGTTTTTTGCGATTTATAGTTTATGCGTATCAAGCGGATGATCTTTATTTTTCCACTTCAACGCCCATGCTTCTCGCCGTTCCCGCGATCATGCTCATTGCGCCTTCTATCGTCGCCGCGTTTAAGTCCGGCATCTTTAACTGAGCGATCTCTTGTAACTTCGCTTTGGAAAGCGTCGCCACCTTATTGGAATTTGGCGTTGCGGAGCCGCTTTTGATGTTGCATGCTTTTTTGATCAAAACTGCCGCTGGCGGCGTTTTGGTAATAAAGCTAAAGCTCCTGTCCGCGTAAACTGTGATGACTACAGGGATGATCGTATCTCCCTGATCCGCCGTTTTCGCGTTAAACTGTTTTGTAAATTCAACGATATTCACTCCATGCTGGCCAAGAGCAGGGCCTACAGGCGGCGCCGGGGTCGCTTTGCCAGCTGGTATCTGCAATTTGATATATCCTGTTACTTTCTTTGCCATTTTGGTTGCCTCCTAACATTGTCCTATAACTTCTTTACTTCAGCGAAACTGATCTCTACCGGCGTTTCGCGGCCGAACAGATCCACATTGATCGTCACGATCTGCTTATTGTGGTTCATACCCTGGACAACACCGACCGTATCTTTCCATACTCCACCGGTCACAGCTACCGTATCTCCTTCTCCGAAATCCACCTCGATCGCATCCGCTCTGATTCCCAAAGGCTTCATTTCGGCTTCTGTAAGCGGCACTGGCTTTGAGCCCGGGCCGACAAATCCCGTGACTCCCCTGGTATTTCTGACGACGTACCACGTATCGTCATTCATGATCATATTGATCAGCACATACCCCGGGAACATCTTTTTTTGGACCTGCTTGTTTGACCCGTTTTTAAATTCAACGACATCTTGCAACGGAACTCTGACTTCCAGAATCTGATCCTCAAGATGCCTGTTTTCGATCGCCTTATCAATGTTTGCCTTTACTTTATTCTCATAACCAGAATAAGTATGGACAACATACCAGTTCGATTCTGCCATTCGCTGTTCCTCCTTACAAGTTGACCAGGAACTCGATCCCATACTGGATGATAAAATCCAATAAGGCAATGATCACGCCCAAAACGACTGATGCAGCCACAACTGCGCCAGTCTCTTTTGCAAGCTGCTCTTTCAGCGGCCAGATGATCTTATTAAATTCGGCCTTCAAACCGGTTCCCCAGTTTGATCTTTGGGTTTCAATTTCTCTTTCTTTTCCCATAACCTGTCACTTCCTTTGCCCAATCCGGATTTGCGGGATTCTGATTTTACCGCTTATTTGGTTTCCTTGTGTAAAGTATGCTTTCTGCAAAATCTGCAATACTTTTTCGTCTCCATTCTGTCCGGGTGAGTTTTCTTGTCCTTTGTCATGTTGTAATTACGCTGTTTGCATTCGGTACAAGCCAATGTAATTCTTGTGCGCACAACTTCCACCTCCATTAAAATTTTCTAATTTTAGGCATAAAAAAAAGACCTACTTCCATCGCGTATCTAGCATATCACGGTTTTTCTTGTTCGTCAACAAATTTTTTATGAAAAAACTGTAAAGTTCTGTAGGCAACTTTCCGATACATTTTATATAATGTAGAAACGGATTTTTATAGCCCATACAGGAATTGTATTTCTGTAATTTCAAGGATGAAAGGAGGGATTTTTTATGTCGGCAGCCATCAGCTCAGCTTATGACTATTATTTATCGACTTATGGTTCGAAACAGGTTTCGCGCTTCGATTCTCATAAAAAAGAAGACCTGCGCAAAACCGTTAACAAGATCAAAATATTGAATAAAGAATCTCCTCTGTACAAAGTACGGATTTCGGATGATATTCAAAAATTTGCGATTGATATAAAAGAGGGCGCAAGAAACATCAAAAACGTAGTGGCGGAATTTTCCCAGACCGAAGAAGGCATCGGGACCGCTTTCCAAAAAAAGATAGCCACATCCAGCGACCCGGAGATCGCAACCGCGGAATATGTTGGAGACACTACTTTTTTTACAACCGAGGAAGGGTTTGAGATCGAAGTGTTGCAGCTTGCCACCCCGCAGACAAATATCAGCAATTTTTTGAAACGAGGCGAGTATGATTTTGCGCCTGGAAGCTATTCGTTTGACTTGAATATCAATTCAAATTCTTATGAATTCCAGTACAATATCAACAGCAGCGATTCAAACGAAGATGTACTGCATAAGCTTGCCCGCCTTTTTAACAACGCCCATATCGGCATCAAGGCTGACATATTAAACGGCTCCCAGCAAATGGCTGCGCTGCGGTTAGAATCCACCCAGACAGGGCTTGCTCCGCGGGAATCCGCGATTTTCCAGATCATTCCGGAAAACACGCCGCAGTCACGGGACGCGATGCGCGTTTTGGGGATCGACTCTGTGACCGCGCCCGCAGAAAACGCCGAATTTTTATTAAACGGCAATAAGCATTCATCCTATTTAAATACAATTACAATTAATAATTCCTTTTCCGTTACGTTAAAAGGGGTCAGCAAAAAAAACGACCCGGTTGTGATCGGATTTAAATCCGGCTCCCAGGCTGTAACGGATGATGTAGAGCTATTGATCCAATCCTTTAACTCTATTTTGTCAATAGCGGATAAATATAAGGAATCAAACGAGTCAAACGAAAAATTGCTCAAGGATATGGGGGCTGTCTCAAAGACGTTTTCCTCCTCCTTAAAGGGCATGGGGTTATCCGTAACGGATAATGGACAAATCGCCATAGACCGGGATAAGCTGGAAAAATCCATTGTGTCAAAGCAGTCGGATCAAAACCTGGATATCCTAAACCAGTTTAAGGACGCTGTCGGCAGGAAAGCGGATGAAGCTTCTTTGGACCCTATGAGCTACGTCAGCAAAACGCTTGTGATATACCGGAATCCAAATTCCTTAAAAAACCTTGTCACCCCTTATATTTCTTCTGTTTATGCGGGGATGATGGTAGACCGCATTTGTTAATTTGTAAAACTCTTTTTCTCTCTTATATATGCTGCAACAATGGATATTTGTTTTCTCATCCATTGTTGCAGTTTTTATGCGCAAAACTTGTAAATCCGACAAAAATAGAATATAATAGTAGACACTATATTTTACGAAAGGATGCTGGCAATATGAACCAATTGAAAACTATCCGCAAACAGCGTAACATATCCCAGGCTGACGTCGCTGCCGAGCTTGGCATCAAGCCGGCGGCTGTTTCCAAATATGAGACCGGACGCGTCCCTTTATCAGAAGATTCTATCGTAAAATTATGTTCATATTTAAAAGTATCCTCGGACGAGCTGCTTGGCATGTCCTCCAACGCCGCTTTTGGCCCCGCGCAAAATCTTTCAATGCTTTCGAAGGTAATGGGACAGATAAACCCATCTTCGATCACCTTAGAGGGCTACTTATCGACGCTGTTAAATACAATCGCAAGCCAGAAAAAGCAAATGGATCAGACGATCCGCAATCTAAACGCCTGCGGGATTCCGGCGGCTACAATCGCAAGGGTTACGGCTGTAAGCGAGGATAAGATCAAAGAGCTTTTACGCCCTCAGGCAAAATGACCTACTGATAAATGGCAGATTTATCGATCATCTCCTGTATGCGGCGCATATAGCTGTGAGTCCCTTTCACTTTTTGATAGCCATTTTCCGCAATTTGCGCGCGTTCCTTTTCATGGGAAAGATAATACGACGCTTTCTGCTCAAGCTGGGATGTGTCTTCAAATATTTCCAGGTCCTTTCCTATGTCAAAATACAGCTCCAGCTCCGGCTGGTAATTTGTCAGCAAAAAGCCGCCCGCGCCAAGTATATCCCATACGCGCAGCGGGATTCCAGACTGGATATTTGGTATTGTAAAATTTAGATTAATCTTACTTCCATAAAAGACCTTTGGCATCTGGCTAAAGTAATCTACAGAGCCGCGGTAATCCACGCGCAATAGCTTGCTGGCGTTGCTGTTTGTATAGATCGATACGGAATGCTTTTTCGCAAGCGCAAGCAGGGCGCGGGTTCGCTGCTCCTTAGCGGCCTTATATCCCAAAACGGTTGTGGAAAAGATTAACTTTAAATTTGAAAAAGACCGTTCTGTCTTTTCTAACCTGTAGTATTGTTGCAGCTTCTCACAGATTTCATCCGTTAAAAGACGCTCCAAAAGATTTCCGCCGCTGACGTTTAGCTGCGCCTCCAGCGCGCTGTCAAAGTAGCCCTGCAAATATGGCGGCAACGTAGGCAAAAGCTTATCGTACGTATTTCGCTCATACAGGCTCCCGACAAAGGATATTTCATTTTGATAAAGCTCCAGATCAGACGCGTTTTCTAAAATATAATCCACACGCCCGGTATCCACGGCTAACGGTAGATGCCAAACATGCTTTACGCCTATGGACTGAAAATAAAGGCAGCTGCTTTTATCAAATAAAAAAATATAATTGCACTGGTTGAATACCGACTCATGATACATGCTGATCAGCGGGCTGTCACAGGACCAGCTGATATATGGCAACGCAAACCGCTCGCACACATCGGATATCACGCCAAAATAATTAATTGTAAACATAAAATCATATGTCGTTTCGCTTAATATATGGCTTAAGCGATTCGAAAAAGCCTCATCCTCATCGTAGGAAGATAAGCTTTGCTCAATCACGTCTACCTCGTAGCCCATCCTTTGAAAGGTTTCGTACACATCCAGATAATTATACGCCCTCCATTTATAGATCAGAACTCGTTTTTTGGCAAATTCCATAAGCTTACCCCCTTTTCGCAAATCTTCGTTACTCTTTCATACAGAATGCGCAGCTAATGCGATTCCTGGGCCGTGAAAAGTATCAATCTCACATTAACCTTATCGGCATATTCTGACTTCTCCTTTATCCCGCGCAAAAAGTATGCTATACTGATTCCATGAATTTATACTATTACGAAACATAAAGCACAAAACAAACAGGACAAAAACATACAAGACAAAAACAGACAGGAGAAAACAATGTTATCAGTTTGCATCATCACCAAAAACGAACAACTGAATTTAGAGCGCTGCCTGCGCAGCTTATCAAAACTGCCTTTTGAAATTGTCGTTGTCGATACCGGCTCTACAGACCAAACGCTTTCTATGGCGCGTAAATATACAAGCTCCATTTACGAGTTTGAATGGTGCGACGACTTTTCCAAAGCAAAAAATTTTGCCGTTTCAAAAGCGAAATGGGACATCGCGCTTGTCTTAGACAGCGACGAATGGGTGCGCGGCATAGATCTAAAATCCCTTTCCGAGCTGATCCAAAAGCATCCAAAAAGCGTGGGCCGCATCGAGCGCCGAAACCAGCTGAAACAGGGTCAGGAAATGCGGGAAAGCAAGGAGCGCATTAACCGTATTTTTGACAGGCGCCTGTTTCACTACGAGGGAAAAATCCACGAGCAGCTCGTATCTATAAATGGAGCTTCTTATTCCACCTATGCCGCGCCAGTGGTCGTCGACCACTCCGGTTACCTGCTTACCGAAGAAGAACGGATAAAAAAAGCGCAGCGAAACATCCGCCTGCTGGAGCTAGAATCCGCAAAACGCAAAGACCCTTATATTTTAAGCCAGCTTGGAAAGAGCTATTATATGATTCGCAATTATCAAATGGCGATTCAATATTTTAGTGAGGCTCTTTCTTTTGACTTAGATCCAAGGCTGGAATATGTGATCGATATGGTGGATTGCTATGGGTACGCTTTGCTAAACAGCGGGAATGCGAAAGACGCGCTTTGCTTTGAAAGCATTTACGAAGAATTTGGCGGCAGGGCTGATTTTCAGTTTTTAATGGGATTGATCTATATGAACAACGAACAGTTTGAGCCTGCGATACAGGAATTTTTAAAGGCGGCTCAAAAGAAAGATTGCTCCATGACAGGCGTAAACAGCTATCTTGCCTATTATAATATCGGGGTTATCTATGAATGTCTTGGAAATGCCAAAAAAGCGATCGAAGCGTATGAAAAGTGCGGAGACTATGCGCCTGCGAAAAAACAGTTGGAGGGGTTATGCCTGTAAAAACTGCCGAAATAATCCTCCTGTAAGGCAACAGTTCAGCCTTTGAGCGCACAAACTCTGCTAACGCAAAGTCCTAAGTCCTGGGCTGAACTGTTGCTCCTTTCAAGCGTCTGCAAGCCTACGTCCAAAAATTTTGCATCATACGGGACGCATCCTGCATTTTCCTTTTCTGCATCATAAAAGAATAAGTCTGCAAGGTCTGCTGCTTTTTCATCTCAGAAATCGCTTCCGGATAATCGGTATCCGCCAGCCTGCTTTTTGCGGAAGCAGTCTGATAGGAAGCAAAATCGTTAAAGCGTATCGCATAGTCCAAACGGTTGGACTGCGCGCCGCCCTGGCTCCTGGAACGGTTTACCTGCTCCAGCGCTTTGTCAATGGATTTTAAGTCGAATTTTTTCGTTACGTCAAAATCCGCTATTCCCAATGCTTTCAGCGTGGAATCCGCCGAATTTTGAATCGTAACAGAGCTTCCGTTTGCGTCAGACGCAATTTGCAGCCCATTTTTTATGCTGCCGTCCAACAGATTTTTTGTATTGTACTGCGTCTGCGAAGCGATATCGGAAATGCCCTGCTTCATCTGGTCAATTTCTTTTTGGATATTCCTTCGGTCCGCATCGGACACGGTCGCCGTATTATTCGCCTGCACCGCAAGCTCGCGGATTCTTTGCAGATAATCTGTAATCCCCCCAAGCGCCGCGTCCGAAATGTTTAAAACATCCTTTCCAGACTTTAAATTATTTGTGGCCGCGTTCGTCCCCCGGATCTGTGATTCATGCTGCTGCGCGATCGCCGTCTGCGCAGGGCCTTTTGCCGCAGACGTTAGCTTATTGCCGCTTGCAAGCTGACCATATACAGAATTGTAGGAATAAGCGCCATTCACTCCTGAAATACCGCCCATAAAACCCCTCCTTTCCTAATACGTAGCTGCCCTTTTTGGCCTAACTTACTTTACACTTTTACAATACATGGATTTTATCCGTTTGTCAACTTTGTATTGTAAGTTATAAAAATGTAGGTTACAATATTTATCAGAAAACAAGTGAGAACTCTATGCGAAAGGCAAGCTGCAAATTATGAATTATGACGAAAATTTTATAAAAGAAGAAATCCGCTGCGATTTTACGGTAACGGCGCAGCGCAAAAAGGTCTGGTTCGTAGAACTGGAAATCTTAAAAAAATTTGACGAGGTCTGTAAAAAACATCAACTTCCTTATTTTGCGGAATATGGCACGCTTTTAGGCGCGGTGCGCCATCATGGTTTTATCCCGTGGGATGACGATATCGATATCGTGATGTTTCGAGATGATTATGCCAGATTCCAAAAAATCGCGCCGCAGGAATTTAAGGAGCCATATTTTTACTAGGACAGCTACAACGACCATCAGATCTGGGCGTTTTCGAAAATACGGGACAGCCGCACGAGCGCCATTGAGTTTCCAGATTTCCCGGTTGAATTTCATCAGGGTATATTTATCGACATCCATCCGCTGGACGACGCGCCGGATGGAAGCGCCTATTCCCAGTCGCTTTTGGAAATGAAACGGGAGATATGGATGACGATCGCAGAGCCGGAAACGATATTAAGGCATTTACAACAAGGCGCAAAGCTTTTGCTTGCCCCGGATATTTTATATGATCTGCTGGCGTTGCCGATCAGAGAGCGTTTTCGCCAATTTGAAGATTTTAACCTTTCTAATTTTGGCAAGTCCGAAAATGTGGATTTTATCACGCGCTCCATATGCACTCCGGATCGGAAAAGCCAGAAGCGGGAATGGTTTATGGATGCCGTACGCCTGCCTTTTGAATACACAAACATTCCCGCGCCTGTTTGCTATGACGAGGTATTAAGAACCCACTATGGGAAAAAGTATCACATCTGCCAAAAGTCCCCAAGCGCCCACAACCAAATTTTTATTGACCCGGACACGCCTTATACGTATTATATGCAAAACAAAGACAAAATGAAAGAAAAAATAAAATCAGGAATTTATATATAGAGCGCGTTTGAAAAATGCTTTCTGACAGATGTATTCCACAATTTGTGGGAGATTTGCGCCAAATGAAGGGCGTAAGCGTGCTATGTAACCTGAATTTGGCGTAAATCTCACACAAAGTGGGGGATGCAGATGGCGGGAATGATTTTTCAAACACGCTCTAGCATTTCCCAAAACTCCAAAGCCGCCTGATGATTTTGTTTTAAGTATTGTTTTATTTCCTGATACACATACTTCCTGCGCTCCACATACTGCTGGAATACTCCGGCGACCGCGTATATGGAATAGCTTTCCATGATCTGATCCATAATGCCGTCTGTGGGCGCGGCGCGGTACTCAATCCGTTTCACCATCTGCTTTAATTTACGGACTTTATTCAGCAGGTCAGACGCATTGTCCATTCCAGGCTGCCATAGCCGCGCCTTTGGCTGCGTCTGCTGCTCTAAGCGGTCAATGTCCGCGATCACCTTAAACTCTGACAAATGCATATACCGGCGGTACTGCGGCTCTTTGAATATCTGCTGTAGCTGCCCGTGGTTCCCTGACTCGATCAGGCTTTCCATAATGTCGACCGACCATCTTTTTAATTTATGATATTCCTGCCCGTCCGCCCAGACCGCAGGCATCTGAAACTCCCCGTCCGTTACGTATTCGTCGATAAACCGCTTGCGATAAACATTATAATTATCCATGTTGCTGCTATGCTCATCGTGGTAGCACCATGGATACTCCTGCCTTGGCACAACCACATGGTAGCCAGACCGCTTAAATTCCATACATTGGGAAATATCATAAAAATCCCAGCCGTCCATGATGTCCTCCCGCCATCTTACATCGTGCTGCGTCGCTAAAAGCAGTCCGTCTAAAGCTTCCACTCTTTCATAAAGCCCCGGCGCCTTTTCATACTCCAAAAGCAGTGGAAATCCATTGCGCGCCACCATACCAACGTTCCAGGAGGTGACCGCCATCGCCGCGCTCCCAAGCTTTGTCGTGCCCACGCACCCTAAAATCCCGATAGAATCGTCTGATTCAAACACCTGTAGCAGCCCTTCGATAAATCGTGGATTGATGATCCGCACGTCCTGATGCAGATACACTTTATATTTTGCATCTGAGCTTTCCATCCCCGCATTATAGCCTGCCGCCATGGACGGCGCTTCTGTGACGGAAATCACGTCTTTTTGAAAGCCCTTTGGCAATTCCAAACGGTTTATGTAATAAAGGCATTCCGCATATTCCTCGGCGTTGTTCATACATATGATAAAAGCGATTTTTCTACTGTCAAGCTGGTCCATCTTTTTCCCTTTCCATATACAGCACAGGCTCTTCCCGTACACGCAGCCCTTTTTGCATAAGCAGCCACGCCCGAAACAGCCGTTCTGATAAAAAACCATACAGTCTTTTCTGATACGCGTCACAGTCCGTTAAATCCGTCCGGCTTTCCACTTCAAATAATATATCAAACAACCACTCACAATATGCATGAAAAACGTCCCTTCGCGCGATCAAAATATTGCCCATGGAAACAAGGTTTGAAGACAGCGCCCACCGAAAAGCCTGGGCGTACCACGGACAGCGCTCCTTCACCACATCCATACAGCAGATCAGATCCCGTTCCCTGTGCCTGTCACAGTAATGGGCATACTCATTTTTGTATTTTGACATTCCGCTGTCCGGGCAGATCAGGTCGTAATCGCGCATCCTGTTTTCGATCTGGCCGCGGGTCAAAATCTTTCCATCCTGGGAAAGAAACCGTCTGTAATGGCATAAGCCCACCACGTCGCTTGCGCTGTTTTTCCATATCCAGTACATTCCCGTAAGCTCGCAGTAATTTTCGTTTTTTGGCGAAATATGCTCTCCCGTATCGTCCGTCAAATACCCAAGCGGCTTTTTTCCCGCGCTTCCAACTTGAATCGGAATATAACAATCATCCAGCTTCGGCAGTTCAACCTGCTTGTGCGCCGCAATGTAAACCTGTACCTCCATCCCTGTCTTTCCTCCCGTTTTCCATCCTGTTTCTGCCTATTTTGCATTTATTTAAAGCTGGCTTAATAAATCATCCTCAATCTCTTTCGCCCTGCATCGCCACGTATGCGCCTCCAATGCCCTGCGCCTGCCGTTATCCGCAATTTTTTGCATCGTGTCCGGGTCTGACAAAAGTTTTTTTAAAAGCTTAGCAAGCCGCGCCATCTCTTTTAGCTGAAACATGATCATCTGCGCTGACTGCGCGTCCGTCTTTGGATAGCTTAAAAACTCCTCCTTCATATACAACGACTCGTCGGAAACCGCAACCGCCCCGGCAAGCATCCCGTTAAACACCCGGTCATGGGTCCCGTCTTTAAACCAGGTCATCGTATTTAAAACGATCTTGCTTCGGCGCATTTTTTCCAACACGTCTTTTGCCGAAATCCTGCCTTCCCATACCAGATTCGGATGATGGACAAAGTCGCATATGTCCCATCCCGGGCCATACAGATGCACCCGTATGCCTGCGTCCAACAATGTGCTTATAAGCTTTTCCCGATAATAGGAGACCACAAGCAGCTCTACGTAATGCAGCTTTGAGATCGCTTCTGACAATTCCGCATCCGGCAAAAAGATCCCATGCTTTTTCAGCGCATCCTCCACCGCCTGCTCTGTCGTTATGGAATTGTCTGACAGCAGCATCGAGCGCACTTCGTCCGCTATCAATCTCGCATCGAATGGAAATTGATTAAATTCCGGCATAACTTTTTGCACAAACTTCCTGGCTAAGCCGCCTGCGTACATGACATCTATCTCACGCTCTTTTATTGGCATAGATTCCATACCCAGTGAAATCCCGCCATGCGCCAAAAATCCGGTGACCGGAATATGGGGATAAAACCGCGTAATGTAATCCATATGCTTTTTATCGACACATAAAATGATCGCGTTTTTCGGAGCGTTTTTCAGTGCGTCTGGATAACAAAAAGGATGGTCCATTAAAATATTGACGCACGGTATGCCAAGCTCGTCCCATGTATTTTTTCCAGGCGAAAGCTCCAGATTAAACGCCAGATTATTAAATGTGATCGCCGCCTTTACGGGAGTTTGCACAAACCTTGCAAGCCTGGATAAACCCTCTGCCATCTCATTTGTATTGATTTCCAGCGTTTCGTATCCCAATTCCGTAAATTCGCGTATGAACTGCCTCGTAAATAAATCCAGCGTATCGTACACTCCGGTAAAAAATATCAGTTTTGGCGGCATCGCTCTTCCTCCTTTATTCTGTCTGCCTTTACTTCGAATGCGCTATATGATATAATGATCCTGTTTATTGTAGATCACGCGGCATCCAACGGATTTTTCGGCCGCTGCCAGGGGGACTTATGAAAATATTATATTTTTCATGGGGTGAAAACAGCTCCGAGGACGCAATTTCCACTTTCGTCTCTATGGGGCATCACGTTTCGCGCATGAAGGTCATTTTACAAGATTATCTATATCAGCCCGCCGTATCCGCCGCTTTAGAAAAAGTATTAAAGGGCGATACGTTTGATTTTATATTTAGCTTTAACTTTATTCCTATTGTATCCGATTCAGCCCAGGCTTGCCATACAAAATATGTGTCCTGGGTTTATGACTGCCCGCACTGGACGTTATATTCGCCTGCCTTAAAAAATGAATGCAACTATATCTTTTTATTTGACCGTGAAATGGCAAAGACCGCTTCTATCCTTGGCGCAAAGCACATCCAGCATCTTCCGTTAGCCTGCAACACAAAACGGATCAAAAAGCAGCTGCAAATCACAGAGGAGAAAGCTGCCGCCATTTATGAGCATGACATTTCCTTTGTCGGCAATTTATACGAGCACAACCATTATAACCAGATCAAATATCTCCCGCAAAATCTGCGCGGGTATCTGGAGGGAATGATGGCGGCGCAAAAAAAACTGTGGGGCTGCAACCTTGCCGCGGAGCTGCTAACGCCTGTGAAAGTCGCAAAGCTGCAATCCTATCTCAAGCTGGAAACAGATCCAAACTGCCCCATCCCGCAATATGACCTGTTCCAGGCTATTTTGCTGGCGAAGATCACATCGGACGAACGCATCCAGTTTTTAAATGAACTGGCAAAGCGCTATGACGTAGCTTTATATTCCGCTTCTGGGAAACGCCTTTGCCCTGATGTAACGCACAAAGGCACGGTCACTTATGCCAGGCAAATGCCGCAAGTGTTTAATAAATCAAAAATAAATTTAAATATCACGCTTCGCTCTATTGTTTCAGGCATTCCTTTACGCGCGATCGATATCATGGGCTGCGGCGGCTTTCTTTTGACCAATTACCAGCCGGAGCTGGCTGAGTATTTTGTGCCTGACCGTGATTTTGTATTTTATGACAGCCTAGACGATCTGATCCAAAAAGCCGGTTATTATTTATCGCACGAAAAAGAGCGGGAAAAAATCGCCCTGTCTGGATACAAAAAAGTGCAGCGGGATTTTTCCTATGAAATCCAGCTGGCAAAAATCCTACGGTCTATACGCGGGCAGGATGCGCCAGTATAAACGCCCTGCCTTCGGAGCGGATCAGCTGACATGGAAAACGGGATTTAAAATAATCCACGGCTGTTTTTATATCTGCATGAAATAAAACAACGGACGCGTGCGTTGACAGGTATTCCAGATTATGCGCATCAAGCATCCATTGTCGCAAAGCGTCGCCCATGCCTATGCATATGGAAAGATCATATTTTTCCTGGGGCGGCTGACCCGGCGGATAAATATGGTCATAAACCGTTTCGTAAATCGGCAGCTCCACCTTCGGATAAAGATCGATCCCATCCAGCCTGGCTGTCTTTGGGACTTCGCAATGCATCGCCTGCCTGGACAATGCGCCCATACGCTTTAGCATCATTCCCACATCCAATATCCGCGACGGAGAAAGCTGTCTTATCACCTCAAAGTATGTAAAAATTTCATCCGCGTCCGTAACGACCTGTCCATATAACTCCATCCTTTTCTCCTCCATGAATCCCACGAATCGCCGCTCTTTACTTCATTTTCCCAATATGGTATAATTTGAAGCAACTAGGATCTGAAACAATGTATGATTACTATATTATCACGATAACAAAAATTTCGCAAGAAAGGTTTCACTTAATTTATGGAATTTACAGACTCTTTTCGAAAAGAAGAAATTCGCTGTGATTTCCTCGTCAGCGAGAAACGCAAGAAAGTCTGGCAGACGGAATTGCAGCTGCTTTTAAAATTTGACGAGGTGTGCCAAAAGCATGGACTCACTTATTACGCGGAATATGGCACCCTGCTGGGCGCTGTCCGCCACCAGGGATTTATCCCATGGGACGACGACATTGACCTTTCCATGCCCCGGGACGACTATATGAAGCTGATGGAAATCGCGCCTTACGAGTTCCAGGAGCCTTATTTTTTCCAGACAACCTACAACGACCTGATCGTATGGTCATTTTCCAAGCTTCGTGACAGCCGGACGACCGCGATCGAATTTACCGACATGAACCCGGACTTTAACCAGGGGATTTTTATCGATATCTTTCCGTTGGACGACGCGCCGGATGGAAAAAATTTCAGCCCGAATATCCTGGCTGTCCAAAAGGACGTCTGGCAGACGGTTGCAAATTCCAAACGAATGCGCTATTATGTGGAGCAGGGCGTACCGTTCCATGTCGCTCCCGATATTTTGCTGGATCTTTTAAACCTCCCTGTCCGGGAGCGGTTTCGGGAATTTGAAATGCTAAACCTGTCGCATTTTGGCTCATCGGAAAAGATGAATTATATCATTTCCGAAATCCGGCACAGCTCCAGAAGCCGGAAAAAGGAATGGTACCGTAAAACAGTCTACCTGCCGTTTGAATACTTAAAAATACCCGCTCCGGCTTGCTATGACGAGGTTTTGACAAACCAATACATCAATTACCATGTCCTGTTAAAGGGCCGCTCCGAGCATGGAAATTTATTTTTTGACACGGAAAAACCTTACCGTTATTATATGGAGCATCCACAGGAAATTCCCGCGCAAAAAGACAGGGTTTTATAGATTTAAAAAACAAACTATGGCATAGAAAAAGGATTGCGAATGCAATCCTTTTTCTGATTCTGCCTTATTTTACGCTATGCCGTCTGTTTATGGATTACCGCCTGTTTGCGTATTACCGCCTGTAGTTGGCGGTGTTTGCGCTTCCACTACATATGGATAATCCACTACGCCTAACTTTGCCCAAGCCGAAGCCCAGGTCTTTGTCTTTTTATCTCCTGCCCTGCGAATCCAAACAGTAGAAAGATCGTCCACGCTTTTTACAGTTACTATCTTTTCCCTTGATGCCCCAGATGCTATCTTTGTAGATTTTCCAGTTGTTGGCGCTTCCGCAGCGTCTTTGGCGCCAATACGGATCTCATAGCCTAATTTGCCTTTATTTGTGACCTTAAATACATTTTTTAAATTACTCTTTGAGCCTGTTGTGGCATACTCTATTGTGATAACCTGAGTGCCATTTTCAAAAACTTTTGCGTTTTTTATGCCCTCTCCCTCATATTCCTGTTTTTCTGTCGTGGCAGCCGGCACTTGGCCATTTGGCTTTTTCGCCTTACCCGTATCACTAATAGTGCCTTCTACATAATCATTACCATCGCCTGCTTTAAGCGTCGCCAGCTTTTCAATCGTAAGCCTGCTCCATTTCGAAGCCGGTTTTTTGTCTGTTTTTGCTTTCCGCACTTCCAAAGCCGCAGTAGCCAGATCCGTTTTATTTGCCGCCATTAAAATCTCTGTTATGGAATGCGCTTTCCCATCTGTTAAAGTAGTCAGATAGGTTTTTTCCGGCGTAGGAGTCGTCGTATCCTGGGCCGCCGTGCTTGCCGCCGCTCCAACAATCTCGGTTGCTGTCGCAAGTCTCCACTCGGTGCTTTTTGGCAATTTTACCGCGCTGTTTACATAGTCCGCAGTTATGGAAGGGCCCTTTGCTTTGGCTGCGATGGAAACCTTTACTTCCTTGCCTGGCAGATTTGGGGCAACATATACTGGAATCTGCGTTTCCTGTCCATTATAAGCAAGCTTTTCTTTGTCGTCCGGCTGCGTAAGCTGCGCTTCTGCCGCTCCTTTTAATCTGACATACAACTGCGAGCCATTTACCTGATATAATTTAAAATCCGGCAATTTACTATCTTTTACCATATCCTTCCACTGGCTGTACGCTGTCCGGTACTCAAATTTTGCCGCGTCCGCGTCATCCGCTTTCAGCTCCTTTAACGTCGCTTCCTTTGAGCTTGCGCCGTAACCAGCCTGCAATACGGCTTTTGCCGCGTCAAACTTAAGCTTCGTGACTTTTGCCGCAACTGGAATCTTAACAATGGATACGTTCTCATTTTTATTTGTGCCAAGCACAAGGTAATTATCCGCCGTGTTTTTCAGCTTTGACAGATCTACCGTAATACTTCCGCCCTCCGGCTCATAAATATCCCAGGTAGACACGGTAATCGTCTCTTTTTTCGTGTTCACCTTACCCGTGCCAACCAATACCTCATTTGCGCCAGACTCTGCCGTAAGAACGCCCTCGACCCCATCGACTTCCACCTTTGTTATCCCTGCGTCGGTTAATGTTCCGGTAGGCGTAGTCGTTGTCTCACCATCCGCTCTTACCGCTGCCGGAGCCGCTACCAGGCTTGCAGCCGCTACCGCAAGAAAAAGCGATCTTTGTATTATTTTTTCCTTTTGCATCATTGCATACCCCCTTTTATAAAAATTATGACACAAAATTTTAGGATTAAAAGCTATAATTATATATATTGTAGCACGTTTTGTAAAAATTACAACCACTTTTTGTAAACTTCGATAAAATTTTTGTAACAGTTCAGCCATCAATGTCATTTAGTTAAATATTAGGTTAGATTCTTTTATAGGGTCTAACCTAA